>CANKOI010000011.1 GCA_947484175.1 Deltaproteobacteria bacterium
CAGGGCGGTCGCAAAGTCCGCGGGCCCGCCGGTCGATGAACGATGCGCGATCACCGATGCTCGGTGGGCGAGATTCGACAACCGAGGTTCGACGGCCGAAACTCGATTTTTCGACTACCGAAACTCGTTGACCGAGAGCCGAAACTCGACCCGTCGATGATCCAGGTTCGATGAACGAAATCTCCGTGTGACTCCGTCAGACCCCGGGTTGGTTCGGCTGCGGCCCCGCTTGGGCGGGGCCCGAGCCTCCTTCAACCCGCGGCCCGCCGGAGTCAATGTGGAATACGCCTTCGATCACGAGAATCTCGATGTCTACCGCCTCGCGTTGGAGGTCGCGCGCGCCTGTCCGTCGCTGAGAATCGCCACCGGGCGGTCCCGCGGCAGAGATGCCGGGCGCAACCACTACAGGATCGCGGCGGGCTCGGCCGCGGAAGCCTGCGCGGCTCTGGATCTGGTCGGTACGCCCGAGGGGCTGGCGCTCCAGCCGAAGCTGCGGCGGGTCGGGGCGATGCTGCGGGGCCTCGTTCGATAGCCGCGTTCGCGGCCGGATCCGGTGGCGCCGACTTTGCGACCGCCCTGGGTGGATACCGCGCCGCACAGCCCCGTGCGCTACGTTGCGGGGATGCCGCCCTCCCCGTTGGAAGTTCGCCTCGCTGCCCGTACCGAAACTGACCCGGTCGTTCGTATCGTGAAGTCGGTGCTGGACTGGTTGCCGGGTGACGTGACGCTGGCGGAATGGACCGACTTCGAGGGCGGAGTGGCCGCTCTGGGGCAGGGGAACGCAGCGAGTGCTAGGCAGAGCGCGGAGGCCGAGGCCGCCGTGCGTGCGCTGAGCGTCTTCGACGGGCTCGACGAAGGCGACGACGTCTTTTCGATCGCGAGCGGCCTGGGCACGGCCCTGCGCTTGGCGATGGCGAGCGGCAAGGGCGCAGCCCCGGGCGGCCTCGCGGCGATGCTCGTGCGGCAGCGCGCGGATGCCGCCGACAAGCTGCTCGCAGTAGCCGTGGCCCTCGGGTGCTGTTTTCCGGGGAATCCGGAGGAGGCGCTTGCCCGCACGCGCCGGCTCCCGAGCGGGGAGGTGCTGTTGACGTGGCTGGCAGGCGTCGAGCTGTTCTGCCCCTTCGTGGGCGAGGCCGTGGCCCGCGCCCCCTCGGCATGGCTGGAGAGCGAACTTCCCGCCGCCGCAGCGCGTGTGCGCGGCTCGGTGACGGAATCCGAACTGGCAGCGGGGAAGGCGATCTATCCCATTCTCGTCGCCGAGCTTCTGCCCCGCGTGGAGCGGCTTGCTCGCACGCCGCTCGACGTGGCGAAGCTGGGGTTCAAGTGGTTGCCCCGCGTGGCGGGGGTGGTGGACGGTGCCGGCGCTGTAGCGGCGGGTGCCGTGGACCTCGTGCCAGTTTACCAACTCCTCGGTGAACGGTTCGTGGCAGAAGTGGCGATCGATGGCTTCGGAGTCGCGCCGCCGCTGGCGATACACCCGCCTCGCACCGAGAACACCGACGACCGCGACTCGGCAGCGCCGGTCCCGCCCGCGGCGGTCGCGCCCGCGGTGGCGGCTCCGGCGGTGGAGATGGCCGCGGTCGAGGCGACCGACGAGGTCTTCGTGGTGCCGGCCGAGTTGCGGACGGGCGGCGGGGAGCCACAGGTCGAGGTCGCGCCGCCGCTCCCGCGGGAGGAACCACCGCCACCGCCCGCGCCGCCGCGGGTCGCGGCACCGCCTCCTCGCGCCGAGCCCCCCCCGCCGCGGGCTGCGGCACCACCGCTCCCGCGGGAGGAAGCACCGCCGCGGGCGGCGCCCGCGTTCGCGTCGCGCCCGCTGCCACGGGAACTGGCTGCGCCTGCCGCGGTTCCCGAAGCAGGCGGCGGCCGGAGGATGCTCGGCCTCGGCGTCGGTGCGCTGGTTGGGGTCGTGCTCTGCGGTGGCGGGGCTGTGGCTGCGGTCGGTGCGTGGTGGTTGATGGTCGGGTCTGCGCGCCAGACGGAGGTGGCGAGCCCGGCGCCTGCCCCCGTTGCCGCGCCGATTGCCGCGCCCGTGGCAGAGCCCGCTCCGTTCTTTATGCCCCCTCCGGTGGTGGTGCCCCCGCCCGCGGCGGTCCCCGCGGCGGCAACGGCGAAGCCGTCGTCCACCACCAAAGAGTCTCCACCGAGCACCCAGAGGAAGCCGCACCTGAAGAAGAAGAAGAAAAAGAAGAAGGAGTAGCCGCGAACGGGAGTGGTCCCCTCAGCCCCGCAAAAGCACGAGGAGCGGTGAGGCGAAGAAGGGAATGGCTGTTTCTGGGCCGTTTTTGCCAGGCAGGTAGTCGGCGATCTCGAGTTGGGCGCCCCCCGCAGTGATCCGGTCGCCGGGCGCGAATACGACCCCTTCGATGAGGTCGAGCGCGAGGTGGCCGATCAGCCCACGGAGGGCTTCTGCGCCGGCGGGGGGCGCGAACGCCACGAGGTCGCGGCGGGCGAACTTGGCGAGGCCGAGCGTGTGCACGGCCACCAGTTCGTCGTGGTCGACCGCCGAACACTCCACGGCCCACGCGGCGGCGAGGGCGGGCAGGGCAGGATTTGTGGCGAGCACGGCCTCGGGGGATTGCCAGCGCACGGCCAGCGAGTCCCACACGGCGAGGCCCCCCGCGCGGCACAGCACCCGCACGGCCGCCCAGGCCGCCTGGAGCGCGACGAGGTCCGGAGCCCCAGCCATTGTGCCGCCCACGACGTACCAGCAGGCCGCCTCTTCGAGTCCTGCCGGGCACTCCCCGTCTGCCGAGAGCGAGTCGGCCCAGTCGCTGAACTCTGCAGCAAGCCGGCGTTCGAACAACTGAACCGCGATCCCTAGCGGAAGCTCGGCCACGGGAGACCCTTCCGCCTCCAAGTCGAAGGTCAACGGCAAAGGTCGCGGCGCGTACACGACGAACTCCACGACCGTCTGGCCGTCGCTGGCCGTGAACCGAGGGCGACGCCACGGGGCAAAGGGCATTCTCCCGCCTATCGCGACGCTGCGACGGGAAGCAGCGCGGCCAGCCAATCGGCGACGGCCGCGCCGATCAGCGTGTGGCCTGCGGGCGAGGGGTGTTCCCAGTCGTCGGAGTCCGCGGGGAACCAGACCCGCTCGGGGCCGGCTTGCAGCGCGGGGACGACCGAGAAGGCGGGCACGCCGAGCTGCGTGACCATCTGGAGCTGGCGGGCGGCGAGCTCCAAGGCCGCCGCACATCGGCCTACGCTGCCCGCGAAGGCATCGCACCGTTCTGGGTCGGGCTCCGCGAGCACGTGAGGGGCTAGCAGCACCACGAAGAACGGGACGCCCGCCGCATCAGCCGCATCCCGCATCGCCATGACCGCCGCCGCAAACCGAGCAGGGTCCTCGGCCTCCACGTAGTACCGGGTCCGCACCGCTCCCTCCAGCCGTCGCCCGAGCGAGGAACGCCCCGCCCCAGGAAACAGAAACGATGCACCCACCCAAGCGGGCATCGCCGGGCTCCCCACCGTGATCAGCTCGGTGGGAACGAGGTCGTTGGCGTAGGTGCCGAACACCACGGCCGCGGGTTGGTTTCGCCAGCCGAACGACTGGAGCGTGGCGAGCGCCTGCTCTGCGTCGTACCCGTAGTGCGAGAGATTCACGGTCTGCCATGGTGCGCCGAGCTGGGTTTCGACCGCGCGCGGCCACGCCTCCGCCGGGCTCGCTGTGCCCCAGGTCATGGAATCGCCGAGCACCACGATCCGGCGGACGCCCGGGGGAGGGGTGTCGGGAAGGTCCCGCTCGTGAAGGCCGAAGCGGTTGGTGCCGTGGGTGCCGGCGCGGGTGGAGAAGCGGCGCCCGTCTGATGGAAACTCCAAGGCGTCGTCTAGGTGGCGGGCGTAGAGCTCCGCGAGTGCCAGGGCGGCCGCGCCCGACACGCAAACCAGGAGCGCGCGGCGGAGAGAGCGTGACACAGCCCGATGTATCACGGGTGGGCGGTGCGCTTGGGGGTGCGCGATGATACCGCGCCGCCCCCGCGAGCCGCTATGCCCTTCGAGACCGCCCATCCTCCGCTCGCTCGCTCGCTCGCCGCCAAGGGGTACGTGGAGCCGACACCGGTCCAAGCCGCGATCTTGGACGCAAGCCATGGGGCGAGGGACCTGCTGGTGTCCGCGCAGACCGGTTCGGGCAAGACGGTGGCCTTCGGTTTGGCCTTGGCGCCCACGTTGCTCGGCGCGGAGGAGAAGTTCGGCGCCGCGCGCGCCCCCCTCTCGCTCGTTGTGGCCCCCACCCGCGAGCTGGCAATGCAAGTGCAGCGCGAGCTGAGCTGGCTCTACGCGGGCACCGGCGCGCGGGTGATCGCGTGCGTGGGCGGGATGGACGTTCGCCGCGAGGCCTGGCAGTTGGAGCAGGGCGCCCACATTGTGGTGGGCACGCCCGGCCGGCTCTGCGACCACCTCGACCGCGGGCGGCTCAAGCTCGACAGCGTTGTGGCTCTGGTGCTCGACGAAGCCGACGAAATGCTCGACCTTGGCTTCCGCGACGAGCTGGAACACCTGTTGCAGGCCACCCCTCCCGACCGCCGCACGCTGATGTTCAGCGCCACGGTGCCCGAGGGGATCGAGGCCTTGGCGCGTCGGTACCAGCGGGACGCCGCGCGCGTGGCCGTGGCTATGGGCGAACAGCACGCCGACATCGAGTACCGCGCCGTGGTGGTTGTGCCGCGCGAGACCGAGCGCGTGGTCGTGAACATCCTGCGCTATGTGGATGCCCCCGGCGCGCTGGTGTTCTGTCGTACCCGCGATGGCGTGAATCGGCTGCATCAGGAGCTGGTGGAACGCGGGTTCGCCGCAGTGGCGCTCTCGGGTGAGCTGGGACAGGCCGAGCGGAACCGGGCCTTGCAGGCGCTGCGGGATCGGCGCGCCCGTGTCTGTGTGGCTACCGACGTCGCGGCGCGCGGGCTGGACCTTCCCGACCTAGGCCTGGTGGTTCACGTGGAAGTGCCGACCGACGCGGCCATGCTCACCCACCGGAGCGGGCGCACCGGCCGTGCGGGCCGGAAGGGGCTCGCGGTGGTGCTCGTTCCTGGAGCCCGCCAACGCTTCGCGCAGCGCCTCTTCCACGACGCGAACGTAGAGCCTCGATGGATGGGGCCGCCGAGCGCCGACGACATTCGTCAGCGCGACGAAGAGGCGCTCCGGAAGGGGGTGCACGAACTGGCCGCCGATGTGCCCGAAGAAGACCTCGCGGTCGCACGCGAGCTGCTCGCCACGGGCGAAGCGGAGCGCATGGTGGCCGCGCTGGTGCGCTTCCAACGCGCCAAGCTTCCGGCGCCCGAAGAAGTCAGCGACTGGAACCCCCCTCCGCCCCGGAAGGAGCGCGCTCCGGGCGCCCCGCGGCCCTCGACCGGGTACGATGGGCCGCCCCGCGAGCCGGACGACGACAACCTGCCGCCCGGCGCGTGGTTCCGGATCAACGTGGGCCACGCCCACCGGGCCGATCCGAAGTGGTTGCTGCCGATGCTCTGCCGGCGTGGTGGCATCCAGAAACAACACATCGGCGGGTTCCGCGTCCTTCGGCACGAAACGCGCGTGCTCATCCACCCCGCGGTGGCGGAGCGGTTCGCCCGGTTCGTGCAGCGGCCTGACCCGGCAGATCCGAACATTCGGGTCGTTCCGTGGTTTGGGCACGCCTGAACCGCCGCTTCAGCCCCGGTGCTCCAGCATCGCCCGGAAGCTGCCCCCGCCTTCCCCCGTGCGGAACGCACAGGCGATCGTGGTGGTCGGGCTGCGAACGGTGACACCGAGGTCTCCGCCGGTGAGCTCCACGATGTCTTCGAAAAGGATGGTCTGGGCGCCGGCTTCCCGCGAGATGCGGAGCACGCGCTTGCCGGCAATCGCGCAGGCATCGCCCGAGATCCCGTCTTCCGCGTGAAAGGCGTCGGGTAGCTCAGACGGCCCGAGAAGCCCGGCTTCCCGAAGCGAGGTCAACATCGAGGGGTCGACCAAGCCGCCGTAGCTCACTCGGAGCGGCGAGAGGCCCTGCCCCCCGACGAACAGCGAGTACCAGGCCACGCTCAGTCCCACGAGCCCCGACGTACAGATGATGCCGAGGATGACGACGTACGCGGCCAGCCCGAGCCCGGGGAGCTGGCGCTGGGGATGTTCGTCGGGGATGGCCATGGCGCGGGCGGTTATCCCGGCGCGGTGCGGATTCACACGGCACTCACGGTGGCCGGCTCCGATCCCGGCGGCGGCGCAGGGATTCAGGCCGATCTGAAGACCTTCCACCACCGGGGGGTGTACGGCATGGCCGCCATCACCGCCCTCACGGCGCAGAACACCCGCGGTGTTCAACACATCGAGCCTGTCTCAGGAGCCATGGTCACGGCTCAGCTCGACGCCATTTTCGATGATCTCCGGGTAGACGCGGTGAAGATCGGCATGGTTCTGGACGAGGTTGTGATACATGCGTTGTGTCGTTCGTGGGAGTCGCGCCGGCTGAACATCCCCCTCGTGCTCGACCCGGTGATGGTGGCGAAGGACGGCACCCCCCTGCTGCAGCCGTCGGCGCTGCGCGCCTACATCGACCACCTCTTGCCGCTCGCCACGCTGGTCACGCCGAATCTGCCGGAGCGAGCGGTCTTGGATGCGGCGGGCTGGCGGCCTACCGGAGCGGTGCTCACCAAGGGTGGGCACGCCAACACAGCATGGCTCACCGATGTGTTGGAGGTGGGCGGCGAGGTGCACCGTTGGCGGCACCGCCGCACCGACACGATCCACACCCACGGAACGGGCTGCACCCTCAGCGCGGCGATCACCGCCGAGCTGGCCCGTGGGGTGCCGCTCCTCCACGCGGTTGGGCGCTCGATTCGCTACGTGTCGCGGCTCATTCGGGAAGCACGACCGGGGCTGGGTGGGGGTCAGGGCCCCCTCTTTCATGGGTTGCGGAGCCGCTAAGCGCCACGGGCCACTGGGAGCGCACCCGTGCCAGAGCCGTGTCGTAGTCGGGCTGCCGCTCGACTGCAC
The DNA here is from genome assembly GCA_947484175.1 of Deltaproteobacteria bacterium. GTDB lineage: Bacteria > Myxococcota_A > UBA796 > UBA796 > SXON01 > SXON01. Next base: position 6,973 of record CANKOI010000011.1, read on the forward strand.
CGCGCGGTTGGGCGAGCGCCAGCGCACATGCGTTGGTGGCCAGCACCATCTGTACGCCGGTGGCGGAGTCCGTGAGCACGAAGACTCCCGGCTCGCGGGAGTGGGGCTCGGGCACCAGCAGCCACATCTCCCGGCTGCGCTCGGGGTCTACGCGTAGATTTCCGCGTGGGTCGGGCGTGAAGAGCGCGGCCGGTCCGTCCAAAAACGCCCTCTCGTCAAACACCGAAGCGAAACGCATCAGGCGTCGGGGGCGAGCTGGATGAGCCAGACGCTGAGCCCGACCACCCCTACCAGCGAGACGATGCCGACGGCGAGTGCGAGGACCATGCGGCCTACTTCACGCTCTGACGCATCGACGCCGGGCAGGAAGGGATGACGTCTACCTTGTAGTAGCCGAGTTCGTCGGCCCAGAACTCACCTTCGAACGGCCACTCCTGCCATCCCTTCCGGATGCGCTCGGTGCGCTTCACATCTTTAGCGGCCTCGAGCTCCTTGCCGGTGATCGCCGCCTGTTCGAACATCTGCTGCTTCATCCTTAGGATGTCGAGGATGAACAGCTCGCTGTTGGTGAGCATTCCGCTCAACTCGTCTTCCTGTGCGGCCAGCCGGTCCTTTACCCGCTGACCTTCGGTGTCGATGACGGTGTCGCGTCGAGTCTCCAGCCAGGTGCGGGCGCTGTCGGAGAACGGGTTGCTCTCGATCGACTTCATCCGCTTGAGTTCATCGTTGGCGGCGCGAACGGCGGCCACACTCTGGCCGAACCGTTCTTCGCCGGCCCAAGGGCGCCAGAGCATCTCGGGCAAGTCGCCAGTTCTGCCTTTGCTGCGGTAGTCCCGCGCGGCTTCGAAGGCAGCGACGGTGGTCATCCCTCCGGCGGACCGCAACGCCGCCCGCACGGGCTTGTACTTCTCCGCGAAGTGCGCCATTTGCCTTTCGGCCTCGGGGAACTTGCAAAGCAGGAACATGCTGTAGATGCGCAGCAAGTCGGCTTCCGGGTAGTACCACGTGTCGAAGAAGGCCGAGTCGAAAGGAAGGAGTTGGGCCAAGGAGCCGTTGAGGTCGTCCACACGGAAGTGGGCCCACGCGCGTTCAAACTGTGCGTCAGGCCAGTACTCGCTCGCTCGGGTGACGCGACTGTACGACTCGATGGCCCGCGGGTAGTTTCCCGCGCCATACCAAGTCCGGGCGGTGTTGATCTGCACGCTGTCCGACCACCGGGCCTCCCGGCCGCGGCCGGTTGCACTCGCCGCCTCAAAAGCCTTCAGCGCATCTTCGTGGCGGGCCTGCTGGTTGAGCACGATGCCCTCGAGCACCTTTGCGTCGGCCCACAGCGGGTCGCCCGGCCGTACCATGAGCAAGATTCCACTCGCGGCGCCCCACTGGCCCTCCCGAACGTTCTCTTTTGCTGCAAGGTAGGCCATCTGCCCGCGCACGTCGTCGGTGCGCGCGAGGCCGAGGTTGCCGGCGAAGGGTTTTTGCAGGATGCTCAGGTCGCCCACTTTCGTGGCGATCTCGATGGCGGCCGGAACCCGAAGGCTCACTTCGTTCACATTCGTGTCGGAAGCCGCGGAAAAGGCTTGGGCATACGCACATAAGGCCGCGTAGGGCAGCGACATCTCGTTCAGCAGGTCGCCGAGTCGGGCGTAGGCCTCGCCGTGAAACTCGGCGAGGGAGGGGTCTTCCACGATGATGACCAGGGCGTCGGCCGCGCGCGCCTTGCCCCCCGCCGCCACCTCCCGCTCGTAGTCGGCGAAGGCCGCTCCCCGCTGTTTGGCTTCTTTTTTGGTGAGCTCCGCCGGGTCGGCCGCAGTCGGCTTCTCAACCTCCTTGGCGGGCTTCTTGTCTTTTGGGCCGGCCCACGCGGTGGTGCAGAGCAGCAACCCGAGGACGAGCGGCAGCCTCTTCACTTGCTGCCTCCGCTGAGGATGCTCAGGCCCACGCCGATGCCTACGTTCGATTTGAAGCCCCACGTTGCACTCTGCGAGCGGTACTCGAAGAGCATGCTGTCGCGCAGCTCGAGCCGCAGGAGCGACGTCTTGGACAAGAAGAGGCGGGTGCCGATGCCGATGGGGAGAGTGGGCGAGATCGTGAGGTCGCCAGGCGGCAGCAGCGACTGCTCGAGCGTGGCCCCTGCGCCCACGAGCACGTACACATCGTGGTGGAGCACCTTCTTCCCGCCGAGGTTCATCTTCGCGTAGGCCAACGTGTACTGCACATCGGCCTCCGCGCTCGCGAGGTACCGGTAGGCCTCGACGGCCACCCCGTAAGTCGGGCCGGCTAGCTCGGTGTAGACGGCGTTTTCAAAGCCGTAGCCTCCTCCCACCTGCACCTCCACGCCCACCGTGTCGGAGACATGTTTGGTGCCCGAGAAGGCGACCTGCGGGGCGATGGTGTAGCCGTCGAACGGCATCACCGCGAGCATGGCGCCCATCTCCAAGGTGCCGTCCTTCCGGTACAGCATTTTTTGGACGACCTTCACCTCGGAATTCTTGAGCACGCCGATGTCGAGCGTGTCCTTGGCGATGTCTTTGGTGGGGTCAGCGGCGAGCGCAAGCGAAACGGAGAGCAGGAGCATGAAGGGGTGGGCCTCGCCTAGATGGGGAGTTCGCGCGGTACCCCGCCCAGCGGGCGGTAGTAGATGCGCACATCGGAGTTGTAGTCGGGGATCGCAGTGCCGTGGAACGACACGGCGTTCTCGGAGGCGTCGTAGCTCCAGCCGTCCGACCATACGGCGGTGCCGGCTTCGACCGTCCCGCTGTCCAGGGCCGACTCTTCGACGGCCACGCCATCGACGAACACGCGGATCGTGGACACGTCGGGAACGCCTTGGAGCACGAACGCAGTGATCTGGTTGTTGAGCAGCTCGCCGAGCTTCGTGAGGTTGTCGCCCCAGTCGGTCGGAGCGCAGCCGTTGGCCTGATCCCTGAGGTCGATGTAGCGGCCGCCGGTTTGGCTGGCGGCGAGCTGGTAGCGCTCCACGCCCCAGGTCTGGGCGCCGTCGAGGCAGCTGCCGTCGTTGTCGTGGTACGCGGGACCGATCACTGCGAAGCGGGTCGGGTTCGGAAACTCGGCGAGCAGGTCGAGGTACAGGCTGGGGTCGCTGTCGGCGGTCGGTACGCGCCGGCTGCCGTCGCCCTCGTCGGTGACGATGACGATGAGGGTGTTGGCCTCGGGCCGGATGAAGTCGGGCACGCTGCCCGCGTCGGCTTCGCTGATCGGGGCGTCCTCCGCCCAGCAGCCGTCCGGGGGCGCCGCCGAGGCACGGCACAGGGTGTCGAGCGCCGCTTCGAGCCCTTCTTCGGTTCCTGCGCCTTCATCGGAGACCCAGCCGCCGGGGCACAGGCACTCAAGGTACTCGCGGGGAATTTCGTCGCCTTCGGGGAGCGGGCAGGAGCCGTCGTCGTCGGCGACGTAGCCAGGGTCGGTGGAGAGGTCGGACTCCTTCCAGTACACCGTGTCGCACACGAGGTTGGTGCGGAACGCGGTGGCCACGTCGGGGTCGCCGCGGCTGACCACCGGGGAGGCGCCCGTGAGGGTGCCGGACTCCCCATCGTCCACATCGGCCGTTGGGCCGGTGGCGTAGTTGGCGCTGGTGGTGGTGATGGCGAGCTGGTAGTCGATGATCGAGCCGTTCTCCGTGCTCTCCCGCACGTAGTTGTCTACCGCGTCACCCAAGGTTTCGCGGGGAACGTCGGAACCCTCGGCGCTGGTGAGCTGGGCGAGGAAAACCTCGAAGTTCAACGCGAGCGCGCTGGCCTCCTCCTTCATCGAGCCCGACGAGTCGATGACGAAGAGGATGTCGGCGTTGTTGTTGAACGTGGCCTGTTCAAAGCCCGTGACGCGGAACAGCTCGTAGCTGTTGCATCCGGCCAGTAGGGTGAAGGGCAGCAAGAGCGACATGCTCCGCACTCCGAGGTGGCGTGCATCCTACCGCCTTCCTGGCCCCCGCGGCAACCGCGAGCGACCGGGAAGGCGGCGGTCACATCTTCTTGACCAGCGCGTTGACCGCGTTGAAGGTGGTCGTGACCTGATGGTGAATGCGGATGCCCTTCTTCTGGTGGTACTTGAGGAGTTCCGACCAGATGTTGGTGATCTCCGCGCGTACTTCGGGGTAGCTCTGTGCCGCTACGAGGGTGCGTAGGCGCTCCACCGCCGGCGGAACCTCCATGTCGGCGTAGCAGTCCGCGATTCGCTCTACCGTCTGTGCGAGCTGGGCCTGCAACGCGTGGGGCCCGCGGTCGGCAGCAGCGCCTCCATCGCTCAGGCCCTCCGCCTGCCGACGGCGCTCCCGCAACGACTCGAAGGCTCCGGAAGTGGAATCGCCGGGGCGGGGTGCATCCACGATCGGCTCCCAGATCACGTCGGGGGGGTCCTCGGCCGGCAACGGCGGCGATTCGGCTGGCGGCTCCGCCCGATCCGTTTCCGGCTCCTCTTCGGGTTCGAGTACGGCCTCCACGTACACTGGGGCCGGAGCGGCTTCGGGTTCGGGCTGCGGTTCGGGCTCGGGCTCCGCCTTGGGCTGGCGAGAGCGGCGCCGTTCGGGCTCGGCCTCAGGCGCAGAATCCGGGGGCCCGGCTTCTGCTCCCGCCGTGGCCTCGAGGGCTGTGAGTCCACGCTCCTTCAGGAACCCGTGCACGTTCCCGAAAATCTCGGCGTACTCCGCTAAGCGGAACCCGCCCTTCACCGCGCTGGCGCCCAGCTCGTTGTGGCTCTCGATCACGGCGGCGCGGCCGCTGGTGGTGGGTTGCAGGGTCACCTCAGGGCTCACGATCGCGTCGACCTGCAACCGCACCGCTCCGATCCGCACCGCCACCTGCGCCTGCACGCCGCGCGCCGACAGGGTGCCGCCGTTGAACTGGAAGTTGCGAGCGCGCAGCACGTTGGCCGCGACATCGCCGTGGAACTCCGCGTCGCCGCCGAGCGTGGGGGTCTGCATCACGGCGGCACCGCGCACGGAGAGCCGTCCGTTCACGCGAAGCGACGGCACCGCGAGCCCCCCTGATGCGTCCACATCGCCCTCTACGTCTACGGTCTCCGCCTCCAGGTCTCCCCCCACGCGCAGAGCTCCGCCCGCCTTCACCACCGTCGCTTGCATCGCACCGAGGACGGTGATGTTCCCGTGCGCTTCGATGTGGTCTGCTCCCTCCGCGCTCGCCAGCGTCACGTTGCCGCCGTGGCTGACCACCCGCCTCAGGGGCTTTCCGCCGACCCGACCGTGCAGCACGATGTCTCCGGCATACTCGATGCTCACACCATCGCTTTCGAAGGTGAGGACGACGTCTTCGGGAACGACGAACGACTGTGGCATTTGGGGCGCTCCGGCGGGAGGGCCGAACGTAGAGCGGAGGTCGGGGCGCGTCAACCGGGGAAGCGCCGGTGTGCTATGTTGGGCCGTGGTTCGGGGTGCAATTCTTCGGCTGCGTACGAGCGGGCCGGCAGCGCTCGTTCACGCTGCGCTGGCCCTGTTGGTCACGGCCCCGGGCGTGTGGACCCTGAGCTCGCGGTTCATCGGCGACGCGAGGGTGGATGTGTGGAATCACGCGTGGGGCGCCTGGTGGTTCGCACGGTCGGCAGAGTACGGGGAGGTGCCGCTGCACACCACCCTGCTGAACGCCCCGACCGGCGGGTGGTTGTGGTTCATCGACCCCATCGGCGGTGCGCTGGGGGCCGCTCTCTACCCCCTTTTCGGCTTGGTGGCGGCGTGGAACCTGGTCCTCATCTCCCTCGTGGCGGCGGCGAGCGTCGCCGGCCGCGATTTGGCCCTCGCGGTCGGAGCCGGGCGGCGGGCGAGCTGGGTGGGCGCTGTGGGCGTTGCGGCGTCCGCGCACCTCGTGTCGGAGCTGCACAACGGGATCAGCGAGGCTGCGGGGGTGGCGTGGGGGGCGTTCGCGCTCGCAGCGGTGGTGCGTGCGGCGGACGCGCCGGGGGAGACGCGGCGATGGGTCCGTGCGGGGGTGCTGGGGGGCCTCACGGCGCTTGGTACCTACTACTACGCACTGGGGCTGGCCCTGGCCGCGGTCGTGGTGTTGGGCGACGCCCTCTGGCGGGGCGAGCGCAGAGCGCTGGTGCGGGGCATGGCCATCGCGCTCGTTCCGGCGGTAGCGATCGCGCTGCCGGTCGTGCTCACCGTTCATCACACGGTCGCGGAGGGGCGGACATCCATCGTTCCGCGGCAGGCCGGCGCTTGGCAGGATCAGCTCTGGGCGCTTGAGCACAACGCGGTGGACCCCCTGAGCCTGGTGGTGCCGGGCAACTTCCAGTCGGTCGACCTCACCCGCTTCGGCGAGTCCTTTCGCCACACCAGCTACCTTGGCTGGGTGGCGCTGTTGGCGGCCTCGCGGTCTCCTCGCCGCCGGCTGTTGTGGGCCGCGGCCGTCCCGCTCGTGTTCAGCCTCGGGCCCTTCCTGTGGATCGGCGGCGGCTGGGTGGGGCCGAGCGGCGGTGCGCTCGCGCTCCCCTACCGGCTCTTTCTGGAGGTGCTGCCCGCGAACGCGATCGCCCATCCCCAGCGCATCGGGTTCATCGGGATCGCCATCGTGGCGGCGCTGGCGGCGTCGGCGCTTCGGGAGAGGTGGTCGCTCTTGGTAGCGGGCCTGCTGCTCGCTGAACTGTTGCTGGTGAGCCCCGCGCCTTGGCCGCTGGCGCGTGCTCCCGTGTTGGACACTCGCGCGGCGCAGGCCATCGCCGAGCGGATGGCGCAGGAACGCCCGGAGCGAGCCGCCGGGCCCGCCGTGGTGCTCGATCTGCCTGTCGAGGCGCCGACCGAAGGGATGAGTACCTCCAGGTACCTCGTGCTCCAGACGGTGCACGGACAGCCGATCCCCTTCGGGCCGAACGTGCGGAAGGACGGTTTTACGCTGTACGGCAGCCGCGTGGCGGTCGCCCTCGTGTTCGAACGCCCCGCCGATCTGGCCAGCCTCTCGCTCAGCGAGGTGGGCGATCTCGGCTTTGTCGTACTCCACCGTGACCTTGGGGATGTGTCGCTGGCGGAGTCCCTGCTTCGGGAGCACGCCGGCGAGCCGGAGGAGTACGGCGCCGCGCTGTTGTGGGACCTGCGCGCGCTCGCCGGCGCGAGCGGCGCCCCCTCACGAGGACCGTCGGGCGGCGCGCCCACGCCTTGAAATGTCCCGTCTGGTCTGCGAAGTCGCGCCCGGGCCTTGCGCGCGGCACCACGATTTGGCACATTGACGATGTTCTAGGAACACGGAATGGTTTCGCTTCTTCTTCTCCTCGCTGCCTGCCCCACCGAAGCCCCTGAAGTGGGGGTCGGCACCCCCGGCGCCGCTCCCGACGGCACGGCCCCCCCCCCCACAGAGGCATCTGGCGGTCCGGGCGGGGCCTCCACCGTCAATACGGAGCCCTTGAACGTGGTTCCGGGGGAAGGCGTGAAGCTGACCGGCACCGCCACCTACGAAGGAACGGCGGAAGGCTCGGTGCGGATGGATGTGCTCAAGCAGGCCGGGGGCATGCCCTCGCTGGTGTACTCCACCACCCTCGAACGGCTTGGCCCCTTCGAGGTGGAGCTGCCCAAGAACTTCGGCAGCGTTCAGGTGACCGTGTTTGTGGACACGACGGGCGATGGCCCCACCGTAGGCGAGCCGATGGCGGCGAGCGCGTTTATGGAGATCGGGGAAACGCCTCCCGCGGCGGTGACGCTGGTTTTGGCGAAGCTGGAGTCGGGTTCGGGCGGTCCGCCTCCGCCCGGCGCCGGCGGCGCGGCGCCCCCGGTCGGGGGCCCCGGTGCACCCGGCGCACCCGCCGGCGAGGGTGCTCTTCCTGCGAACGGCCCCGCGGGCGACCCGCCCGCAGGTGGGGGCCCTGGCGGCCCGCCCCCGACGGGCGCGGCGCCGGTCAGCGCCCCCGCTGCCGCGCCGGCCGCCGCTCCGGGATAGCCGGCCGCCGCTCCGGGATAGCCGGAAGCCGCCCCCGCGACTAGGGGCGGCTCTCAGGGACTGACCACCGTGTAGGCAGCCTTGTAGAAGTAGTAGCTCTCGGAGCCGCAGTGGGCCGGGCCGCCGTGCCAGCTCCCGTCCTTCAGCGAGCTGTCTTCGTCGAGGGTGCAGACCTGCCCGATGATGCTGCTTCGTGTACTGTAGTAGGCGTCTTCACCGTGGATATCGGCGATCCTCACGCTGCTGCCGGCGGGCACCGAGTAGGTGGCTACGCCGAGGGGTACACCCGGCGAAGGCGGCGGGGCCTGAGCGGCGGCAGCCTGCTCCTCGTACGCCGCCTTGTGGAAGTAGTAGCTGCTGCCGTCGTCGCAGGTGGCGCTGCCGCCGTGCCACTCCCCATCCTTGAACGAGCTCTCTTCGCCGAGGGTGCAGAGCTTGCCAAGCATCGTGCTGCGTTCCGCGAAGTACGCATCTTCGGAGTGGATGTCGAGCAGCTTCACGCGGGTGCCGTTCGGCAGGGCGCGGGTGGCGCGTAGTCCGGGAATCGCCGGGATCAGGCTGGCTGCGGGGGCGGCCACGACGGGAGCGGGGCCCACATCGACGTAGGCGGCCTTGTAGAAGTAGTACGTGGCGCCGTTGCCACAGTCCTTCACGGCACCTCCCTGCCAGCCATCGCCGTTGTAGGTGCTCGGGCCGTCGGTGACGCAGATCTGGCCTACGATGGTGTCACGGTCCACGTAGTAGGCATCCTCGGTGCTCAGTTCGGTGATGCGGACCTGCTCGCCGCCCGGTACGGCGAACAAGGACCGGCCGTCCGCCGCGGGGGCCGTGCCAAGGTCGATCCCCGCCTCCCGGAGCACCTTCTCGAAGTCTCCGCCGCAACAACAGAAACCAGCCGCAACCACTACGCCGGTCATGGGGATGAGGATCTTCAAGGGTACGCTCGGGGGAGATTCCCTCAGTTAGCGTGCGGGCGGGGAGTGCGCGAGGGGGCCGTGCAGGAGGTGTCAGGGCTGGCCGACGGGCCCCCACAAGCGGCCCTGCAGCATGCACCCGTACATCTTGTAGTCGCCGAACAGCGACCACAGCGGGTGCCGGAAGGTGGCGGGGCGGTTCTTCTCCACGATGAAGTGGCCCACCCACGCAAAGCCGTAGCCGGCCACGGGGCACGCAAGCAGCCAGCGCGGCTCGCCGGCCACAGCGGCAGCGATCAGGATGACATTCACTAAGGTGGTGCCCACGAAGTGCAGCCGCCGGTTGAGCACGCTTTTGTGCTCCGAAAGGTAGTAGGGCCAGAACTCGTCGAAATTGGCGAAGCCTTCGGTTTTCATGCAGGCGGAGTAGCGCGGCGCACGCCGGGAGAAAAGCGGCGGGGGCGCGAGGAGTGGATACCGGGTCGGATGACAACGCGCGCACGCTGGACGGCCATCGCGGGCGGAAGCGCCCTCGCGGCGCTCGTCGGAGCCGAACTTGCCTTTCGCCACGCGGACGACGGAGCGTTCCCGCACCTCAACGTCTACGAGGCCGACGGGGCGTTGGGCACCCGGTTGCGTCCCGGCGCCTCGCAGCGGGTGTCGTTCCACGGAAACCCGGTCACCGACGTGCGGATCAACGCGGCGGGCTTTCGGGGCGGCGAGTGGCCGGCGCACACGGAGGGGGAGGTCGTCATGGTGGGAGACTCCCAGGTGTTCGGACTCGGCGTGGAGGAAAGGGAGACGATCGCGGCCCAACTCGCCCGCGAGACCGGCCGCAGCGTGATCAACGCGGGTGTGCCCACGTACGGACCCGACGAGTACCTCGCCGTCATCACGCGCCTCCTCTCTGAGCGAAAGCCGGCGACGGTGGTACTCGTCGTGAACGCTTCGAACGACTTCTTCGAGGTGGAGACCCCGAACACGGAGCGTCATCGCGTGTGGGACGGGTGGGCGGTGCGGAAGGAGACGATGCCGGACGAAGTGACGTCGTTTCCGGGGCGGGAGTGGCTGTTCCGCGAGTCCCACCTCGTATTCGCGCTGCGGCGGGCGCTCTACGCACCGCCGGAGGGGGCGGGCGGTGGCCTGCCGTCTGAGGGAGGCGTGGCCGATCTCGTGTCGCTCGCTCCAACCGTAGTTGCGGGCGATGGGGTGGCGGGGCTGAAGGTTTCGGTGGCGGTGACGCAGGCCGCTCAGGGGAGGCTCCGTGCGTTCGAGGGACTGTTCCGGCAGCGGGAGCGGTTCCTGCCCGACTGGAACCGCGATGACGACCTCGCGCTGCAGGCCTTCGACCAACACAATCGGCCGGGGGACATCGTGTACGAACGCGACGCCGAGAGCGGACGGTCGGTGCCGGTCACGGCCGAGCTGCTGCGGAAGGCGGCTACGGTGCGCACGACGCTGGTGGACCGCGCACGCCTTTGGGTGGCCGAGCACCCCGATGCGGCCGGTGCGGCCGAGGTGAGCGCGCTTGTTGCCGACTACGTCAAAGCGGAGGCAGAGGCCGCCGGGCTGGCCACTCAGGTCGAGGCTCCCGACGTGGAGTCGTCGCTCAGCGGGATGGTGCTTGCCGCGCGGTACCGATGCGCCGCCTCCGGAGCGGAGCTGCTGGTGGTGGCCCTGCCGCTCGATGTGCAGGTCTCCGCCGAGGAGTGGAAGAAGTACGGCGCCGAGCCGGTGGACATGACCGCCACCCGCGCGTTGCTCACCGATCTCGTTACCGTGTCGCAGCGGGTCGGGGTGCGCGCGGTGGACGTCACAGCCGCCCTCGCCGCCGCCGAGCCGGGCGCCTTTCTCGACGGCGATCTGCACATGACGGCTCGGGGCACGGAAGCCGTGGCGAAGGCGATCGCTTCCACCCTCGCGGAGCCGGCGCCGCTGGCCCAGCCCCTCGCAGGTCTGCCGGTGGGCCGCTCTCGCCTCCCCAGCCCCGACGAGGTCGAGTTTGCCCCCGAGATCACCGTGGCGGGCTCTACCCGAAATCGCTGTTCCACTCGTCGGCTCCGGGAGTGGCTGTACGTGAAGTGTGTGGGGCTCGCGTCCGGTTTCGGGGAGTGGAGGGAGGGGTCGAGCCCCTCCTTGCGCGTGCTGGACGCGCCCTTGGAGCGGGCGTGGGCGCAGGACCGGGAGTCGACGAGGTTGCTGATGCCGCTCTTGCCGGGGAGGGAGGCGCGGGTGGCGTTTGCGTGGCCGCGGCTCGAGTTGGGCGCCGTTGCCGACGGGGACAGCCCCCCATGGGCGGGAGGGCGGCGCGAGGTGTTGGCGGTGCGGTGGCAGGGCGAGGAAGCGCAGATCCGCTTCGAGCCGGTCACGCCAGAGGATCGTGCCGCCGGCAACGCCCCGAACGCCGCCTGCCTTCCAGACGGTCGCACCTCCCTGCCCTGGGTCAACCTCGACCGGGGCTGCGGGTCCACCTACGCGGATGATTGCGGCGCTGCCCTGAACTGCGGGCTCGGTTCGGGACAGCAGCCACCGGTGTGCCCCGAGGGCGAAGCCGCCGCCGGCTCGTCGGGCTGGTGCTATCGCTACTGCTCTGAAGCGGCGCCCTGCGGGGAGGGCGTTTGCACCCCGTGGCAGGGCGCGCAGCTGTGCATGTAGTCCCGCGTTGGGTGTGGGCTGTGGTCGTGCCCGTTTCGATCGTGTTCGCCTGTGCGGGGGGGCTTTTCGTGCTGGAGCGGGTTCGCGGCACGGGGGGGTATGTGGCGTTCTAACCCCCGCTCACAGCGCCTCGATCAGCCCCTTGTATCGGTCGATCTGCCGCTGCATCGCCCCCGCCTCTCCCGAGAGCGTGAGCGCCTCGTTTGGGCACACCCACCAGCAGTACAGGCATTGCACACAGTCGGGGAGGTCGAGCTTCACGCCGATCTCTTCCACGCGGAGGCCCGTGGGGCAGAAGTCCTCACACTTCCGGCAGCTTCCGCAGGCCGACGGGTTTCGGGCCGCCACGCGCAGGCTGTCGTCCTCCAACCCGTACACGTCCTGCGTGATGTTGGCGCGGTACGCGAGTTCGGCCACGGCTGGCTGGGACACGATCGGCCGCACCGCCTTCTTGAGCCACACCAGCTTCGGCGACTCCGACAGCACCGCCAGGCGACTTCGGGCAGGCGCCAGCTGGATCGTAGCCACCTGCGGCACCTCCCGGTCGATCCGGTCGAGGAGCGCCTGCGAAACCACGCCGGCCGTGAGCGCGTGCTGCAGGTAGGGCACACGCACGACCGGCATGCCCACGAGCCGCGCCACCACGCAGTCGTTGAGGAAGGGGTCGTCGGCCATCACGAGCAGGCCTACGCGGGTGGGGGAACCGTCGCCCGGACCGTTGCCTTCCATGCCGACCAAGCCGTCCACCAAGATCAGGTCCGCCTGCACGACTTCACTCAGCGCGAAGATGTTCCGGCCGAGGTCCTGATGCATGTGGCGCTTGTCCTGTCCCACACAAATCCCCACCCAATTCTTCATCGCGCAGGAGAGCCCGGCTTCGGCATGGGTTTTAATCTTGGGGACGGAGATCAGGAAGTCCGCGTCGAGGACGGTGTTCGCCACCAGGGGTTCGGCGCCCGCGTGGAGCACGATGCGGCGGCCGTCGTCGCGGTTGAGGTCGACGGTGTGCACGCCCGAGCGGGCGGCGAGGCGGTCGATCCGGAGGCGCCGGAACGACGAGATGTTGCGCCGCTCGATGCCGACGTTGCTGCCGTCGGCCACCGTGATCCGGGTGTATCCGCGCCGCCGCAACGCCTCGATCAGCGCGGTAAGCACACGCAGATCGGCACAGTTGCCGGTCAGCGCCACGAGATCGTTGTTGAGGTTGGGTTTGATCACCACCCGCGCGTTCTTGTCCGCCGGGAGCGTTGATTCCCATTCGCCGAGCAGCGCCTCTACGGTGGCGAAAATCTCCGCGCGTGTCCAGGCGGGCCGCACCGACACCCTTCCCCGAGCGTCGGTGAAGTCGAAGGGCAGGGCGGAGGGCGGGGCGGTCACCCGGTCTGCTTAGTCCGGAAGCCACTGCAGAGCGATGTCGGTGCTCTGGGTCAGGGGGTGGCAGCCCTCCGCGTCGGACACGATCGCAAAGCTCTCGCTCTGCGCCTCGTGGCCGTCGGCGCTCGCGGTGATCACGTAGTCGCCGATCGTGTTGCCGCACCACCACAGGCCGCTCCCTTGGTCGTTGCAGGCCTCCACAACCTCGGAGGCGTTCTGGATGAACGTTACGGCGGGGCTGCTCAGCTCGGCGCCCCCTGCATCGGAGAGGTTCACGATCACGGCAGGCACGTGCTTGTCGCTGCATTCGTTCGAGGCCAGAGTCATCGTCACCGACTCGGTGATCGCGTGGCACTCGCCGCCAGCCACCTCCACGACGACCGTCGCGGTCTGGAAGCCGAACGCCGAGGCCTCAAGCGTGAACTGGCCCGCGTCGTCGTAGCCGCACACATGCCTGCTGTCGCCGCCCGGGTTGCAGGCCGCGGCCTCGCCCCCGTCCACCGCGTAGGTCACCACGGAGTCTACCAACAGCGTGCCGTCCTCGGCCTGAACGGTCACCACGGCGGAGGGGGTCTCCTCGCCGGCACACTCCGACTCCTCGAGCACGAGATCCGACGCCAGCCCGATCACGTGGCACTCGTCGGAGGCGACGTCCAACACCACCACCGACGTGACGAACCCGGCCGCGCTCACCTCGACCCTGAAGGCCCCGGCCTCCTCCACACCGCACATCAGCTCGCCGGGAACGATGGAATCGCAGGGCTTGGCCTCCCCGCCGTCCACGCTGTACGTGCCGGTGGCGCCCTCGACGGCCCTCCCGTCGGCGTCTGTCACCGAGAACGTGGTGGAGTAGGCGGCGAGCTCGGTGCAGGCGGTCTCGACGGGGCAAGCGAGGAGCGAGAGGAGGAGGATCATGGGACCGTGTAGCGCAAGCCGCGTGCCAACGAGGGGGAAGGCGGGTTTGTTGCGGGTCGGGGGGAGGAGGGGCGACGTGGGTGTCGCGGGGTGGGGGCCGTGGTTGACGTAGTAGTCATGGTTGACTATCTTATAGTCATGACCAAGGTAGGCACGGCTGACTTGAAAGCCCACCTCAGCGAGCACCTGCAGGCCGTCCGGCGTGGCGAAACCATCGTGGTGCTGGACCGGCGAGAGCCGATCGCCCGAATCGTACCCATTGGCGCCGCAGGATTGGAGTTGGTGATCCGCCCGGCGATCGGCGCGCTTCACGACGTGCCGCTGCTCGGCCCGAGCGGAGCGGGCGCGGACGTGATGGAACAGCTTCGTCAGGAACGCGCGGAACGCCTTTGATCGCGTATGTCGACTCGTCTGTTCTGCTCCGCGTGGTGCTGGCGCAGCCGGACCGCCTGCGTGAGTGGGCTTCGATTCAACACGCCGTCACCAGCGCCCTCACGGAGGTGGAGTGCCTGCGAACGCTCGATCGGCGCTTTCTCCAAGGGCTGATCGACGCCGCAGACCTCGCGGATCGCCGGTCCCTCGTGCTGCGACTCCTCGAGCGCATGGATCGCATCGACGTTTCCCCCGCGGTGCTTCGGCGGGCCGCAGACCCTTTTCCGACCCCGCTGGGCACCCTCGACGCCATCCACTTGGCCACGGCCATCCTGTGGCGCGAGGGCCGCTCGGAGGCGCCTGTCCTCGTTACCCACGACGGACTCCTCGCGACGGCGGCCCGGGCGACGGGCTTTGTGATCGCCGGGGCGTGACGAAACCGGCAACCGGAACTTGGGCGGGGCGCTGGGCCCGGCAGCTCGTCGCAGGTGGCCCCCTGCGCCCCGCGGCGCGATAGGCGGCTTCGGTGCTGGCACCGGGCATTCACCTCCTCCACAAGCCCGTGGGCCTCAGCAGCAAGGCCGTGCTCGACGGCGTTCGTTCCCCCGGCGGGCCGGCCCTCTGCCACGGCGGCGCGCTCGACCCCTTCGCCGAGGGCTTACTCCTCGGACTCGCGGGCGAGGCCACGAGGCTCTTTCCGTTCCTGCACGGCATCCCCAAGGTGTACGAGGCCGAGGTGGTGTGGGGGGTGGAGACCGACACCGGCGATCTGCACGGCGCCACCGTGGCGGAAGGGCCTGCCGACGCCTTGAACGGCGCGCGGCTGGCGGCGGCGCTGGCTTCCTTTGTCGGCTGGCACGATCAGGTGCCGCCGGCCACCAGCAACAAGCGGGTGGACGGGGAGCGGGCGTGGGTGCGAGCGCACCGCGGCGAGGCGGTGGTGGTGCCGCCCTCGCGGGTGTACTTGCACGCGGCGGAGTGGCTGGGACACACCTTGCCGGGTCGGAGCCGCCTGCAGCTTGTGACGGCGGGGGGCTACTACGTTCGCAGCCTCGTGCGCGACCTTGGGCGCGCCGTGGGCGTGCCGGCGCACCTTGCGGGGCTGCACCGAACGGGGATCGGCCCCTGGGTAGACGCGGGGCCGCAGGCGCCGCCGCAGCGCATCCAGGGCGAGGCGCTGCTCCCGTGGTGCGCCTCTCGGCGGCTGACCGCCGCCGAACGGCTCCTCGCCAACGCCGGCGGGCCGCTGCCAGGCGGCGGGCTCCGCCCGCCTCCCTGGCCGCTCCCCGCCGGCTTCCCGCCCGCCCCGGTGCGGCTCTTCAGCGAGGGGCGGCTCGTCGGCCTCGCCGACGAGGGCGAGGAGCTCGTGGTTCACACGCGGTTCTCGCGGGGGCTTTGAAACTGCCCCCCATGCACTGGTGCGCTCACTCCGACCCCGCCGACTTCCTCGCCGCCACGTGTGCGCTCGCTGAGCGCGCCGCCGTGAACCAGATGCCCCTCGGCCTCGTGGCCGGAATGATGCTCGACCCCACGCGGTTCGAGGAGGTGCGCATGTTCACGGTGGAGGACGGCGGCGGTCGTTGCCTCGGCGCGTGTGCCACCCCGACGTAGCCGGCGTGACCGGCCCCTCCGACGCCGCCCGTAGCTTCGCGGACGCCGCGGTGGCGCTCGGGGGCGGAGGAGAGCCCCGAGTCGTCACGCGGCTGGGCGTGTGGGTGCTCCATGAAGTGGAGACGGTGCCGATTCCGGCGGGGTCTCCGCGCGTGGCCCTTCCGCACGATGCGGCGCTTCTCCAGGCGTGGGCGGCGGCCTTTCGAGAGGAAGCCTCACCCGCCGACCCACCCCTCACTCCGGAGGCCGGGAGTCGCTACAGCACCTCGGGCCGGGCTTGGCTCTGGGAGGTTGATGGTGAGCCGGTCGCCTTCGCCAACTTCCCTCGGGAGGTCGGCGGGTACTGGTCCGTGGGGCCGGTGTTCACCCCTCCCGAGCGGCGGGGCCGCGGCTACGCCACTGCCCTCGTGGCGCACATGTCGGCGTTTTCGCTCGCGCAGGGCCGCCGCGGCTGCACTCTGTTTACGGACCTCGATTACCCCGCGTCAAACACGATCTACGCGCGAATCGGCTACCGCCTTGAGGCCACGTTCACTCGGCTCGCTTGGGGCGGCCCTGACGCGGAGCTGCGCTCACAGAGTGGCGTTGTCGCATGATAGTGATTAGAATCACTTCGGACGGTGGACATGCCCGCACGACGCGTGCTCGACTGGAACCAGATCCTTGCGGCCGCCGCGAAACTGCAGCGCATCGTCCCCGACGCGGTACTGGTCGGTGGCACTGCGGCCGCGGTACACGCCGGCCATCGCGTCTCGTACGACGATGACCACGTGGTGCGCGACCTCCGGGCGCGATTCGACAGCGTGCTGACCGACCTCGAGGAGACCAACGAGTGGGTGACCGCCCGGGTCACCCGCCCGGTGCAGGTGCTCGGAAGCCTCGACGGTGTGGAGACTGGCGTGCGCAACCTGATCCGGCTTCGCCCGCTCGAGGTGGAGGTCGTCGACACGCCCCACGGACCGATCCGCGTACCCACCCTCGCCGAGATGGCCCGGATCAAGGCATGGCTGGTGCTGAAGCGGAACGCCACGCGCGACTACCTCGATGTGGTTGCGCTGGCGGAGCGTCTGGGACCGGCCGCATCGCGCGTGCTTGTGGGCCTCGACGAGTGGTACGCGGACCAGATCGGTCCCGGCGGCGAACGGCTGGCCACTCAGCTTGCCAAGCAGCTTGCGGAGCCCCGACCGTACGACCTCTCGGACGTTGACCTTACGCGGTATCGCGGGTTGGATCGACGGTGGCAGGACTGGCTGGCCGTCGCGGACGCCTGCCGTGGGCTCGCGGTTGGGATGGTCGACCGCCTGGCCGAGGAGGAGCCGTGATCCATCGTCACCTCGAGTACGAGGGGGTTCCGACCGACCAACGGGGCCTCGCGGCGCTCGACGATCTTTTGGAGCGCGGCGACTTCGGGGACTGGCGCCCGCTTGCCAAGGCGATCGCCGCGGACCCGTTCGGATCCTTGGCCGAGCAGGTGCGGCACCTCTGCGATGCCCACCCCATGCAGGGAACGAGCCCGCTGTGGCGCGCCTGGATCGCGGCGCGGCGCGCACGCGCTGTGGGCCGAACCGACCGCCTTCCGCGCGCGAGCCTCCGCGAGCTCCGCGAGAGCGCCCATGTCACTCAGGCACATCTTGCGGCCTCCATCGGCATGTCCCAATCGGATTTGTCGAAGGCGGAACGGCGGGGCGACCCGAAGCTGAGCACGGTGCGGTCGCTGGTCGAAGGCCTCGGGCTAGAGCTGCGGCTGGTTGCCGTCGATCCGGCCAGTGGCGCCTCCACCGAAATCAAGACGCCCTGAACGGGTCAGGCGCGTGTCCGGCTACACTGCCGTAAGGAGTGTCCCAGTGTTCCTCTTCGCCGGCGAAATGGACTGTTCCGGGCCTGCCGAGCCGCCTATGACTGCGTGGGAACAGGTGGCGGTCGAGTGTGTGCTCACCGCACCCGATGGGGGTGCGCCGCTGTCGGGTGCGGGCGTGCTCCAGCCGGTCTCGCAGGCCTGCGCCGAGGCCATGGGAGAGGCGATCGCCATGGACTGGGAGAGCTTTGACGAGACCCCGCGGGCCTTCACCACCGCCGTGACGCCCGCAGAGATCGTCATTGGCGGCGCGTTGGTGGCCGCAGGAACGCAGGGCTTCACGGTGGGCGCTGCCCTCGACGAGCAGGCGCCCGCGACCATGACCGCGCGCCTTGAGCGCTTCCGCGGACTCGACGACCTCGTGGACGACGACGACGCCGGCCTGCTGTGGGCGCCCTTCCTCGCCGACGCGGTCGACGAGGTGCACTACACCGGCTCGGCCGACTACGTGATGCGCTACAGCGAGGGACGGATCGACGTCGGCGATCTCGACGGCGAGGAGGATGTGGGGCTGTCTGCCGGCGCGGAGGCGGTGTTGGTGCCGCAGGCCGCGTCGTTCCTTGTGCACGAGGCGTCGCACTCGTTCTACGCGGGGCACGGAAGCTGTGAGCCGCTCGAAACGACGCCATATGTGTGGTGTGACGACACTTCAGACGGGGCCTACGGCGTGGGCGCGTGGTGGTTGTGGACATGGCTCGGGGCCAACGCGGACCGCTTGGACGAGTTTCACTGTCGTGAGGCGCAGCACGCCTTGTACGAGCAGTGCCAGCGGATCGTGGACGTGGCGGGCTTCGCGGCTTGCGCCGGCGTGGAGATCGAGTGCGGGTGAACGCCGCCGCCCTGGGTGGGTTCCTGCTCGTCGCTTGTGCGCCGCCCGACGCGGACTCGGGGGGCCGAGGGGTGCAGCAGCTGAGGGTCGGACCCGAGCATCTGGTCGCGTTCCCGCCGCTGTTGTCGGCCGCACGGTTCGACGTCGACCCGGGCGCGGACACCGCCGTGGCTTGGTGCGCCGTGACGACAGGGATGGGGGGGGAGGCACTCGACCCGCTGTCGCTTGCGTACGCTGGGGTGATCCGGAGCGCGCTTGCCGCCGAGGACCTGCTCTGGCGCTTCGGCGCGGGTACGGTCCTCCAGTCCGACATGAGCGGCTACGTGGCGCTCGCGTGGAGCAACGACCCGGCTTCGTGCGCAGGCGTGTACGACGGGTGGGGCGGTATGCCTCCCGACTGCGACGGCGAGGCGCCGACCTTCCTGTTGTTGCTGAGTGACGAGGACGGCGGGCTCGCGCTCGCCGAGCTCGATGCCTGTGCGGGTGCCGAGGCCACGGAGGTGGTGCTGCCCGCGGTGCCCAACACCAAGGACGGCGAGTGGTGCGACCTCGGCGCTACCGCCGGGGTGGCCGCCCGCGCGGGTGTGGGGGTGCTCGATTGGTCCACGCTGTCCATGACCGCGGCGGGCGCGCCGTTCGACCCGCTGGCGGTCGAAGGGGTGCGGTTGGTGCGGCACGACGGCGCCCTCGAGGAGACCTGCACGGCGTTGGCCGCAGGCGAAGGGGCCGAGGTGTACGACGCCGCCGTGTCGATGACGGACCAGCTCCCGCTGGACGCCGCACGCTCGGCGGCGGGCGAGCCCTTTGATGGCTTCGGCGAGGGCGAGCGCTGGCTGGTGGCCTTGCTCGGCGAGGACCGTCAGGGCCCGCCGCTGGCGCTGTTTGAGGTAGGTACGGAGTAGCCCCCCCCGTGGTACCCTTCCTGCTCGGGGGCACTGTGGACTCCTCTCGTGTCGTTGCGGTTGGCGCTCGCCTCTTCGGACTCGCCGTGTGGTTGGGCGGCCTCTGGCTCGTGTCCACTCTCTTGATCGGGCTCACAGAGGGCCGGATCGGCACCGGCAGGAACACCAGCTACGGCCACGCCACCAGCGAGTTCGCAGCTTCCTGGGGTGGGGAGGTTGTGGCTTCGCCGCCCGCGTTCACGGTCCACTGGGAAACGACGGAGCACCACCTCGACGAAGGCGCGCAGCAGGCGCGGGCGGTTTCAAAGCCGCAGCAGGCCGAGGCCGGGGTGGAGAGGGTGGAGCTTCGTGGCGCATTTGCCTGCTCCTCCCAGCGCTGGGGGTCGTTGACCATCCCAAGCTACACCGTGGAGACCGAAGAGCACTACCGGGTGCGGAGCGCGGCCGACGTGCCCGCGCGCCTGCAGGTGTCGGTGGCCCGGCCGACCGGCGCCTCGGTGCTGAACGACTACTCCCTCACCGTGGCGGGCACAAGGGTGTCGGACCCGCGGCTCGATGCCCCCACGCCGCTCCATCTCATCCTGCAGCCGGGTGAGGAGACCGATGTGGCGGTGCGCTGGTCTACGAAGGGCAGCGGGGCGTTCAGCTACGCCTTGTCGGCCCTGCGCGGCCGGGTGGTGCCCAGCGCCGCCGCAGCCTACACGTTTGACTGCGACCGGTTCGCGCTCACCCGCTTCGGACTGAACCACCAGCGGGTCAACGACAACGGTGGGGCGACCGTCACGTTTGCGTTGGCTAACTTTTCGACGACGCAGGACATCGGCTTCGCGTTTGAGAGCCAGCGGCAGGCACAGGAGTTCGCGGCTTCCCTTCTGCAGCTCGCTCCGATGGCGGTTTTCCTCTACATGCTGGCGCTCCTCGTGTGGAGCCAGGTGGCGCCGTTCCGGCTCGCGGCCTGGGCGTACCTGCCGGTGGTGGCGAGCATCAGCACCTATTTCCTCTTTGTGGGGTACCTCGTTCGGTGGCTCAGCGACGTGCAGGCGGCGGCCGCGGCCTTCGCCATCGCGTTGGGGCTCTTGGCGGCGGTGGCCGGCCCCATTTTCGGACGCCAGGCGGCGCTCCGGTGTGCGTTCCCCTACTTCGTACTGCTGACGCTCGGGTTCTCGGGCATCCACGCGCTGCCGACGCTGCGCGGGCTGGTCGTCGGGGGGTTCATTTTCGTGAATCTCGCGGTGCTGCTGGTGGCGGCGGTCCGGTCGGACCCCACACGGTGGACGCTGTTCTCCTCGGCGACACGGGAGCGCCAGTAGCGCCATGCAGAGCGTGCGCGATCGACTGCAGCAGGCCCTTCGTGCGTTGGAGTCGGGCGACGCCCCCGGTGCGGTGAGCCACGCGGCCGCCGCGGTGGCCGCAGCGCCGACCGTCGGTGTGGCGTGGCTGGTGTTGGGGCGGGCCCAGTTGGCCAGCGGGGACACTGGCGCGGGTCTCCAAGCGCTCCGGAGGGCCACGGAGCTCGATCCCGGCTCCGCCGAGGCCTGGGCCACGCTGGGCGTCGCGCTCCAGGGGCTGGGCCAGGTGGAGGAGCCGCTTCGTTGTTTTGAGACGGCCTTGCGCCTCGCCCCCACGAGCCCCTCCGTACTCGTGCGGGTCGGGAACTTCCTCGTTGAGCGGGGGCAGCTCGCGGAGGCGGAGACGTGCTTCCGCGCGGCCTGCGGACCGGGGCAGGGCGCGGCGCGGAGCGACGGCGCGCCCGGGCTGCTGCTGTTGGCGGAGCGGCGGGGCGATCTCGTAGGGGCCACCGCGTTGATCGACACCTACTCCTCCCTCCTCGGGAGGAACGCGGCGTTCACGGCTGCGGCCGCGCGGGTGCTGCTGCGCACGGGCCGGGGCGAGGAGGCGCGAGCGGCGCTCGACGTGCTCCCCATCGCGGCGCTCGGCCGTGCGAGCCGCGTGGGCGTGGAGCACATGCGCGGCGACGTACTGGAGGCCCTCGGCGACGCCGAGGGGGCGCTCCACGCCCACGCCCGCGCCCACGCTGCCCGAGGCCTCAGCTGGGACAGTGACGCCCACTCCGCGCGCGTGGACGCGCTCATCCACGGTTGGACCCGTGAGCGGTTTCAGGCCTCATCGAGGACCTCCGGAGACCTCGGCGACGACGTGGTCCTCATCGTCGGCATGCCGCGCTCGGGCACCACGCTGACGGAGCAGATGCTCCTTGGCCACCCGGACGTGCGGTCCTGCGGGGAGCTCGACGAATTGCCGCAGATCGAGAGGGAGCTTGAGCGGGGGGCCCGGGAACCTGCCGCGTTGGACACGGCCGCCGCCCGCTACCTGGCACGGTTGCGGAGAGACGGGCGAGCGCACCGCATCCTCGACAAACTGCCCGTCAACTTCCTCTCGCTGCGCACCGCAGCGTGTCTGTTCCCCGCGGCGCGCGTGATCCACCTTCGTCGCGACCCCGTCGATACCTGCGTGTCGTGCTACTCGAAGGACCTGCACGCGACGCTCGCGTGGGCGACCGACCTGCGGGCGTTGGGGCGCTTCTACGCGGACTACACGCGACTGATGGACCACTGGCTCGCGGAGCTGCCGCTCCCGATCTGCGAACTCCGGTACGAGCAGCTCGTGGAGGCGCCCGAGGCCGAGGTGCGGCGCGTGTCCGCGTTCCTGGGGCTCACCTACGAGCCCCAGTGTCTACGGTTCTTCGAGCGCCCCGAGGTGGCCCATACCGCGTCGTACGCGCAGGTTCGGCGACCGCTCAACCGAGACGCGATCGGGAGGGCTGCGAAGGTGGCGGGGCTGTTGGGCGAGCTGACGCAGGGGTTGGCCGGGCGTGCCTCGCGAGCTTGACGACGTCGCCCGCCCCTACTTCACATCCCAGGGCAGGGCCCACACTCCCGGGGCGACAGCGTAGGCGCGCTCGGTGGGGGCGAGGATGAGGCCGGGGGCGACGTCGTGCCGAGCGTGCGCGGCGCGAAAGGCGAGGATGCCGGAAGCATCGGCGCGGTCGGGGCGGCTCTTCGCTTTCACCTCGATGGGGTGGAGTCGCCCGCGGTACTCGACGATCATGTCGACCTCGGCCCCGCCGTGGGCGCGGTAGTGCCGGAGCGAGACGCCCGGCGCGACCAGCGCGAGCTGGCGCCTTAGCTCTCCGACCGCGGCGGTTTCAAAGAGGGGCCCCCACTCGCGGCGCCCAAGCAGGGCGGTGCCGGGAGGGAGCCCCAGCAGGTGGGCCGCCAGACCCACGTCGGTGATGAACCCCTTGGGGCGTCGGCTGACCCGCTGGTCGGCGCTGACATGAAAGGCAGCGAGCTCCGCCCACTGGAACGTGGCGCTGAGCGTGGCCAGCCAGCGGCGGACGGTCTGGGCCGTGAGGCCGATGTCTCGCCCCAGCTCCGATGCATTGATTTCCTGCGCGGTGTGGGCCGCGGCGAGCCGGAGGAAACGCCCGAACTCGGCCCAGTCGGCAACCGCGGCGATCGCGCGTGCATCGCGCTCAAGGTAGGTTCGCACGTAGCCCGCGAAGCCTGCTTCGAGCGCTTCGGCTGGCCAGGTTTGCAGGCCAGGCATGAACCCGCGGAGGAGCTGCTCGGGCAACGGGAAGGGCAGCGCTAAGCGCGGCGGATCGGAGGATACGAAGCCCTCCGGGTCTTTGAGGAAACGACCGAGCCAGGGCTCTGCTGCCCCTTCGTTGGCGATCTCGGCGAGCGTGAAGCCTTCGAGGTCGAGAAACGCCGCGCGCCCGGCCAGACTCTCGGCTAGGTGGCGCGTCACCTGCCATTGTTGGCTGCCGGAGAGCAGGAACTGCCCCGGCACCCGCAGCCGATCCACACGGCGCTTGAGCGCGGAAACCAGCTCAGGCGCGAACTGGATCTCGTCGAGAATGAGCCGAGGGCGACGCGGTCGCCCGCCCGGCACAAACCCCCGGGAGTCGAGGAACAGGTCGGGGTCGCGCCGCGCGCCCTCGACATCCTGCATCGCGTCGAACACGACGGTCTCGGCCTCTTCGCCGTAGGTCATGTCCAGCAGCGTGCTCTTGCCCACCTGCCGGGCTCCCGACACCACCACTACCGGCGAGACAGAGGCGAGCAGGCGTAAGCGGGCTTCCGCATGGCGCTTTTTTGGAGACCACGACATTTGATGATGGTATCACAGCTTATCGTGGGTCGGCCTGGACATGGGCGAGCGAAGCTCCGTCAGCTGAACTGAAACCCAGCCGGAGCGCCCAATGACCCTCGTAATCCTCGCCCTCATCGCCTGCGGGCCGAAAGCCCCCGACGAGGCTACGGCCAGTGCCGATGCCGATGCCGATGCCGATGCCGATGCCGACGGCGACGGCGCGATCGCCATCGCCGACGGGGGCACCGACTGCGACGACGCCGACGCGAACGTCTGGCCCGGCGCCCCCGAGGTCTGCGACGGCGTTCAGAACGACTGCAGCACGGCATGGGCAAGCACGGACGAAGATGGGCTCGTGACCCTCTTCGACACCGCCGAAACCGTTTCCGCAGACCTCACCGCCACCTTCGCGTCCGGCACCCCCAGCGCGCTGACCACGTACGATCTTCCTGCCGAGGGCACGCTCCGGATCTGCGCTGGGACCTACCACGTGGCGCTCACGGCCACCGAGAGCGAGGCCGAGGTGGTGGGTGTGTACGGCGCCTCCATGACCGCACTAGCCAGCGATTATGCCGAGTGGACAATGCTGACGGTCGTGGGGGGGCGGTGACCGTGTCCGGGCTCACGCTCACCGGCGGCGGTGGCACCGACATCGCCGGAACCGGGTACACGTACGCGGGCGGCGTGTGGGTGGAGGCCTCCGTCGTCGGGACGTCGCCGACGCTCCGCCTCGAGGACTCGAGCGTCGCACAGAACTACGCGTGGGTAGGAGGGGGGCTCTGGATCGTGGAGCAGGCGTGGGTCCAGATCGTTCGGACCGAGATCTTCGACAACTACGGCTACACCGTCGGAGGGATCGGCATCCAGGACCAAGCGGAAGTCGAACTCCAGGACAGCCCTGCGTCCTACAACATGAGCGTTCAAGACTCTGCGGGCGGGGGTATGGCCGACGACGCCACACTCACCTGCACGGGGTCTTCTGGCACGTACGGCTTTCACGCCAACCGCTGCATCTACGGTGCAAGTGGTGGGCTCCTAGTCATTGGCGGCACGCTCATTTTCGACAACTGCGATTGGGGGACCGGCGTGGACGACAACCTCCCGTACGACCTCGTTGTGTACGACTCCCTCGGTTTGGGCGAACCCAACTACGGCGACGACGCGTCCTTCACCTGCGACATCGTTTCAGGGTGCTATTGAGGCCCGCGATGGCGCCGCAATCCGCCGCGACGCCCTTCGCCCCACCGTTGCCGGGAACCGCGGATTGCCCCCTCACCACCACGGCTCCTCCACCCGATACACCCGGATGGAGTGCCCGATGATCACCACGGGCTCGCGCTCTGCGAGGGGCGCGTACAGTTTGCGCAGGCCTTCGCCCCAGTACACCCCGGTGAGCACGGTTTCGCTCACGGCCACAAAGCCCGGGAGGCGGGGCTCCTGCGCGGCACTGGCGAAGAAGGGTGCCCCGGGGAGCGAGGTGCTGTCGATGTCGTAGGCGGTCGGGTCGGCGGTGCCGAAGTACGCGAGGTTGATGTGCTCCACGCCGTTGTGGCGCATCCAGACCGAGAGTCCTTTCAGGTCTTGGCCCCAGTCGAGGTTGGAATCGACGAGGTAGAGGTGGCCCGCCTCGGGGCCGCCCGCCACTCGGTTGAAGAAGGCGAGTAGGTCGGGCGCCACCCACGCCACCTCCAGCCCACTAGCGGTGACGAGCGCCGCAACGAACGAGCGCGCTGCGCGCTCACCGGACTCAAGGACGGCATGTGCGGCCGCAGCCGCGAGGAGCAGCAGGAGGGGCACCAGAGGCAGGATGTGGCGGAAGCCGATGTTGAGGTTGGAGTTGATCGCGGCGGCGGCGTACACGGCCAAGGGGGCGAGCACGAACAGTTCGTGGCGCGGTCCAGGGCTCAGCAGCCGTTTGAGCGCCACCCCGAGTCCCGCCGCGTACAACAGCAGCGTGGCCGCGGGAGTCTTCACCGCAAGGGCGAGCGGGAAGTAGCCGGCCCAGCCCTCGGTGCTCACCTCCCCAAGCAGGTAGGCGCTGCGCTGAACCGCCTTGGCTTGGCCGAGCAAAAAGCCGTTGCTGTACGCGTTGGGGAGCAGGCGGTGGCTGTCGCACCACCCCACGAGCGCTTCGAGGGGGCCGCCCGCGAGGCTCTGCACCGGGAGCGTGGCGGGGGAGAACAGCCAGTCGGGGGACGACGACGGAGCGTAGCGGAAGGCGTACGCCGCCCAGATTGCCGCCCAGGTCGTGGCAAGCGTGACGAAGCAGGCGGTGACGGCGGTGCGCCATGGAAGCAGCCCGCGCCACGCGGAGGCGGCCAGCGTCGCCCCGACGAGCGGGAGCAGCAGGAGCGCAGAGAACTTGGTGACGTTGGCGAGGGCGCAAGCGAGCGCGAGGAAGGCGAGGTGGCGGGCGCTGGGTTGCGTGGCGGTGCGCCAGAGGAAGTAGGCCGTGGCGAAGAACGCGACGGTGACCGGAAGGTCGGTGGTGACGAGGCCGGCGTGCGCCAGCAGGTTCGGCTCCACGGCGCAGAGAGCGAGCGCCACGGCGGCTGGAAGGGGACCGTACAGCTTACGCGCCCACCGGTGCAGCAACACACCGAGCGCGAGGCCCAGGAGAAGCACCATGCCGCGGCCGGCGTTGATTCGGCGATCGGCGTCGTGGCCATCCGGTGAGGCGTAGAGGTGACGGTGGCTCGCCTCCCACTGCCCGCCCGCGAGCCATGAGGCGGCGGGGAGGGGGTCGATGGCGGCAGCGTCGGGCGCTGGTTTGCCGAAGGCCACCAGCGGGAGCGCTGCCCACATCCGAGCGAGCGGAGGGTGTTCGGGATCGAACCGGTAGTCGCCCGCCGCGAGGATGGCGTGGCCGGAAGTGAGGTGCAGCGGCTCATCCCACGTCGCCGACTTCTGCGAGGCGCTGCCGAACCCCACCGATAGGAACACGACAGCAAAGGCCCCGAGGAGGAGCGACTCGCGCGGATGCCAGGGCGGCGACGGCGGCATGGACGGTGCAGTGTATGTCGGCTCCGTGCGGATGGACGGCACCCGTGGCGGCGGGGTTGAGGGTAGACTGCAGCGATGGTCTCCGCGCTTCGGTTGCCGTTCGTGATTGCGCTCGGCGCGTGCGCGGGGGCAGGGGAGCAGGGGCCGGCGGCGACCGCCTCGGGCACGTTGGGCGACTCTGGAGCGACAGCCGAGCCGGTGGCCGCAATTAGCGCCCGCGAGCAGCTGGTGCGCCTCTCCATGCAGCTGGCGGGCCGCCGCGCCCCCGCGGAGTGGGTGCTCGCCGCCGACGACCCCGTCACCTTTGAGGCCGCGCTGAGCGCGCTCCTCGACGACCCCGCCCTGGGCTTCCGGGCCGCGTTCGTGTGGAACGAACAGCTCCACCTGGCGGCGTTCGGCGAGGATGGGTCGCGGTGGCAGGAGATCGACGGACTGGCCAGGCGCTCCCTGAATTGGGAGCCGCTGGCCGGCGTCATGGCGGTGGTGAACGAGGACCGCCCCATGAGCGATCTCGTGACGGCGCAGGAGTGGCCGGCCAACGAGGACGTGGCCGAAGTGACGGGCAGGGCGTGGTCGGGGGAGCCGGGCGAGTGGGTGGCCCTTCCGTACGCCGACGGTCGGCCCATGGCGGGGATGCTGAGCACGGCCGGGCTATGGGCGCGGCACGCCGCCGACGCCACCAACTACCATCGCCGTCGCGCGAACCTCGTGGCCCGCGTTTTTGTGTGCGCGGACTTCTTCGACCGGGATGTGAACTTCGAGCTGGCCACCGCTGACGTGGCATCGGCTTCCGTCGAGGATGCCGTCCGCACCGATGGGGCCTGCACGACCTGCCACGCCTCGCTCGACCCGCTGGCCGGCTTCTTCGGCGGCTTCGGTGAGCGGAGCGAACCGAGCGAGCTCCGGCCGTGGTTGCAGTGGAGCCCCGCGCTGGCCGACTTCAGCGCTGCCTCCTTCACCCCCGGCTGGTACGGGGTGCCGGCCGCCGATCTGAGCGAGTTGGGGCCGATCATCGCGGACGACCCTCGGTTCCCTCGCTGCATCGCCCGTCGCACCTATGAATGGCTTACCGGCGCCGACTTTGCTGCGGAGCCGGATCGCGAACGCATCGTCGTCGACTTCGTGGAGGGCGGGCTGGTGTTTGACGCGCTGGTGCGCTCGATCGTCGCAACCCCGGCTTGGGCCGCACCTGGCGACAACGCAGCCACCGCCGATCAGATCGCGACAGCAGCAACGGCGGCGTACGCGTTGCCCATGGGCGATTGGGGGGTGTGGGCGGGCGTGGAGGATGCCGTTTTTGACGGGGAGCTGCGCGCGTTGAGCGGCGACACCGACGACGAGACGGTGCTGGTGCGCAACTCCAGCCGCGGCAGCGGCATGCAGCTGGCGACCGACTGGGTGACCCGCGCGGTGGTGGTCGAGGCGATGAAGCTAGACCAATCCCGAGCAGCGGCGGACCGGCAGTTGCTCCCTTCGGTCGACGATCCCGACGAGGCCGCGCTGCGCACCCACCTCGCCGGACTGTACCTCCGTTTCACGAGCCGGGAGGTGGAGCCCGACGGCGGCGAGGTCGATCGCCTCCTTGCGCTCTACAACGAGTCTGGGGGCGGGGAGGAGGGGTGGAGCACCGTGCTCGTGGCGCTGGGACGCCACCCCGACGTGGTGCGGTTCTGATCCCGTTCCTGCTGACGTGGTCGTGCGACGGCGCCGCGCCGGTCGACTCGGTTGGGCCCGCGCCTGCGTCCGCGGAGGGCTGCGGAACGTGGACGAGCGTGGGCGAGCCCTTCGTGCTCACCTGGTGCGGCGGCTGCCACAGCGCCGCGCTTCCGGAGGAGCGTCGGTACGGGGCGCCGATGGAGGTGAACTTCGACAGCCTCGAGCGCGTGCGGGAGGGGGGTACGCTGCTCGCCAACATTGCGCTGGGGGATGCACCGATGATGCCCCCCGCCGGTGGAGTGCCGGCCGCCGAGCGCGCGGCGATGAAGAAGTGGCTGGACTGCGGGGCCCCCGGCGAGTCTCACCAGCTCCAGCCCGGCTCGGTCGACGACACCCTTCGGGGCGCGGGTGGCTACTTCGGCGGGGCGATAGACAAGGACGGCGCCCTGCAGGTGTACACCACCTACAACTTCCAGACCGCCCAATTGCTGACCTTCGACACCGACGAGAGCGGTGCCACGTGGTTCGCCAGCTTTGAACTATTCGACGACGCTGGAGCGCTGATCGGTTCCGGAGACTTTGAGCCCCCGCTGCCGATCTGGCCGGCGCAAGAAGACCTGCAGTTGGTCTCCACCACCTCGGCGGTCTGGAACGGCGAAGCCAGCTCCGAAGAGGTGGAGTGGACGGTGAGTTGGTCGACCGATCCCGACCCGGACCCTCGGATCGCGGACCCATTGGCCACCCGGGTACACCTCACGGCGACGAACGGGATGGCGCACACGTGGTGGCTGTCCGAGACGTCGGGCTTCCAGGGGGAGCAGCACGCGTGGGGGGAAGCGTCGGGGTTTTTGGGCCACCAGGCCGTCGCGCTGAGCTCGGCTATGCCGGGAGTAGGGGACGGGAGCTTTCCCATCGTGGCCTACGACATCTGGCTCGTGCGCCGCATCGAGTACGTTCTGGGGGAGGGCGAGTGAGGCGCCGTGCGTTCCTCGGCGGTTCCTTGACCGTCTTGGCGGCGGCCTTGGCGTCGCGGCGGGCGCGGGCTTCGGTCGATCGCCAGCTCCTCGTGTACTGGGTGTCGGGGGGCTGGGATCCCACGTTCGTATTCGACCCTCACCTCGACTCCGACGTGATCGTGAGCGATGACACGGCCACGCTCGCCGACATCGGCGGCCTCCCGATCGTAGACGCGTCCACGCGCCCTGCCGTCCGCACCTTTTTCGAGGCCTGGGCGCCCCGCACCGTGCTCTTCAACGGCCTGGCCGTGGGCAGCATCTCCCACGACGCCTGCACCCGACTGATGCTCACCGGACAGCGGAGCGGGCTCGACCCGGACGTTGCCACCCGGATCGCGGCCGCTACGGGCTCCGATCGCATCCTGCCCCACGTGGTGCTCGGCGGACCGCGCTTCTCGGGCAGCCACGGCGCCCTCGTGAGCCTCGTTTCTCCCACCTTCGTGGCGGTGGCGGGAGGAACGGTTCCCGGGGTGCGGGACGCCGCCCGCGAGGAGCGTGTTCGCGCCTGGTTGGCCGAAGAAGTGGCGGCCGGGTCGGTGCCCGACGCCACGTTCTCCGATGGGCTCGCCCGCCTCCCGGACCTCGAGAAGTTCGCGGCGGAGTTTGAGGCGCACGACCTGTCGCAGGAAGCCGGTCGGATGGCCGTGGCGGCTCGTCTGTTGGCCAGCGGGGCCTCGCGGTCGGTCCTGATTCAAGGATCAGCCGCCAACCTCGCGCAGTGGGACAGTCACCAGATGAACGGCCTAAATCAGGCGGCCAGCTTCGAGCACCTGTTCGGCAACCTGTCCACGCTGATGGCGCTCCTCGCGGCCACGGACGGGCCATCCGGCGGCAAGCTGTCCGAGTCCACCGACCTGCTGGTGCTCTCCGAGATGGGGCGACAACCCACGCTCAACGGCGACCAAGGCAAGGATCACTGGCCGATCACCTCGGCCATGCTGGTCTCGCCAGCGTGTTCGGGGGGGCGGGTCGTGGGCGGGACAGACGGCACGCTGGCTCCGCTGGCCGTGGACCTTGCATCGGGGGAGCTCGCCGCGGCCGGCGAGGTGCTCACCGCCGGAAACCTGATCGCGACGATGGTGGCGGGCTACGACCTCGATCCCGGCGAGTGGGCGGACGGGGAGACGCCGATCGGGGGGGTTTGGGGGTGACTGCGCCGCCGGCGAACCTGAAGGAGCGCGGCCGCGCCGAGCGCGATCTCCGCCGGTAGAGGCTCTGTCGCGCGGCAGCCGCATCCTCCTGGCGCCTTCCCGTCGGTCTCATCGCTGTCACGGGCGGACCCAGAATCGCCGGTTTCGGCCGTGTCGTCGGTATCGCCCGTGTCGCCGCTGTCGCCGCTGTCGGGCTCCGGTGCGGTGTCGGTGTCGCCCGTGTCGAGGCAGGCGTCGACCGGGTCGTCGGGGCAGGGGTCCACGTCGCCGCAAACGCCGTCCTTGTCGGTGTCATCGAGGGCATCGGCGGGGCAGGGGTCGAGGCAGTCGTAGGTGCCGTCGAGGTCGGCGTCCACCGCGAAGTCTTCGTCGGCCTCCTCGTCGCAGTCTTGGTCGAGCCCGTCGCACAGCTCGGCCGCTCCGGCGCGGACGGTGGGGTCTGCCGGGGCGCAGTCGCCGCAGAGGGCGGTCAGGCCGTCGGCGTCCCCGTCGGGCACGGAGGCGAACTCGTAGCTGCCCACCATCAGGTAGTCGGGGCTGAAGGGCACGAGGTCGTCGGCCATCACCCGCCCCGTGCTGACGCCCAGCGGGGTCAGCACCGTCCTCGCGCTCAGGTCCGGTGTGGTATCCACCCGAGCGACCGCGCCGCTGGTCATCGCGCCGAGCGCCATCGCGTAGGTGAGGCCCGCTTCAAAGGGTACACGCAGGTCGGGCGAGGTCTGCGTGCTGCCCGCCACGGCGTAGCTGATCTCGCTGCGCAGGAGCGTCCAGGTGGTCCCGCCGTCGGTCGACTGGTAGACCGTCCATGCGAGGCGCGTGTCCTCGTCGATCTCGGCCGCCCGGGAGAAGCGCACCAGGGCGGTGTCCACATCGGCGGTGACGACGTCGGCGGCGGCGGTCCAGTCGAGGGTCGTGATCACCCCGCGGTCAGCGAGGGTGACCGTCTCGGTCGGGGAGTCGTCCACGAGGCCGTTGCAGTCGCCGTCCACCCCGTCACAGACCTCGGCCGCGCCGGGGTAAATGGCCGCGTTGGCGTCGTTGCAGTCGGTGTCGCAGCCGGGGAAGCCGTCGCCGTCGGCGTCGTCGCAGGCCGCCGGGAAGAGCGCGGCCGCTCCTGCAGCGTCGTCGGCGTGGAGGCTCATGGCGCCGGCGTAGTAGGCGTACATCACCGCGGCGGAGTCGGCCGAGTGGTCGAGCCCGAGGCAGTGGCCGAGCTCGTGCAGCGCCACGCCTTCGATGCCGTAGCGCCCGGAGGCGGGCCCCGCCGGATCGGCATCCCAGTACACGGTGCCGTAGTCGTTCTCGCTGAGGAAGTAGACGTCGCAATCAAAGGCGGCGCCGTCGTCGTAGGACCAGGTGGCGGCGAAGGCCAAGGTGGAGCCCAGACCGGGGTAGGACCCGTAGGAGATCACGCTGTGCCCGTCGGGGTAGAGCGCGGCGGTGCCCGTGCCGGCGTATTGAAGCGCGAGGTCGAGGGGCTCGGCGTTCCAGGTGGCCATCGTGTTGGTGAAGGCGGCCTCGATCTCGGCGGCGGTGCCGGCGTCGGCGGGGAAATCGGCCACGGCTAAGGTCCAGGCATCCTCGATGGCGTGGTCCTGCCAGTCCCAGGTGGAGCCGGTGAAGGTGTAGGCCGATGCCGGCGCACTCAGCAGGAGGACGAGCGGGAGCAGCTTACGCACCGCAGGCTCCAAAGTCGGCGAGCGCCCGCTCCAGCTCGCCTTCGCCCCAGGGCACCGGCCGCGCTCCGTCCACGCCGCCCACCAAGCGCCAACCCGCTCCCGCCGGGGCAAGGAAGAGGAGGTAGCGCGCGTCGGTGCGGAACCGGGGCGCCTCGGAGATCGTCTGCGTGATCCCGTTCACCGAGCCGCCCGGCACCACGAAGCCCAAGCTCGGTGGCGCCGCGCCTCGCACGCTCCGTGACACGGCGACGGATACGAGGGTCTCGATGCTTCCACGCTCCCCGGACTGCCAGCGTCCTTCGGTGGTGGTGACCTCGGCCACGACCACCGCGGTGGCCTCTGCGCAGAGCGAGCCCAACGAAACGGGCGCTCGCGTGGCCTCGGCGGTGCCGACCAGCGAGGCGAAGAGGGGCATGAGGAGGGGCGTGGGCACGGCGAAGGGGAGGGTAGCGCGGCCCGAGGCCGCCCGGCGAGAATTTGGTGGCGCGGCGTGCTACGGGGAAGGTGACCCGATGATGCTCCTTCTGCTGGCCTGCACGCCCGCCAACGTGATCGCGCTGGGGCACGACAGCGCGGCGCCGGCGGGGGTCGGCGGCGGCACGGCTGTCCTCCCCGGCACCGACGGCAACGACAACGAGGACGACGGCGACGGAGACGATGACGAGCCCGCGCCCGACAGCGACGAGGCGCTCTGGGACTGCGCGGCCATCTTCGAGCAGGACCGGCTACGGGAGTACCGGATCACGCTGGAACGGCAGGTGTGGCGCGCCATTCAGACCGAATACTCCAACCACGACGGCTCGAAGGGCTACCACGAGGTGGAGTCTTTTGAGCTGGACGGCGAGTCGATCGAGGGGGTGTCCATTCGCCTGAAGGGCAACGAGGGCTACTCGTGGGTGGGCACGAAGATGCAGTTCGTGTTGTCCTTCGTGGAGGTCGATGAAAACCAGCGCTTCCACGGACAACGCCATGTGGCCTTCGATGCCACTTGGTACGACCACACCCTGATGAACAACCGCCTCGCCGCCCGCTTCCTTCGACGGATGGGGCAGCCGGCCCCGTGCGCCAACCACGCCCGGCTCACCATCAACGACGAGTACTTCGGACTCTACGCCCACATGGAGCAGCTCGACCGCGAGTACCTCGAGCGGAACTTTGGCGATGACGCCGCCGACGGCAACCTCTACAAATATGGCTACGAGCTCAAGAACAACGAGGGGGCCGACACCTCGCGCATGCAGTCCTTCTGGTCGGACTACTCCTTCGACCACATCTCACAGCTGGGCGACCCCGATCAGTGGGTGGCGGAGTGGGCCGCCGAGGCCGCCATGCCCGATTGGGACGGCTACTGGTACTCGGGCCACAACTACTACCTGTACGATCACCCGGAACAGGGGCTGATGTACCTGCCCTGGGATCTCGACGCGACCTTCTCCTA
Organism: Deltaproteobacteria bacterium; assembly: GCA_947484175.1. Lineage (GTDB taxonomy): Bacteria > Myxococcota_A > UBA796 > UBA796 > SXON01 > SXON01. Next base: position 40,354 of record CANKOI010000011.1, read on the forward strand.
CTACCACTCCCCCTTTCAGGACCCGTTCAGCCTCTACTGGGACTACGTGCCGCATCTCACCAGCGTTCTCAGCCAGCCGGAGTACGAACAGCGCTTCGTGGAGCGCATCCAGGAGTACGCCGAGGCTTGGCCGGTGGAGGTGATGGAGCAGGAGCTCGCCGCGTGGGAGGAGCAGACGCGCGCGTCGTTGGAGGAGGACCCAAACAAGACCTACACGATGGCAGAGCACGACGCCGCCGTGGCGTTGACGCTGAGCGGTCTCGGGCAGCGCCGCGACTTCCTAGTCGCTTGGGCGGAGGCGCGGCTGGGGCGGTGAGGACCGTCCATGTTGTCGCTGACTGACGTTCGTCAGCGTCAAGGCTCGCAGGCGAGCCAGCTCTGCAGCCGAGTGAGCTCCACCTCGGTGAGTCCCCCGGCCGGCGGCATCGCGGCGCGCGTGGTCACGCTGTCGAGGATCGTGGCGCGCAGCGCCCACACGTCGGCCTCGTCGTCGAAGACGACGCTCTCCGGAGCGCCGTGGCGGTTGGGCGAGCCGCTGCCGTGGCAGCCGGAGCAGCGCCCCGCCATGAAGGACGCGCCGAACGTGGCCCAGGTATTCTCGGACGAAGGCGTGCAGGCCTCCGTGGGCGCTTCGGCTTCCGCACAGGCGAGGAGCAGGAGCAGGGGGCTCATGCATCCTCCAGCGCGGCGAGGATGGGCTCGGCGTCGGGGATGTACTCGGCGGGGTCATGACCGCCGAGCGCGAGCAGGGTGGCCCCGAGATGGCTGGGATTCAACGCGACGTCGCCCTCGCCGCCATCCGCGAGGTTGACCCCGACCCCGCGGTACGTTTCGGGGTGGTACCCGCCGATCGACTGGCCACCGCGCACGCCGGCGCCAACCAGGAGCGCGCTGGTATACGTCCAGTGCTCCTTGCCCCCGCGGCTGTTGAGCCGCGGAAAGCGCCCCATCTCGCTCATCACCACGACCGTGACCTCGTCGGCGAGGGTTCCGCCGGTGGTGCCCGGCCTGGCCTTCAAGTCGGTGAGGATCAGGGACAGCTCGGTGAACAGCTCCTCGAAATTGCCCGCTTGGTTTACCTGTGCGCCGTGGGTATCCCAGGTGAGCCCGAGGAAGCCGATGTACTCGACCATCGCGACGCGGCTGAGCCCCCGTTGGAGACACTCGAGACCCACCCCGGCGCGCTCTGAAAGGCTGACTCCGCCGGCGAGATCGAGCTGATCCGCCACGCTCACGAGGTCGGCCCGGCGTGACTCCGACAAGGAGGCGGATGCGGCGATCTCCGCGGCTCGCCCGGCTCCGGCCTCGGCGGCGAGTCGCTCTAGACGCAGGGCGAGGAGCGCGTCGGTCAGGGCGCTCCGTTCCGCCCTCGGGAGGCGCTGGGGGAGCTCGGCGTTGGCCAGCGCCGATCCGTCGAGGAGGGCGGCTAGCTGGCCGTTCTCGCCGACACGCACCAACGAGGACACGGCGGGGCCGGCGTAGGTGGGGCCGGAGAGGTTCACGTAGGGCATCACCCGGCTCTCGCCGGAGAGCGCGGCGAGGGTGAGGGGCCAGTCGTCGCTGCCGGGTAGGTTTGAGCCGGTGAGGATGAGCCGCAGGCAGACGTCGTGGGCCACGGAGCGGGACTCGATGCCGTGAAGCAGGCAGGCGCGTGTGCCCCAGTCTTGGAAAAACGTGCCCACGGCGGGGCTCATGCGGTCGTTGACGTACTCGATGCCGTTCGCGGTTGCCGAGGTGGCGCCCTCCGGCATCGCGGCAACGGAGCCGAAGACGGGCGCGATCGCCCAAGCTGGGTCCCACCCGCCGGGGCAAAAGACGAACAGGAACTTACGCTCGCCGGCGGTATCGGCGCGCAGGCGGGCAGGAACGAGGGCGGCGGCCCCGACCAAAGCCGGGAAAGCGCGGAGGAGGCCCCGGCGGGTGAAGCGCATCAGTAGGTCCAGAAGCGCGGATCGCGCAGCAACAGCTCGAGAACGGCGGCCCACGCCTCGGCTTCCGTTTCGGCGCCGGCGTGGACCGCTTCGGCAAAGGCCACTTCCTCTTCCAGGTCGGTGGCAGTGGGGCGAACCCCCCAAGCGCGGAGGTGGAGCAGCTCCACCTGGGCCAGCCAGCCCTCGCTGCCGGGCTTGTCCCCCTCGGCCACAAGCGTGAACAGCGCCCGCTCCGACGCGGGCTTGCCCAGCTCCTGCTCCGCCACGTACTGCGACGCGGCTTGGGCGAGTCGTTGCACCACGAGGGCTCGAGACACGGAGGGGCTTTCGTCCGCGATCGCGACCCCTAGGCCGTCGACCCCGCCGGCCAGCACCCGGAAGCCGATCTCATCGTTGGACAGCTGATCGTAGCCCTCCTGCCGCCAACGGTAGCCGGTGAGCGCCTCCACCGCTGCGGCCAGCTGGCTGGGCTGCATGACGCGGCGGGTACGCACGGCCGTGTCTACTGTGGCACCCTCGGCCCAGCCGCCGGCCCGGTACTCGGGCGTCTGGGTGAGGGCGCGCAGTAGGGGGCGCATCCGGTACTGCCCGGCGGCGAAGTCGGCCTCGAGCGCGGTGATGGTGGTGAAGTCGGCGTCGGTGGTCTCGCGCCTCCACAGCGCGTGCGCCATCCGTTCTACGGTGCAGCGCATGAACCGGGGGTCGGCCGCGATGCGGGGGCCGAGGTCGACGGGACCTTCCATCGCCTTGCCAAACCACGCCTGCCGGGCGTCGAAATAGTGCTCGCCAAGCTGCTCACGCTCGGCGTGGTAGCTCCGCATCTCGAGGGGGTCGTAGAGGTCGAACCACCAGAATCCGAAGAGGCTCGCGGCGACCGGGTCGAGGGTGTCATGGCACCCCACGCAGGTAGTTTGCGTGGAAACGGCATCCTCGAGGCTCGACACATCGAGCGCCTGAGCCGGATCGACGTGGATCGGTCGGGTGAGCCAATCGTCGCAGAGCAGGAGGCGGCCGATGGCCGCTGCACGCGTGCGGTTGTAGTTGTTGGGGGCGGACCAGTAGCGCCACCAGAGGCCATTGGTCATGACCACCCCGCCCCGCGGGCGGCCGTCGGTGTACCGGCCGCGATGCCAGCCCTCCAGCGTGCTGGCGGGTCCGTCGATCGACTCCACCGGCCAGACGGACTCCAACAGGTCCGTGGTCATCGTCCAGTCGGCGAGGACCGCGTCGGTCCATGGGAGGTCGCCGGCGGCGACGGCCGCGAGGAACACGGGCGCTTCGTTCCCAACGTCCTCGACGAGCGAACGATCGAGGGACTCGTGGAGTCGGAAGTCTGAGGCCCCCACGTTGAATTCGTCGATTCGGGTGAGCCACTGCTCGGCGACGAGGTCGGCGAAGCGCGATTCGAAGGCGTCGTCGAGGAGGTAGGCCTCCGCGGCCTCAGCGAGGCTGAGCTCGCCACCGGCGAGCGCGGCGTGCTCTTCGCTGGTAGGGAGCTGACCCCGCAGGTCGAGCGAGAGGCGGCGAAGCAGGGCCGCGTCGTCGAGCGGGACGACGGCGAGAGGCACGGGAGCGGACGCGGCGACGACAGCGTCCGTGTCGTCGGGGGCGACGGAGCAGGCGGCGATCAGGGCGAGGTAGGGCATGTCGACTCCACGCGCTCGATCGGGGCGCGCCACACGGACAGGTCGAGGCAGAGCTCCCCTTCCGGCTGGCCCCTCCAACGGAGCTGACCGCATCCCCCCCCGTTCTCCGCAAACTCCAACTCGTGCCAGTACCCTGTGGGGTCCCGCACCGAGAGGCCGCCCGTTGCACCCTGCGCGTTCACGACGAGCTCTTGAAAGGTGACGTCGCCATCGGCGAAGCCCAGCCCCCCCGAGTAGGTGAGCTCGTGGTCCTCGCCGACCCAAGTGTCGGTCACGAACACCGACGAGTCGATGCCCTCCCCGAGCCAGCCCTCGACGGCCCCGTACCCGAACGCGCCGGTGAGGGCCCCGTCGCACCAGCCCTCCGCGTCCGTCCACTCGCAGCGCTGGTTGAAGGAACCGCCGCCGTAGAAGAGCAGGCCGTCGGGATCGGTCACCTGAAAGGAAGCGAGCACCCCCACGTCGACCATGGTGCCCCCATCGATCTTCTCACAGGCCCCTTGTGCGTTCGCGAGTCCGGAAAACACCCACCCGTCTTCGGTCGTACACGGTTCGTCCTCGGCGGCCCACACCACCCACGTTTTGAGCGTGGCGTACTCGGCCTTCGGGCAGGTGAGGGTGCGGTGGCCCATCAGCTCGGTGTACGCGACGGCCATCGAGCCGGCAGACGGAGCCGTTTCTGCGAACCGACCGTTCAGGAACGCGCCCACCTCGGCGAGCTGCAGCGCGGGGGCTTCCGGTTCTCCCGTGTCCACGAACACCCGCCCATCCTCGCCGGCCGGGCTCTCGGTCGGCTCGGTTTCGGCGGAGCATGCGACAAGCAGCAGGGTGAACATTCGGGCCGGAGAATACTCCCCCGTGGCGGGCGTGAGCAAGCCCATTCGGTCATCCCGGCGTGAGTTTCGTATAGTAGATCTCGGTGCCCTTCCGCGTGCCCTGCGCCCAGACCACGTGGAAGTTCCCCTCGCTGTCGGCCGCCAGCGAGGGCAGCTCTGGAGTGCCCGAGCCGATGGAGGCGGCCTGGCGAGGGGGCTCCCACCCGCGGCCCCGATTGAAGCTGTAGAGCAGTTCACCGGTGGTGCTCCCCTGCCACCCCCACACGAGGCACACGACGTTGCCGGCGGCGCTCAAGAACGGGTCGTAGTGGTACCCGCCGAACCCGCTCGCCAGATCGACCGCTGTGTCCCACGCGCCGGGCTTTCCCGTGCGTGCGTAGACGTGGAGCGGCACGCCGCGCACCTTGTGAAACCAGGTGAGCCAGTCCCGGCCGTCGGCGGTGAACGCGAAGTGAACCCGCTCCCCGGGGTGCGACGTGGCCGAGATGTCCTCGGGCGGCGAGAACCTTCCGTTGCGGCCCTCCGAAACGTACAGCGTCGTCTCCGATTGACCGGCGCCTTCGTCCCAGCCCGCTAAGACCGACCCGTCTGGCCGCGAACTCACGTTGGTGTGCCAGGCATCCACTGCAGGGTTGCTCACGGCGACCGGCTCGCTCCACCCCCCGCCGCTCCGCCAGCGCCAGTTCGCCACGAACCGGAACTCGGGCCCCAGCTTCTTGCCGATGTAGTTGAACGTTACGTCGGAGCCCCCGGCCCACGCGATGTGCCCCGACCCGCTCTCGTTGTCGCCGCCCGGTGTGAGCGCGACGGGCTCTTTCCACGCCCCGGAGGGCTCGCGCTCGCGAAACCAGGTTTGGCTGCGGAAGTCGGCGCCGGCGTGGTCGTAGCTCACCCACACGGCGCCGTCGGGGCGCACGACCAGGTCGGGGCCCCAGTTGCGGCCCTCTAACGGGGAGACGGCCTCGGGGGTCGACCACACGGTCCCGTCGTCGCTGGTGCGGTACTCCACGACGTCTCCCGCCGCTTGGTGGTCGTAGTACACGGTGTGAAGCGTGTCGCCGGGGCCGACTTCGATCTGCGCGCGGAACCCGCCAGTGACCCCGTCGCTCACTCGCACGGCCGGGCTCGCCGCAGTGCCCTTTTCGGGCGCAGGACCGGCCGGGGGAGGCATTTCGTGGAAGCCGGGGTAGCCGGTGGGGTCCTGGAGGGCGCCGCCGGAGCCGGGGGGGCCGGGGGGACCGGCGGGGCCCATCTTGCCGCCCGGCGGTGGGCCGGGGGGGCCGAGGCCGGCGCCGCCGACCGGCGGGGATGCCGTGGGCGCGGGGGCGGGCGCAGGCTCTGACGAGCAAGCGAAGAGCGTGAGGAAGACGATCACGGGGCGTACCGGGGAAGGAGGGAGGGAGGCGCCGGTCAGTCGCCGTTGGCCGCGCAACGGAAGCCGGAGGACTTGCGGCGCAGCTCGGCGACGAAGGCGTTTCGTTCGCCCGCTGGGTTGGGACCAAGATCGAAGAAGAACGCGCCGCCGCGCACGGCCGCGTAGAGCTCGAGGCCTTCGGTGTGGGGGTCGACGAGGCGGCCGAAGTTGCTCCCGCCCGACACCTTCGCCCAGTCCTGAACGCGCCAGTCGGCCGTCCACTCCCAGGCGTTCCCGAACCCGTCGTAGAGCCCGGACCAGCTTCGGCCCGAGGGGAAGGCGGTGACCGGCGATGTGCGCGCGAAGCCATCGCTGTCGTCGTAGTTGGGGTCGGTCATGCGGCCGTGGTTGTAGTGCCCCTCGCCCACCTTCTCGCCCCACGGGTAGTTGCGCTCGTCCGTGGCCGGCCCCAGCACGGCGAGCTGCCACTCCGGCTCGGTGGGGAGCCGCTTTCCCGCCCACGTGCAGTAGGCCGTGGCGTCGTACCAGTTCACGAGGATCACGGGATGGTCAGCGGTGGCCGCGGGCGCTTCGCCCGAGGTCCATGACCAGCCGTCGGCGGCCCAGGGTTCGTCCACGAAGGGGGGGCGGTAGCCGGTGGCGGCGATGAACCGTGCGTACTCGGCCTGCGTTGTTTCGGTGATGTCGATCCAGAAGTCGCCGATGTCGACCTCTCGCGCTTCGAGCGGGTCGGGATCGGCCTTGGTGATGCCGTGCCGGGTGCCGGACGAGGCGCCGAGGTCGGGGAGACTGCCGGACGCGCCGCTGGTGGGGTCGGCGTGCGGGGGCGGAGCTCCCGCCGGCGGCGCGGGGGGCGCTCCGGGGCCGGTGCCGATAGGCGGCCCCGGGGCCCGCCCCCCCGGCGGCGGCCCCGGTGGACCGATCACAAACTTGGCGCCCGCCTTCATGCCGTGCCGCACCGTGGCCGCAGGGATGTGCACCATCTCCGGGCCCGCGTCGGAGGGCCGCGTGGCGAGGGACTCCCCGGCGGGCAGCGGATCGGCTCCGCAGCCCACGAGCAACATCACCATCACGGGCCTGCTCCCGGGTACGCGCAGCGGAAGCCCGCCGTGAGCCGCGGTTGTGCGGGGAGCGCCGGCTCGCGGTGGGTGCAGGTGCAGTAGCTGGGCAGGTTGTCGAAGGCCCCGCCCCGCAGCGTCCGCCACGGGGTTTCTGCGGTGTTCCTCGGGTCAGCCTGCGGGCTGTCCTCGTAAAACCGGCTGTGGTAGGCGTCGGCTGTCCACTCCCACACGTTCCCGGCCGTGTGCATCAGTCCGTTCGGGGCGCGCGTGCCGGCGTCCTCCTCGGCTACGGCCCGCGTGTGTACGCCCGTGAGCTGCCCCGTCTTGCCTTCCGTGAACCAAGCGGCGAGCCTGGTTTCGTCGTCGCCCCAGGCGTACCGGGTACCGCGCCCGCCGCAGGCCGCCTGCTCCCACTGGGCTTCGGTCGGGAGCGCGCCCCCCTTCCAACGACAGTAGGCGTCCGCCTCGTACCAGGTCACGGCCACGACTGGATGATCGGGGGTGCGCCCGCTCGCGCGCAACGCTGGCCCCTGGCCGCCCGGGTGCTCCTCCAACCAGAGCCGCCCGGCCTCGCTCCACCAGGCGGGCGTGGCGTAGGCGCCCGCGGCCACGAAGGCCTCGTACTCCCCGATGCTGACTTCGGTCGTGTCGATGCCGAAGCCGAGCAGGCTCACCTCGTGCGCAGGCGTTTCATCGGGCGCGCGGTCGCTCCCCATGCGAAAGCTGCTCGCCGGCACCTCAACGGTTGCGGCGACTAGGAGCAGGATGAGCACGGCGAGCGGAGCCCAAAGACCGTCAGTTGCCGCCGCCCGCCTTCGGGGGCGACCCGATGGCGCCCTTCTGCGGCGCACCCTCCGACAAGCCCGAGGGCGGGGCGCCCGGCTTGGGGGCGCTGCCGATCGCCTGGTCGGCCATCGAGCCCCAGGGGAGCTTCTTCAGCCATGCCGGGTCCTTAGACAGGGTGAGCTCCACCGCAACGTCCTTGCCCTCCAGCTTGATGGGATCGGAGGCCCCGCCGAGATCTTGCGGCGACGGCGTGGCGCCGACCTGCACGATCGCGGTGAGGTACAGCGGGCGATCGAAGGTGGCGGGCGCCTTGAAACTGAAGGTGCCGTCGGTCACCTTGACGATTTCGAGCAGCACCGGTTCGGTTACCGCGCCGTCCTTGCGTACCGTCTGGATGTCGATCTGACCCGTCTTGTGACCCACGAGCTTGCCCGAGACCGTGACCGTCTTCCCGTCGACGATCAGGGAGGACATGCCCGGTGGAGTGGGTTTGGCGCTGGGGTCGTTCGGCGGCGGGGGGCTGCCATCGAGCGGGGGCATCGCGGTGCCGTCCGCCGGGGGAACGCCGGTCGGAGAGGCGCCGTCGGCCGGGGGAGGGGGGGGCGCGTCGGCGGCGATCATCGGCGCGGGTCCGGGCGCGGGTGCGGGGGCTTCGGGCACGCCTGCGGGGGGCGCTTCCGCCGCCGCTGGCGCCTCGCCTTCGTTGCAGGCAAGAAGCACCAAGAGGGGAAAGATCGTTCGGATGATCATGGGGCGAACCTCGTGGTGACAGGTAACCGACCTCCAATCCGCCGCCACGCCATCCCGACGTCGGTTCTTTTTGCTATCCTTTGGCAATGTCGGTGCTCGATTTCCGAGGCTCACGGATTCTCGTGATTCTGGTGTTCCTGCTGGCGGCGGCCTGGCCCTTGCGCGATGCGCTTGTCGAAGGGCGAATGGCGGGAAGCGGCCCCGACGTGACGGTGACGCTCTGGGGCATGTGGTGGTTCTCCGAGGAAGCGATGGGCCCGGCTTGGACCGGCGCGTCCACCCTTGTGAACTACCCAATCGGGGCGGTCGGGGCGGTGCTCGCGCCCTTCACCTCCGGCCTCTGGGCCGTGCTGTCCTGGTTCTGCACCGCAGGCACGGCGGGCACCTGGACCGGGCTGATCTACTTGGCCGGGTGGTGCGCCACGGTGGCGTGGCTGGCCCGGCTGACGGGTGTGGGCAGGATGGCAGCGGCCTTCGCGGGAGTCCTCGCGCTCCACGGCCGGTACCTCGTCTATGCGCTGGGCGAGACCTCGATCGTCGGCATCACCGCGCTTCCGGCGCTGCTCTCCGTGGGCGCCCTTTTGTCGTGGCGCCTGAATCCAGCTCGCCGCTGGCTCGTGCTCTACGTAGTGGCAAGTGCGGCCGTGGGGCTCGAATTTCCCTACTTGGCCCCGGTGCCGCCCCTCCTCGGCCTGCTGGCGTACGCGGAACGCCGCGACCGTCGCGTTCTCGCCGCGGTCGTGGTGGCAACCGCCTTGCTGCTCGGGGCGGTGATGATCACCGGGCGCGGCCAGATTCCGTTCGGTTCCGCTCGAATCGGCAGCACGGTCACCCTCTTCGGGCTGCACTTCCCCTCCGCGGAGGACCTCGTAGCGAGAGCCCGTTTGGGGGACCAACTTTGGCCTCGCGCCGTGCGCTGGTCGGTGTCGGGCGCTTCCGGCACCCTCCGGGCCGGCGGCCGGGAGTACGTCGGCCTCTCGCTGCTCTTGGCGGCGCTCGCTGGCGCGTGGGTCCGGCCGCGTCAGGCGCTGCCGTGGTTGCTCGCCGGTCTGGTCGGCATGATCCTCGCGACGGGGTCGAGCTGGGGAGGCCACGCCTCGCCGTTCGCGTTGATCAACTCGGTGGCGGCGAAGGCGGTGAGGGCACTGACGCAACCCACTCGCTACCTCGTGCTGACGTCGGCGGCGCTCCCCATTGCGGCTGCCCATCTGCTGGACCATCTGGCCGTTCGCCGGTGGGTGGCGCTCGCCTTCGGCGGCGTGCTGTTGATCGATGCGATCGGCGTGGGCGGCCTTTCGCTGACCCTTCCGGTCTCCCGGCTCCCCGAAGCGCCGTGTGTGGCAGCCCTCGCAGACCTTCCGCGCACAGCCGTGCTCACCCTCCCCTGGGACGCTCTCAGCGATGGCGACGCCGCGTTGCGCTCGCGAGAGTGGCAGACCTTGCACAGTCAGGCTGCTGCGGTCTTCGGGGTGGGTTCATGGACGCTGGGAGAGGGGGGGCTCGCGACTTCGTTGCTGGACGATCTCAAGGTCGGCCCCGCGGTCGTCGGCCTCGCTCCGCTGAATGTGCATGGCCTGCGCGAGCTCGGCTTCACCTACCTCGTGGCCGATCTGAAGGTGGGTGAGTGGCTGGAGGGAAACCTGCGTGACGACATCGGCGCGCCGCAGACGGTCTGCGAGGGCGCCGCCGTGTGGAATTTGGCCCTCACCCGGCCGGACGGGAAAGCCGCAGGAGCGGTCGCCGCCACGCCCAAGACGTGGAAGGAGCGGGCGCTCATCCGTGCCGCCGACCGAAAGGACTTCAGGGGCGCCCCGCTCAAGGCGCACTGAGTCGTCCGGCTACCGGATGGGCAGGGGCTCCCCCTGCGGAAAAACCATCACTTCCCACACCACGAACACCCGGCCCCCCTCGGTAGGCTGCGTGGCGGCGCCGATGCTCAGGTGGGTGCACTCGCGGCAGAGCACGTTCGCGAGGTGGCCGGGCGAAGCCAGCAAGGCCTGCCAGGCTTCGGCGGCCGTGTCGCCCACGGCGAGGTTCTCGTAGTAGTGGCCGCGGGGAAACCAGCCCTGTCCGGCGCGCCCCGGCACCCCGGGGCAGGCGGCGGAGTCGTGCTCGACGAGCCCTTCGACAGAGAGGCAGGCCGCCTGTTCACGAGCGAGCGGCTCGAAGGTGGGGAAGCGGGTGAGGGGGCCGAGCCCGTTGGCGCTGCGCAGGCCGTTGGCGGCGGCGTAGAGCGAGTCGACGGCGGTGAACGGATTTTCCAACGGGGTGACGGTGGGGAGGGGGGCGACCGTAGGCGGCTCCTGCCCCACGAACACCCCGAAGAGCAGCTCCACGCGGTCGCCGTCCACGACCTCGAAGCGATGCTCGCCCGGTTCCTGAAGGTCGCTCACCCAGCGTGTCTCTCCACTTTTTAGGGAGAGCGCCCTCCACGAGCCGGAGGGCGCCACGACGAATAGCCGCGACGCCTTCGGGCCGTCTACCCGCACGCCCACCCCGCCGCCGGGCTCCACTCGCGCGGGTACAGGGTCGGGCTCCACCCGGCGGGGGCTCCAGCCGAGCACCCACCACCGGCGGCCGTCCGCGAAGTCGCGCCAGGCCCAGCCGACATCGACGGGCTCGCCGCGAGGCACGCCGTCGAGCAGGGAAGGCGGCAGCTCCTTCCCGCCGAGCACCCGCACGAAACGGGCGGCCCCTGGGTACCGGCCGGCTGCGAGCGCACCGCGCACGGCCGTAAGGGTGAGGCGGGCGTCGGGGCTGGTGGCGGCCGCTGCCAGCGCTTCGGCCGCTGCGGTCAGGCCGCGGTCCTGCCGGGCCTCCGGGCCGAGGGTGGGGAGCGGCGGCCCCGGTCGCCAGCGCAGAACGTCGTCTGCGGTGCCGGGGGCAAGAGGGGGGCCGGCCTTCGGGCCGCACGCGAACAGGAGGCCGAGAAGGAGCACCACGTTCAGCCGACCGTGATCTCGGCGTGGACCGGGGCGTGGTCGGAGAGGCCGGCCTCGCGTTCGATCCACACCCGCTCCACCTGCACGCCCGGCGTGGCCCAGATGTGGTCGATGCGCCAGCCCACGTCGTTCGCCCGCGCATTCCCGCGCTGGCTCCACCAACTATAGGCTTGCACGGTGGGGTTCTTTTCCCTGAAAAGGTCGCGCCAGCCGAGCGAAACCAACTCGCTGAGCCACGCCCGCTCCTCCGGAAGGAAGCCCGAGTTCTTCTCGTTCGACTTCGCGTTGCGGATGTCCATCGGGGTGTGGGCGATGTTGAGGTCGCCGCACACGAGGGTGGGCCGGCCGGAGGTGATTCTCTCCCGCATCCACGGCATCACATGGGCCAGATACTCAAACTTCCAGGCCTGACGTTCCGGTCCGCTGCTTCCAGAGGGGAGGTACATCGACCACACATCCAACTCGGGAAGGTGCACCCCTACGATCCTGCCCTCGCCGTCTCCACGCTCGTGCCCCGTCCCCACCGTAAAGCGGGTCTCCCCGGGCGCCCGCGACCACACGGCCGTTCCCGAGTACCCCTTCTTTGCCGCGGGGTGCCAGCGGGCGTGCCAGCCCTGCGGCTGCCAGAGCGCGGCCGGCACGTCGGTTTCTTCGGCGCGCACCTCCTGCAGACAGAGGACATCGGGGCCGGCGCGCGCCAGCCACGACGAAAAGCCCTTCTTCTCCGCTGCTCGCAGTCCGTTGCAGTTGAGAGTGGTGATCCGCATTGTCGGCGAGGCTATCCGCGTGCATTGGGCCCGGCTGCCTCATAGACGGCGCGCATGCTGATCGACACCCTGTTCACCGGCGAGAACGCGGCCTACCTAGAGGAGCTCTACCTCCGTTTTCGGGACGACCCCGCCAGCGTAGACCCCGCCTCGCGCCGCCTCTTCGAGGGCTTCAACGGCGCGGCTCCCCGGGGGCCGACGGTCCCGGCGCGCAGCCTGTTCGCCGGTGGTGCTGGGGCTGCCGCTGGCCCCACCGACTTCGCCGCGACCGACCGGCAGGCAAAGGTCGCCCGCCTGATCAACGCGTACCGAGTGCGGGGCCACGAGGGTGCCCGCATCGACCCGCTCGGTCTCGAAAACGCGCACGATCACCCAGAGCTCGTGCCCGCCTCCTTCGGCATCGCCGAGGCCGACATGGACGTGCTGGTGAGCACCTTCCCGATGTACGGGATGCCCGCCCACGCCACCGTGCGCTCCATCATTGGCCGCCTGCAGGAGGTGTACTGCGGGAGCGTGGGCGTGGAGTACATGAACATCCGCGACGTGGGGCAGAAGTCCTGGGTTGTGGAGCAATTCGAGATTCGCGGCAGCGCTGGAGGCCTGGGCCCGGACCGTGAACGGCGGGTACTGGAGGCGCTCACCCGGGCCGACGGCTTCGAGCGTTTTCTGGGCGTGAAGTTCCAAGGCAACAAACGGTTCTCGTTGGAGGGCGGCGAATCGCTCATTCCGGCGATGGAGCTGATCATCGAGCGCTCGGCTGACGACGGCGTGCGCGAAGTGGTGATCGGCATGGCGCACCGGGGGCGCCTGAACGTGCTCCTCAACATCCTCAACAAGCCGGCCGGCAAGATGCTGGCGGAGTTCGCGGGGCAACACGACGACGTGGGGGAAGGCTCGGGCGACGTGAAATACCACCTCGGGTACAGCTCCGACGTGGTCACGGCGAACGGCAAGCCCGTGCACCTGTCCCTGTGTTTCAACCCCTCCCACCTCGAGGCGGTCAACCCCGTTTGTGAAGGTCGTTGCCGCGCGAAGCAGGACCGCTTCGGCGAGGATGGGTCGCGCGTCCTCCTGCCCCTCCTCCTCCACGGCGACGCGGCCTTTGCCGGCCAAGGCGTCGTTCCGGAGACGCTCAACCTCTCCGACCTCGATGGCTACCGCACCGGCGGCACCATCCACGTGATCATCAACAATCAGATCGGCTTCACCACCACCCCCACCGAGGGTCGCTCCACGCCCTACTGCACCGATGTGGCGCGGATGCTTGGCGTGCCGATCTTCCACGTGAACGGGGAGGACCCGGACGCCGTGGCGCAGGTGGTGGAGATCGCGGTGGCGTGGAGGCAGCGCTACCACCGCGACGTGATCGTGGACCTGTACTGCTTCCGGCGTCACGGCCACAACGAGATGGACGAGCCCTTCTACACCCAGCCGCTGATGTACCGCCGAATCGCTGAGCATCCGGGTGTTCGCGAAGTGTACTTGCGTCGGCTCATCGAGAAGGGGACGGTTACCCGCGCCGAGGCCGACGCGATGGAGGCGAGCTTCCGCGCGGAGCTGGACAGCGCGCTGAGCACGGTGCGCAACGGCAACGGGGCTCCGCCAGCATCGGCGTTGCGGGGGCTGTGGGACAAGTACGCAGGGGGTCAGGCGGACGTAGCGGAGACCGGTGTGCCGGCTCCGCGTCTTCAGGAGTTGCTCACCAAACTCACGGAGGTGCCCAAGGGCTTCAACCTGCACCCGAAGCTGTCGCGGAGCGTGTTCCGCGCACGGAAGGAGCAGGCCGCGGGCAAGCGCCCCCTCGACTGGGCCGGTGCCGAGCTGCTCGCCTACGCTACCCTCGTGACGGAGGGCCATCGAGTCCGCCTCAGCGGCCAAGACGCGAGCCGCGGCACCTTCAGCCACCGCCACGCCAAGGTGCGCGACCAAACCACCGGGGAGAGTTGGTGCGCGCTCGACAACCTCGATGCCCGACAGGCGCGTTTCGAGGTCTACAACTCCCTGCTCTCCGAGACGGCGGTGCTCGGCTTTGAGTACGGCTACTCCTTGGACTACCCCGACGCGCTGGTGATCTGGGAGGCCCAATTCGGCGACTTCGCCAACGGGGCCCAGATCATCATCGACAACTTCATCACCTCTGGCGAAGCCAAGTGGAACCGCCTCAGCGGGCTCGTGATGCTCCTCCCCCACGGCTACGAGGGGCAGGGTCCGGAGCACTCGAGCGCCCGGCTGGAGCGGTTCCTCCAGATGGCGGCCGAGGGCAACCTCCAGTGCGTGAACTGCACCACGCCGGCTCAGATGTTCCACCTCTTGCGGCGCCAGATGCTCCGGAGCGTGCGCGATCCGCTGATCGTCTTCACCCCCAAGTCGCTGCTCCGCACCGCCAGCTCCACCCTCGACGAGCTGACGGAAGGCGGGTTCCAAGAGCTTATCGGCGACGGCGCGGGCGCGAAGCGGGTCGTGTTGTGCTCCGGCAAGGTGTACTACGACCTAGTCGCGGCCCGCGGCGACCGCGCCGACGTGGCGCTGGTGCGTGTGGAGCAGCTCTACCCGTTCCCGCTGCGCGCCCTCACCGCGGAGCTCGAGAAGCACCCCGGTGCCGAAGTGGTGTGGTGCCAGGAGGAATCGAAGAACATGGGCGCCTGGTCGTTCGTGGCGCTGCTCCTCTTGGAGGCGGGGATCCTGCCGCGGTACGCGGGGCGGCGAGCCAGCGCGGCGCCGGCGACCGGCTTCCACGATCGCCACGCGGCGGAGCAGAAGGCGCTGGTGGAAGAGGCGCTCGGCTGAAGCGGGCCCGGAGCCGGTTGGCAACCTCGACGAAGCCCGGTGTCGAGAACTACAGTCGTCTACCCGAGCTTCTTTACGGCAGCCAAGGCATTGTCGATCGCAGCGTGGAGGTACGGCGCCCAAGTGAGATCGCTGTTCGCGACCACCACCCGGCCGATGGCTGCGCCCGCGATCTCGGCGACGCGCTCGTCCTCTCCGTCCTCGTCGTAGAGCGAGTTCAAGCAGTAGCTGTACCCGTGGCTCCAGACGTTGATGGTGACGGCCAGCACATCCCGCTGGTGGTCGAAACCCGCGCCACCCAGCATCCGCTGCAGTTGGTCGCGGAGCGCCGTTTCGCGCGCCTCATGCGTGGCTGCGAAGAGCTCCCACCGACCCGCGCGGGCCTGTGTGCGCGCATCCTGTCCCCGGCTGGCCGCTGGTAGCGGAACATGCACCATGTGGACCACGACCGGCTCGTCGGGAGTGACCGGGTGCTTGTATCCGCCCATGCTCACCGGATAGTCCAGCTTCACGCGGGCGTAGGGCATGTCGGGGCAGTAGATTTCGTGCGCGGCGAGCTGCTGCCAGGCCTTCCAGTCGCGGAGCACGGCACGGCCATACACCAAGGGCGCCTTCACGTTCTTCGACAACGCCTCGCGCTGCGGTGCGGGCAGGTCGGCCTCGGCGAACAGGTAGGGGATGACCATGCTGTAGCAGGCGAGCACCACCTGAGCGCCATCGACGCGGTGGAGCTCGCCCGCCGTGTCGAGGTAGCCGACGCCAACGGGGCCGGCCGGGTTTTCCACACGGCACACGGTGGACGACAGGCGGATGCGAACGTCGTTGCTGGGGATATCCAACTGGGTGTAGTCGAAGTCGGCCAACACCACATCGTCCATCCCCTTGAGCGGTGCCTTCACCACGTTGGGCACCAGACGTGCGACCAGCAAGCGCGCCACCGAGGCGTTTCCATCGGGGAAGTGGTACCGATACGGCTCCGTTCGCTCGGCCTGCTCCTCCTCGCTGAGCTCGCTGAGGCCCAGAAAGTCGGTGCCAGGCAGGCCCATGGTTCGCGCATAGTCGGTGGAAACCCCATCGACTCCGATGGCGAGGAAATCGGCGCTGCGCTGGCGGAACACCGAGATCGCCAGCGGGGAGAGGCCTACGTAGTCGCGCAGGAACGCGTCGTAGGGGAGCTTCGCCGTGAAGGCATCGCGCGCATCCCGCTCGTCTTCGCGCGCCGACCCCTTGAGGCCCTCGACCGCCTTCCAGCGGGCGGGCTCCTTGCGGTGAAGGTAGTCGACCCGCTCGGTGTGCAGCGCGAGGAGCGCGTCGAGGTCGGCTTGTGGAAGCGGGAAATCAGCGACGAACGAGGCGATGGGGCGCTCATGCATGGAGTCTGCATCGAGATCGTCGGCCGGCTGCCGATAGGCATCGCCGACCACGCACTTGTCGACGCCGTAGGACTCCTTGTTGAAGAAGATTCCGCGGCCGAGGTTGAGCTTCGGGTAAAGCTGCGCGTCGAATCGGGCGCGCAGCTGGTCGATGTCGACACCAAGCTCCGCCATGAGGGTGTTCACCTCCTCCGAGAACAACGCCTTGGGGCTTTGGAAGCTCTCCGACCCGGCGTAGGACAGGAGCTTTCGCCCATCGGGAAGGATGAACTCGTTGCGGCGCGCGTGCCCACCGAAATCGTCGTGGTTGTCGAGGATGAGCACGCGTGCGGTGGCATGCACCTTCCGGTAGGCGTAGGCCGCCGTCAAACCCGACACGCCGGCGCCGACCACCACCAGATCGAACTGCTCCTGCGCCGCGGTCGTGCCCAGCGGGAACGCCATCTTCTGCTGCCCGAGTCGATGCATGTTCTCGAAGGAGCCGGGGTGGCTCCCGCGCCACCCCGTGCGGGCTGGCGGATAGGGCTGCGGAGCCTCCGGTGCGGCGACGGGCGGCGCGGGAGCGGGTGCCGCGGGAGCGGCGGCATCCTTGGTCTCGCCGACCCCACACCCTGCCACCAAGGCGGTGGTTGCGGCCCCGACCAACACTTCGCGACGGGAAAGACCCTTTGACTTCATAAATTCCTCGCTGCCCCCCCCTCCGAGCGGGGGCATGCGGTTCAGAGGTGACTTCGGCCTCGGCTAGCCTACCCGGAGGAATCCGGCAAATGGTTCGCGCCCATGTCCTCTTGGTTGTGCGTTGCGACGCTTCGACGCCCCCGACCTTGAGCCCATCCTGACGGGCCGCGCCCTTCGCCGCCGCGGTCGTTCGGGGTTCCGATAGCAGGTCACTCTCCTCCTGACTGGACTCGAGCCGTCGCCGTGGCATGAAGCACCGCCCGGGTGGCATCAAAGCGTAGGGTGCAGGGCGGGCCATGACACGCCCGCCGCTTGATGCGGTGCGGGTGAGGTCCAGCTCAAGACGGCCACAACGCGCAAGACGATCGAGGACGAGGTTGAGAGAGCGGGCCGCGAGGTGGGCACGCGGCTCCACGGCCCCCGTCTCCACGGTCTACGGTCGGTGGACCCGCCCGCCGCCCCGAGCCGCCAATGGGCACTGGGGTAACTCCAGCCTTGTCAAGAACTTGTATGCGCGCCCCAAAAGGTGTACACCCTAAGGGTGGGTCGTGCGGGGTACATCCTCTGGCCGGGTCTGGTGTCCGGGCTGACCTCCGCTTGCGGAGAGCTGGACCTCTCCGCGTCCGCGCTGATGTCGCCGCACTCCGACACGGAGTCGCGGGCCGACACCGCGGATAGCGTGGAGGAGTTCGTGACCGAGGGCTGGCAGCGGGGCGAGCCGGAGGTGTGCGAGGCGCCGGTTCCCACGCGCTGGAGCGATCGGAGCGACCTGACGTGGGACGGCAAGTACTACTCGGCACAAGCGTGGGCCGACACCGCCTGCGTCGCGCTGGAGCAGCGGGGGTCGGAGTGGTTCGCTTGGGCGTCGGGGTTCAGTCCCCTCACCGAAGAGGGTCAGGCCCGTCCGGAGATCGACCTGCACCGGGTCAACCTCGGCACCGGCGAGCGCTCCGTACTCGCGGTGCCGCACCTCCACCAACGGCTGTTCGTCGATGACTTCGACGGCGACGGTCTGGACGACGTGGGCGCGTTCCTCGACACCGGGGTGATCGTGTGGGGGGGAACGGATGTGGCCGTCCCGCTTCCGGCCTCGCAGGCCAGCTTCGCTTATGCGCCGTTCGATCTGCAGGGCGACGGCCTGACGGACCTGCTCGTGGCGGGCGCCGGCGAGAGCGGGCAGGATTCGCCGCCCCCCCCGATGTGGCTGACCAACCAGGGCGGGCGGCAGTTCGGGGCCGCGGTACCGGCGCTTGACGACGGCATCGGCCTGACCTTCTCGGGCACGGTGCTGGATTGGGACGAGGACGGCGACCCCGACCTCTATTCGTGCAACGACAGCGGGATTCTCCACGGCCCCAACCGGACGGTCCTCCTCGACGACGACGGGCTCGCCATCGGCGAGGCGCGCGGCGCCGACGTGGTCGCCGGGTGCATGAGCACCAGTTTCGGCGACGTCGACCTCGACGGTCGGCTCGACCTCTACACCGCGGAGGCCGCGCTGCACCGGCTGTTGATCGACTACGGAGAGGACGGCTTCGTGGACGTGGCCGCGGCGCGCGTAGCCAGCTGGTACGGCAGCGAGCAGATGGGCTGGTCGAGCACGATCGTCGATGGGGACAACGACGGCCTGCCGGACCTGTTCGAGAGCACCGGCGCGTTCGCGCGCGGCACCAACCCCGGCTGGCCGGTGTGGTGGTTGCGCCAGGATGCGGACGGCGGGTTCGCCGATGAGGGAGCCGCGGCCGGCCTCCCCCAGGACGCGGCGCCGCGGGGCATGGTGCTGCGCGACGTCAACGGCGACGGCGTGGTGGACATGCTGGTGGCCGACATCCGACGGGCGCCCTACCTCCTGTTGAGCGAGGGCTGTTCGGAGGGGGCGTGGGTGGAGGTGTCGGCGCCCAACGGGAGCCGGGTGACGGTGGAGGCCGACGGCCGCACGTGGACGGCGCTCGCCACGCGGCAGGACGGCTGGTGCGGGTGGGGGCCGGCCGTGGCGCATATCGGGCTGGGCAACGCTACCGTCGTGGACCGCATCATCGTGCGCGCGCCGTGGCAACCGGCGGCGGCCACTTACGACGTGCCGGTCCGCACGCGCTTGCGGTGGACGCCGCCGGCGCCTTGAGGGGCGGCTGTGCGGCTGCGTGATGTCGAACCACCGCTGGCGGATGACGGCGTCGGTGCTTGCAGGCTAGCATATGACCGCCGCGAGCCCTTGCGCGCCCGCGCCCGCGGGGTCTACGCTACGTTGCGCTCTCGCGGGACCACCGTTCATGTTGCCTATTCTCCTGCTCGTTTCCTCGGCGCTCGCCGGCTCCTACACCGACACCTTCGATGTCGACGCGGGCGCGTGGACCGCTGGCAGCGTCGCGGACGGCGTACTCTCGGTCACGGACACCCTCGCCAGCTATGCCCTGCCCGCTGACGCCGTCGCCCCGGTGACCGTGCGCGCGATGGTGCGGCTGGCGGACGGCGAACGCCTGCGCCTCGGGCCACTCGAGCTCGACTACACCGACGGCGGCGGGGTGCGGCTCGGCGCGGCGGCGCTCCCTTTCCCAGACGGGCACTACGCCTGGGTGCCCGACGACGAGCCGATGCTACCCCCCGGTCCCGACTTCTGGGACGGCGCCAACGTCGTCCACTGCGAGGTCTTCTACGACGACGACACCGCCACCTGGTTCCTCTACTGGAGCGGCGAGGTGGCCGAGGGCTACGGGTATCGGCAGATCGGCGTCGCCACCTCGACCGACGGGGTGACCTGGACCGAGTACGCGGCGAATCCGGTGATCACCATCGACTACGACCGGACCACGATCGACGGCATCCACGTGCACATGCCGACCGTGGTGAAGGACACCACTGATACGTTTCACATGTATTACGCCTGCTACCAGAACGACGTCGGCAACCGGCTGTGCCACGCGACCTCCGCCGACGGTCTGGCCTGGGAGACCCACGGCATGGCGCTCGACATCGGCGCCGCGGGCGAGTTCGACTCGGGCTCGCTCCGCATGCCCGACGTGCTGATCGGCGACGACGGCACGTGGCACATGCTCTACAACGGCACCGATCCCGAGCAGCACTACGGCCCCACCGGCTACGCAACCTCACCCGACGGCTGGACGTGGACCAAGCACGGCGCGATCACCGACGACGAGTCCCGCCTTCAGGGCGGCGGGATGTTCGCGGGGCCCTACGGCATCGAGCAGTGGTGGAACTGCAATGACGTGTTCTGCCACTCGACCGCCGAGCCGTGGGCGCTCGACACCTGGGCTGACGATGAGGCCGGGGTCGTGCTCGCAAAGGGCTGGGAGTCGTGGACCGACGGCTACGTTCAAGCGCCGAGCCCGTGGCTGGTGGGCACCACTTGGCACATGTGGTTCAACGCCTACAGCTACAACGACTGGGAGGGGACCGGCGTCCACGAGCGCCTCGGCCACGCGCAGAGTGTGCCGGTGCCGGGCGCGTGGATCGATGTCGCCTGGACGTGGGATGGCGGGACGGTCACCGCGACCGTGGCGGGGGCCGAGATCGTGAGCGAACAGGCCGCGGTGAGCGCGATCGAGCTCTTCGCGAGCGGCACGGTGGAGCTCGACGAAATCGAGGTGACGTGGGGCGACGCCCCGGCGGACACCGGTGAGATCGATACCGGAGGGGACGACACGGGCGCCGCGGACACCGGCGCGGAACCGATCAACCCGCTGCCGGAGGAGGAGGCCGGCTGCGGGTGTGGGTCGAGCTTGCGGCCGCCGTGGCTCGCGCTCGCGCTCGCCGGCGGGGCGTGCGCGGCGAGTCGCCGCCGCAGGACCGTGAGGTAGCGCCGTCCGAGACCAGCGGGCTTCGTTTCTACGGCTCGTGGAGTTCCCGCCGCCCACTCAGGATGGCGAGTCGAAGCGTGACGCTCAGCAGCAGCGCCACGACGATGACCGCCGACCACCCACCCACGCCGAACCGGGACTCGCCCAGAACGTCAGACAGGACGAACACGGCTGCGCCGGCGCCCAGCGTGAAGGAGCCCGCTGCGTCGATAAGTGCCCAACTACGAGGAAGGAGGCGGGCACGGCATTTCGGGCAGCGAGACGGAGACAGCGTCAACACCGCCGCCCCCACGCTCCTCTCGAAGCCGCACCGCGCACATCGCCGACGTCCGGCAGACTCCATTCCTCGCGTGTAACATGGTGAACGAGGCAGGGGAACCGCCGCCCAGGGCGGTCGCAAAGTCCGCGCGTCCGCTGATCGATGACCGAGGCTCGATTGCCGAAATTCGATGACCGAGATTCGATAACCGAGGTTCGATCGTCGAAACTCGACAACCGACGGCCGGGACTCGATGATCGAGATTCGATGCTCG
>CANKOI010000012.1 GCA_947484175.1 Deltaproteobacteria bacterium
CGCCTTCACCGGCGCCCTCTGGTGCGGCTCACGCCACTCGCCCACCGTCCACACCAACGCAAGGGCCACGAAAACGGCGGGCTCCACCCTACGCTGCCACCGCGGCGCGAGCCGCCATGTCGCGAGGGCCGCCACGAGCGCTGCCACCGTCGCCGCGCCGCGTACGATCACGAAGGCGCCCACCGGGAGGAGATTGTCGCTGTACCGTTCGGGCGCCTTGGAAGCCATAAAGGCGAGCAGCGGTGCGGCCGCGGAGGCCACGGCGAGTCCTATCAGCACCGACTTGAACACGACCGCCACCCGTCCCTTCCACCCGGTAGGCCCCCCATCCGGCAAGCGGCGAACGGCGTCAGGGCCCACCAGCCCCAACCATACGAACGCTACGCTCAGGCTCCAAGGAACCAGCACGGGACGAAGGTGCTCGGCTAAGAAAACCAACGTGGCGTTGAGGGCCTTGGCCCCGTTCTCCCGAACGACGGTCAGGGCGGCCTCCCGCGAGGCGTCCTGACTGGCCAAGCTCGACCCCCCGGTTGGTGAAATCCCCTCCGCAACGGCGTTCTCGAAGAACACGGTGGGGAGCATGGGGAACACGGAGAACACCCATTTGAACGTGAGCCACACCGCCCCGGTGTACAGCAGTCCGGCCAGCAAGCGTCGCAGCACTCCGCGCCCGCTCGCAAGGCAAACGAGCAGCCCGCACAGGGGAAAGGCGATGGCCGTGAGGTGCGAAACCATCGTGAGGCCGGCCACCCCGCCGGCGAGCGGAGCGAACCACCACGCCCGCCCGCCCCAGTGAGCCGTGAGCAGCATCAGGGGCACCAGAAACGTCACCGTGGGGTCGATCCCGAAGCGGCAGGCCGCCGCGAGGAGCGCCGGCTGCATCACCGCGACCGCCGCTGCGGCAAAGGCGAGCGCGCCCATCCCGAGCGAACGGCCGAGCAGGTAGAGAACCGGGCCCAGGAGAACGTGCTCTGCGCGGTTCACGAGGTGGCCGGCGAAGACCACATCCCAGCCGGTGAGGTCCATCGTCCAGCTCGTGAACATCGTCCACGTGGGCAGCCGGTGCGGGTCAAGGTCGGCGAGGCGGCCCTGGTTGAGAGCGAGGGCGTTCTGGGCCCAAGCGCCCGAGTCGGGACCGAACAGGAACGGGTCGGTGTCCAGCTGCCACCACGGCTGATCGGGGCCCCGGCTTACCCCCTCGCGCGCCCACGCGACCATCGGCAGGACGAGCAGGCCCACCACCGCGAGCACGTCCAGCCACAGCTGTTTGGGGAGCGTTCGGAGCCAGGCCATGGTCAGTCGCCGAGGAAGGCGTACCGCCACGAGGAGGGTGGAACCATGGTCTCTTTGATGGTGCGCGGCGAAATCCACCGCGCGAGGTTTGCGGGCGCGCCCGCCTTGTCGTTGGTTCCGCTGGCACGGCCTCCGCCGAAGGGTTGCTGCCCCACCACGGCGCCGGTGGGCTTGTCGTTGATGTACACGTTGCCAGCGGCGTGACGCAGCGCGCCCAAGGCCTCCTCCACCGCATAGCGGTCAGTGGAGAAGATGGAGCCGGTGAGCGCGTACGGCGAGGAACGGTCGATGAGCGCCAGGGTTTTCGACCAGTCGGCGTCTTCGTAGACGAACGCACCCACGATGGGTCCGAACAGTTCAGTGGTCATCACGGCATGGTTCGGGTCGTCTACGCGCGCCAACGTGGGCTCTACGAACCAGCCGGTCCGGTCGGAAGAGCCGCCTCCCACGATCACTTCGCTCTCGGAGCGCAGCCGTTCGAGCCAGCCGCGGTGCCGCTGGAAGGCGCGCTCGTCGATCACCGCGCCGAGAAAGTTGGAGAAGTCGCGCACGTCCCCCTGCTTCATCTCCCGGGTCATCTCGCGG
Organism: Deltaproteobacteria bacterium; assembly: GCA_947484175.1. Lineage (GTDB taxonomy): Bacteria > Myxococcota_A > UBA796 > UBA796 > SXON01 > SXON01. The sequence continues at coordinate 1,879 of CANKOI010000012.1, forward strand.
CAACGACCCGCCACCTTCGGCCAGAGCGACCGGGGCACGTACACCCGACTGGCCGCCGAGCACTTCTGCCCCTGGTACTCAAAACCGCCGCGCACGATCGCCACCGCCAGCGCATCGACCTCGGCGCTCGGGTGCGCCACGATGAAGTCTTTGCCTCCCGTTTCGCCGACGATTCGGGGGTAGGCGCGGTACCGCTCGATGTTGCCGCCGATCTCTCTCCAGATGGACTGGAACACCCCGGTGCTGCCGGTGAAGTGAACGCCGCCGAGCTCGGGCCGGGCCAGAATCAGGGGGCCGATGTCTGGCCCATCGCCGCCGAGCAGGTTCACGACACCCGGCGGCAGCCCTGCGGCCTCGAGCATCTCGAACACCACCCAGCACGCCAGCGCCGACGTGATGGAGGGTTTCCAGAGCGTCGTGTTTCCGACCAGCGCCGGGGCCGTGCAGAGGTTGGCGGCGATCGAGGTGAAGTTGAAGGGGGCGATGGCGAATACAAACCCGTCGAGGGGGCGAAGGTCGGTGCGGTTCCAGACGCCGGGCGAGTGGGCCGGGGGTTGCTCGGCGAGCATGGAGCGGTAGTACGAAACGTTGAAGCGCCAGAAGTCGATCAGCTCGCAGGCGGCATCGATGTCGGCCTGATGGGCCGTCTTCCCTTGGCCGAGCATGGTTGCGGCGTTCACCCTTTCGCGCCACGGGCCGGCGAGCAGCTCCGCCGCGCGGAGCAGCACCGCCGCGCGGGCCTCCCAGGGCAGGCCGGCCCAGTCGGCCCTCGCGCCCTCGGCGGCCTCCACCGCCTGCGCCACCTCTTGCGGTCCGGCGAGGTGCAGGCGCGCGAGCACGTGCCCGTGGTCGCACGGCATCCGCACCTCACGCACGGTGCCGGTGAACACCCGGCGGCCGCCGATCACGCAGGGGATTTCCACAACCGTAGCGGACTGCCTCGTCAGCTCCGCCTCCAGCCGGCCCCGGTCGGCCGTGCTTTGGGCGTAGGTGCGCACAGGTTCGTTCAAAGGGGGCGGGACCGAGGCGATGGATGCGGACATGCGCGCGTTTATCCGGGAACGGGCCTACTCGTCGTCCTCCCCTCGGGCCAGGAAACGCTGGATCGTCTTCCGGTCGATGTCGGCCGCCCGCGCCGCGGCAGAAACGTTGCCGGCGTGGGTCTCGAGCAGCGCGCTGAAGTAGCTCTGGTCGAATGGCTCCAGCCAGCGGCGCTTGGCCTCCGCGTACGGAACATCCGCGCGGACGGCCGCCGTGGCGCTCACACCGGCTGGCGCAAGGGGCGCCCCCCCCGCCCCCTTGCCGAATCCGGGCGGCAGGTCGGCATCTTGGGCTACCGGCCCCACCGTCAACCCGGCGATGTATCGTGATACATTTGCCAGTTCGCGCACGTTGCCCGGCCAGAAGTGCCCAGCCAGCGCGGCCAGTAGCCCCGGCCCCAACTCCAACGGTGCGCGGCCCGCCTCCGCACGGAACCGGCTCACCAGATGTACGGCGAGCGGAGTCACGTCGCTGAGGCGCTCGCGGAGGGGCGGCAGGTGAATGCGCACGACGTTGAGCCGGTGAAACAGGTCCTGTCGAAACTGCCCGGACGCCGCCAGAGCGTCGAGGTCACGGTGGGTGGCGGCTACGATCCGGAGGTTCGCCTTCCGCAGCCGGGTGCTTCCCACCCGCCGAAACTCGCCTTCCTGAAGCAGGCGCAGCAGCCTTGTTTGTGCCGTGGCGTGGAGGTCGCCGATCTCGTCGAGGAAGAAGGTGCCCCCCTCGGCCTCTTCCACCAGTCCCTTCCGCTCGGCGTCCGCCCCTGTGAACGCTCCACGCTCGTGGCCGAACAGCTCACTCTCCACGAGGCTGGCCGGAATGGCTCCGCAGTCCACGGGCACGAACGGCCGCATGGAGCGGAGGCTCATGGCGTGCAGGCTCCGCGCAACGATCTCCTTCCCCGTGCCGGACTCTCCGGTGATGAGCACCCCGAGGTCGGTGGGTGCGATACGGGCCAATGTATCAGCGACGGCTCGAATGGCCGGGCTCTCCCCGATCAGTGGGGGCCCTGCCAATGCAGCACGGAGCCGCCGATTTTCTGTGCCCAGCTCGCGATGGCCCAAGGCGCGGTCTACGACGAGGCGGAGCGCTTCGGGCGCGAACGGTTTGGCGAGGTAGTCCCAAGCGCCGCTGCGAAGGGCGGCCACGGCGCTGTCGAGGGTGGCGAACGCCGTGATCAGGATCACTGGCGTAAGGGGGTCGAGCTCCTTCACTCGAGCGGTCACGGCGAGGCCATCGAGACCGGGCATCATCAGGTCGGTGATCACCAGATCGGCCGGCTGCGCCTCGAAGGCCTGGAGCGCTTCCGCGCCGCTGCCGAACGTCTGCACGGTGTGCCCCGAGCGCGTGAGCATGCGGCGGAGGGTCTCGCGCAGGTCGGGTTCGTCGTCCACGACGAGGATGCGGGCCATGTTCGGGTGTATGCCGCTCGCCGCCGGTGCGATAGCCTCTGGATCATGCCCGCGCCCACCCTCGCGCAAATCCTCGACATGTTGGTGTCCGACCGCCTGATCCACGCGGGCCAACGGCAGGATGTACTCAACCGGGGGCGCGAGCAGGGGCGCCACCTGCTGCTCGATCGCCGCGCTGAGCTTCGGCGGGTGCTCGGTCGGCAGCGCGTGAGCTACGCGGTGAACGACCCGGAGCTGATCGCCTCGTTCCGATTCCGGCGAGCAGACTCACCCGAACTGGTGCTCGACGAGGAGGCTGTGACGGAGAGCATGGCCCGGCACCTCGGGTTCACTTTTGTGCGACTCGACCCGTTGAGCCTCGACTTCAAGCTGGTGGTCGATACCTTTGGCGGCCCGTTCGCCGAGAAGAATTTGGTGGTCGCCACGGCCGATCAGCCCCAGTTGCTCACCGTGGCCACCGCGGAGCCGTGGAACACCACGCTCCTCCAGCAGATCGCCGAGTTCAAGAAAAAGCCGGTGCGCCCCGTGATGGCCTCGAAGTCGGAGGTGTTGCGGGTCATCACGGAGTTCCACGGGTTCCGCCGATCGATGCGTGCCGCCGAGGCCGAGGTGTCGAGCACGCTGCCCGACATCGCGAACCTCGAGGCGCTCTACCGGGTGGCGGGCACCAATGAGCTGGAGGCCAACGACCAGCCCGTGGTCCAAGCCGTCTGGTACCTGCTCAACTACGCCTCCGATCAGCGCGCGAGTGACATCCACTTGGAGCCGAAGCGTGAAGACGCGCTGGTGCGCATGCGGATCGACGGCGTCCTGCACACGGTGCATCGCATGCCGCGCACCGTTCACCCGGCGGTGGTGTCGCGCATCAAGCTTCTGGCCCGGCTGGACATCGCGGAGAAGCGCCGCCCTCAGGATGGCCGGTTCAAGACGGAGATCGGGAAGGACGAGGTGGAGCTTCGGGTGAGCACGGTGCCGACTGCCTTCGGTGAGAAGGTGGTGATCCGGGTATTCGACCCTTCCGTCCTCAAACAGCCGCTCGCCGACTTGGGGTTCTTTCCGCGGGAACTCAGCATCTACGAGAGCATGATCCGCCAGCCCAACGGCATGGTGCTCATCTCCGGCCCCACCGGCAGCGGCAAGACCACCACGTTGTACTCCTCGCTGCACCACATCGCTTCGCCGCGGGTGAACATCTGCACGCTGGAAGACCCGATCGAGATGGTGCAGGAGCAGTTCAACCAGATGGCGATGCAGCCGAAGATCGGCTTCACCTTTGGGAACGCTCTGCGAAACGTGCTTCGGCAAGACCCCGACGTGGTCATGGTCGGGGAGATTCGTGACCCCGACACGGCCGAGCATGCGGTCCAAGCCGCGCTCACGGGCCACCTCGTTCTCAGCACCGTTCACACCAACGACGCCGCCTCGGCCGTGAGCCGGCTGCTCGACCTCGACGTCTTCCCCTTCCTCGTGTCCGGGGTACTCACGGGCGTACTCGCCCAGCGGCTGGTGCGCCGGGTTTGTACTTCGTGTGCTGCGGATGAGGCGCTCACCAACGAGCAGATCGAGGCGCTGCGGATTCGAGGAGCGTCGGGCCGCCAGCTCAAAGTGAAGCGGGGTCGTGGTTGTGTCCGGTGTCGGGGAACCGGCTACCGGGGGCGAACAGGAGTCTTCGAGCTGCTCAAGGTCTCCACCCGTATACGCGCGCTCATTCAGCAGAAGGCCTCCGCGCAGGAGATCAAGCGAGAGGCCCTCAACGACGGGATGCTCACCCTCCGCGAGTGCGCGATCAAGAAGATGGCGCGCGGCGAGACGACCTTCGAAGAGGTGCTCATGGTCACGGAAGAACACGCTCTGTACTGACCCTTCCGACCTGCGGGGACCGCGCTATACTTCCGCTATGGTGCTGTTGGCAGCCATCGTCGGCTGTTCCGACCTCGACGACGACGGCTTCGTAGCGGCAGTAGATGGTGCGTCCTCTGCGCCGCGCCACCCCGATGCGGTCTACTCGGCGGAGGAGGCCGCCTACCAGATGAAGGAGGCCGTACGGTTCGGCCTCCCTTCGGTGGTCGACCTCTGGGGCGTGTGGAGCGAGTTTCTGTCGCATGGCGACAGCGAGTGCCCTGGCGGGGGCTCCGAGCAAACGGCATTGGAAGTGTTCGACCCGATGGGGTGTACGGCGGCGTCGGGCTACTGGTATCAGGGGGTCGGTGGCGGCGGCATTGGGTGGACCGACAGCGATGGCGACTCACGCCCCGACATGTACTTGGAAATGCTGAAGGCCGACGGGACCATGCGCTCGGACGACGGGGCCACGTTTCGGTTTGGCGGTGACATGTCGCTCTTTGCCACCGGTGACATGGACTACGCGGTCGTCTCCGCTGCCCTTCTCGGCTCCTATGAGTATCTGGAGGCGTCTGCGGGTTGGTTGACTCAGGGTTCCAGCTCCGCGCTCTACATGGAGGGAACCCGCGAAGCGGGCGTGTGGAAGCTCACTCTCAACGGGGGCATCACCGTCACCGATCAGGCCGTGGGCTTCCGAGACTACGGGTTCAACGGGGTGTGTGGCGCGTTTCCCAGCGGGTCGGCCGCGGTGCGGGACGACGTAGGGTACTGGTACGAGTTGGAATACGACGAAACAACCTGCGACGGATGCGGGGAGGTCGTCTTCGACCACAACCAGTCCCTCGGGCGTGCCTGCGCCGACTTGTCCAGCGCAGTGCAGTTCTCCCTCATCCCGACCGACATGGCGATGAGCGAGGGGGGACAGTGGCAGTAGGCCGCGCGGCGCTGCTCTTGGCCATCGGCGCTTTCGGCTGTAGCGGCGAAGCGGCGGAGGATTCCGCCGCGGCCGGCCCTTCGGGGCGGGTGCCGCTTGAAGCGCCGCGGCTGCTTCGCCGAGTGTCGCTCGACCTGCGCGGAACCCTTCCGTCGGCCGCCGATCTCGACGCCGTGGAGGCCAACCCCGCGCTCCTGCGGGAGTTCGCGGCGGGGTACATCAACAGCGATGCGTTCGAGGAGCGTTTCACCTCGCTGCTCGCGGAGCGCTGGCACACGGTGATGGATGTGTACGAGGTGGGCGCGCTCGACTACGGCCTCCCGCCCGAACAGCTTGGTGAGTTCGCCCATGCGGTGGGGGAGGAGCCGCTGCGGCTCATCGCCCATGTCGTTCACGAGAACCTTCCGTGGAGCCAGGTCGTCATGGCCGACTACACGATGGCCCCGCCGCTGTTGGTCAATCTCTGGCCGCTCGACTTTGTAGAGGACGGTGGCACGGGCAACGGCTGGGCGAAGGCTCGATACACGGATGGGCGGCCTGCAGCCGGAGTTCTCTCATCAAACGGCTTCTATTGGCGATACGTAACGAATGTATCAAACAAGAGTCGGGGTCGGGTGGCCGCGATCTCCCGGCTGCTTCTGTGTACCGACATTCTGGCGAGGCCGGTCGTATTCGCCCGCTCCCAGGTGCTCGACCCCGAAGAGGCCATCCGGACCGAGCCGGCTTGTGTCACGTGTCATGTCACCGTAGACCCGCTTGCAGCCAGTATGTTCGGGTTCTGGTGGACGATACAATACAACCCCTACGAGATGCAGACGTATCATCCCGAGCGGGAGCGCTTAGGGCCCGACCTGCTTGACACCGAGCCGGGCTACTACGGCACTACGATGGGCGGGCTGGTTGACCTCGGATTTTATCTCAGCCAAGACCCGCGGTATTCCAAGTGCGCCGTGGAGAGCATGGCGGAGCAGCTTTGGCATCGCCCCGTCGGCTTTGACGACTACGAAGCTGTCGATCGGATGTGGACCGATTTTGAGGCCGATGGGCAACTCCCCCAAGGCCTGTTGCTCGATGTTCTGGACTCGGAGTCCTACCGAGTCGGCAGCCTGGACGACAACGCCAGCGCGGCCACACGTGAGCGCGAGGTCGTGGAGCGGCTGCTCTCGCCGAACCAGCAGCGGCTCTTGCTTAGCGACCTCACGGGGCTCGTGTGGACCCAAAATGGGTACGTGCAGCTCGAGAACGACAAGGTGGGCTTCCGAGACCTTGCGGGCGGCGTGGACGGCTACACGGTCACCAGCCCGCAGAGCTCGCCGGGTCTCACGTGGGTGCTGTCGAACAAACGTGCAGCGCAGGCCGCTGCCTTTACCCTGGTGGCGCGGGATTTCGGGCAGGTAGCGGCTACGGTGCTCACGGTGCCTGAGTCTGCCCGGCCCGGGGACCCTGAGTTTACCTCCCAGTTGGAGGCCCTTCATTGGCGGCTGTTCGCAACTCGGGCCGACTCAGCGTGGGTTGCCGAGATGGGAGAGCTGTGGAGCGCGGTCGATCTGGTGGTTGGGCCCGAAGAGGCCTGGGAAGCCGTGGTGGAGGCCCTGTTGCGCGACCCGTTGATGGTGACCTACTGATGGCGCGGCCGCTGTCCGGTCTGAGCCGCCGCGGAGTCCTCGGGCTGGGGGCGGCCGGGCTGCTGGTGCCGCGCTTCGGTTTTGCGGAAGCCGTGGCGGGCGACCGTCGGCGGTTCCTGTTCGTCCACTGTCGAGGCGGGTGGGACACGACCTACGTATTCCAGCCGAACTTCGGTTCGAGCATCGTGGACATGGAGCCCGACAGCACCGAATCCGAGATCAACGGGATCCCGTTCGTCGACAACGGAGCGCGTCCCAACGTGGCTTCGTTCTTCCAGCGGTATGGTCAGCGAACCTGCGTGGTGAACGGCATCGAGGTTCGCAGCGTCACGCACGAACGTTGTGCCCGAATCATGATGACGGGAAGTGCCGAGGGCAGCACGGACGATTGGGGGGCCATCCTCGCCGGTGAGTCCACGTCGCGTCAGTTGCTCCCCTACTTCGTACTGAGCGGCACCGCGTTCACCGCGAAGTACTCCAACCGGGTGGTGCGGGTAGGCGAGAGCAGCCAGTTGGAGGCGCTTACGACGGGGACGGCGCTGAGCGAGGCGACCCAAGGCTTTCCCATCCCCTCGGAAGATCGGGATGCCCTTGTGGATGCTCTCGTGCGTCGCCGGATGTCCACCGCCGCGCCCAAGAGTGCGATCGCGACGGCCGCCGGATCGGCGCTCGACGACGTGGAGTCGCTCAAGGGGTACGCGAACAGCCTGAAGATTTCCGAATACGCTCCGGGTGGCTGCTACGAGCTGGCGAACCAGATGGCAGCTGTCTTCGATGTGTTCGAGTTGGGACTCGCACGCACGGCGCTGGTGGAGTATCGCGGGTGGTGCAGCGAAGGGTGGGACACCCACGCCAACAACAACCGTCAAACACTGCACTTCGACGAGCTGTTTCAGTATCTGGCGCTCGCGATGGAGGACCTCGACAGTCGCAGCGCCACGGGCGGCGGCATGCTCGCGGACGAGACGGTCATCGTGGTCGTCTCCGAGATGGGTCGAACGCCGCAGCTCAACCCGGGCAACGGCCGCGACCATTGGACATTCACCAGCGCGATGCTCCTTGGGCCTGGCGTGCGCGGCGGCCAAGTCGTGGGGGGCTTCGACGACAGCGGGTACGGGGCGGCCACGGACTTTGCCACCGGCGAGGTGATTTCGGACGGTCCCGGGATCACGGCGGCCAACTTTGGCGCCACTCTGCTCGCCTTGGGGGATGTGGATCCGGGCGAAACCCAGCCGGTCACCGCCGTGCTCTCGTGATGCTCGCCTTCGTGCTGTTTTCCTGTGTGACCGAGAATGATACCGCCGGCGCGACGGTGGATTGCGCGGCCGCGCCCGAGGTGACGTGGGACGGTTTCGCGCACGGTTTTGTCACCACCTACTGTGTGTCGTGCCATTCGGTGAACAACACCGACCGGCGCTACGGTGCGCCGGAGGGGCTGGACTTCGACACCGAGGCGGGGCTCTACGAGAGTGGCACCCGGGTGCGCGAACGCACGCTGGTAGAGCAGTCGATGCCGCCGGGCGGTGGCGTTTTCGCCGACGACCTGCAGCTGCTCGACGTGTACCTTACTTGCCAACTCGGAATTTGAACATCCCGGCAAGACTGGCAAGTGCACCGCTCGAGTCCTTCCCGGCGAGCGCTTCCAGCTCGCCCGGGTCGAGGAGTACGGCGCCGCATCCCGTACAGACGTCGATCTCGATGCCCTTGAAGTCCCGCGGCGCGAGGGAGCCGCCGCACTTGCCGCAGCGCTGGCGGTGGAGCGCCTGTTGGGCCGCGACCGCGGCGGCCTCTTGGCGCTCTGCCGACTCGGCGGCCGCCTTCTGGCGCTTCTCGCGCTCCATCCGGGCGAAGTACTCTTCTTCGGATGCGTTTTTCTCTTTCGACATGGAACCTCCTGAGCGCGTGGACTAACCGGCGGCGGCCTTGCCCGCCCTCAGCAGCCCGCGGCTACCCGACGCAGCCCGCTGCTCAGCTCGCGGGCGAGCTCGGTGTCGCCCCCGGCCCGCGACTGGGCGGAGCAGTAGTCGGAGGCAGCGCTCACCTTGTCGCCCAGCTTCTCATTTGCATAGCCGCGGCCGTACAGGGCCCACGCGGAGCCGGCATCTTTCTGCAGCGCGCGGCCGAAGAGGCCGTGCGCGCCCTGCAGGTCTCCCTTGTCGATGGCCTTCCAGCCGGCATCGGTGAGGGAACGTGCGCTTCCGCCGGAGGAGGGTTCGGCGACCTTGGCGACCTTGGCGACGGGGGCAGCTTTGGGCTCGGCGACCTTGGCGACGGGGGCAGCTTTGGGCGCGACGGGCTCGGCGACCTTGGCGACGGGGGCAGCTTTGGGCGCGACGGGCTCGGCGACCTTGGCGACGGGAGCAGCTTTGGGCGCGACGGGTTCGGCGACCGCGACGGGCTCGGGGGGAGCAGCCTCGAGGTCCGGGAGCGGCTCCTCCATCGCTTCGGCCTGAGCAGCGGCCCGCGCTGCATCGTCGGCGGGGTTGGAAGCGAGCGGGGGGGGAGGCGGCTCCGCCGGGGGGGCGGTCGGCTCCGCCGCCACTACGGCCGCCGGATCGGCTGCCGCGGGTTCGTCGGCCGGCCGGGTGAACATCCAGCCGGCGAGAGCCACTACGGCGGCCCCCACGAACAGCCCGCCGATGATCATCTCCGGCCCGGCGCCGCGCCGACGTGGCGGAGCCGGAAGATCATCGTCGAGGGCCGACCACACTTGCCGCTGCCGAATGGTGGCCGGTACGGAATCGCCGACCTCTAGTGCAGGAACCGTGTAGTCGGCGGTGCCCGGGATCACGCCGCTGAGCATGAAGTTCTCGGTGGGGTCGTGGACCGCGGCAGCCTCCTGCCGCTCATAGTCTTGGATGGTCTCCTCAGCCGTGTCCGGGTCGGGTTCGAGCTTGTAGCCCAGCGAGCGGGCGTGCAGCGCGAAGGGCACGGAGGGAGGCGTGTGGAGCAGTTGGGTGGGATCGTCGTCCAAGGGCGGGGCGAGCAGCAGTGCGGCCGGCAACTCGTCGAGGGGCCCCACCAACGGAGGCGGCCCCATGCCCTGGATGGTGGGGTCGTCGAGGAAAGGGTGCGGATCCAAGGTCGGGGAGGAGGTCTGCGGCAGGCCCTCGGCCGCTGTGGGCGGCGGGCCCAACCCTAGCGGGAGGGAGTCGGAGCCGCCGACCGGAACCTCGTGGACATAGAGATGTTCGTCTGCCGCCATGTGAAGTCCGCGGCCCGCGCTGGGCCACGCGGGGGGGGCGTCGGGCACGGGAGCCTCGGCCGGGCGGTCGGCACCGAGAAATTCGGCCGCGCGGAAGAACATGGCAAACTCGGCCCGGTCGCCGATCGCAGACCAGGGCATTCCGTGCTGCGACACCATGTCGAGGGGCGAAACACGCTGCTCGAGGATCCACCGCTGCAGGGTGGCGGTGTCGGGCACGCCGTAGACCTCGCCGCCGACACGCAGCATCTCGACAGGCTCTGCAACGCCCATGGGGCGCGGCTCCGGAACCAAACGGGAGGGGGGTTCGATCGTCAGGGTGGACGGGGGGGGCGGTGCGGCGCTTTCGCCCCCCAAGGGGAAGGTGTTGCCGCACTCCGAGCAGCGGAACCGGAGCGGTCGGGCGCGCTGGCGGTCGGCCGCGGGTGGCTCTACTTGATGGCGCGCGAGGCAACGCGGGCAGACAATGTCCATTTCAGCCGCCTAGGGAGTCGAGATGCGACTTCGTGGCCGTGTCTTTCGGGAAGGCCTTGCAGTATTCGGTATAGGCGCCACGCGCCCCGGCGAGATCGCCCATTTTCTCTTTCAGCTCACCGAGGAGCTTCCAGGCTCGTTTGTTTCCGCCACTGGCCTTGGTGAGGGTGGCCTGAGCGCCCGCGAGGTCGCCGAGGCGCAACTGAGCCTCGCCCAGCTTGATCAGCGCGGTGGTGCTTCCAGCCTCCACCGCCTTGGTGAAGGCGGTCACCGCCGTTTCGTAGTTCTTCGTCGCCATCGCGCTGTCGCCCACCTGCTCGGGCGTTTCGACGCGGACGGACTGGTCACTCTTGGGGACGGCGGCCGAAACGCCGGCGACCGCGCGTTCTCCCGCGGCGGGGGCAGGCTTGCCGGTCGGCCGCCCCCGTTGGGCCACGCAGCCGTTGACCGCCGGCAAGTACTCGAAGCCCTCGGGGCAGTCGTCGGGGCGTGCGCTGGGCGCCACGCCCGCCACGCCGGGCGCCACGCCGGGCGCCACGCCGGGCGCCACGCCGGGCGGAAGCGCCGGCTTCGGGGGCGTCACTTCCTTCCACCGGTCGGTTTTTGCCTGGGGTTCGGGCGCGGGAGGCGGCGCTGCGGGGGTACGACCGAAGAACCACCATCCTCCGCTGCCCATGGCGACGAGCAGGATGACGCCCGCACCGAGGGCCAAGCTGACGGGACGGCCCGAGGTGCCCGGCCTCGCGCCGGATGGCCTCGCGCCGGCCCGACTGCGCTGCCGTGACTTGAGCGCCTCGAAGGGATCCTGGTACACCGGGCCGACCGGCGCCCGTTCGTTGTCGAGGTCTGCGGCCGCAGCGGAGGCCAGCGCTGCGGCAACGCTGCCAAGGTCCGCCGGCGCGGGCCCTGACGACTTGGGGGGCGCCGGGCGCATGGCGAACTCGCTGGCGAGCCGCGCGTGCGCTTCGATGAAGAAGAGGTCGAGGTCGGGAATCTCCCCGATGGGTTTCCACGTTTTTCCATCGTGGCTGATCACGTCGGCCGGCGTGACGCGACCGTCTTGAATGTACTTACGCAGGGTCTTGATGTCGGAGAAGTCGTAGACGAGCCCGATGCGGACCTTCACCTTCCAGGCGGTGACTCCGACCAGCCGGAAGTCGAGGGCTGCCGCCCGGGCAGTGGTGGCCTCCCGGCTGGGTGCAGCCTCCGGCTCGGGCTGCGCCGCCGCACTGCGGGAGCGTGCGACCTCGTGTTCCGCGGGCGCGGCAGGCGCGGCAGGCGCGGCAGGCGCGGGCGGGTCGGCGCTCGCCGCAAGGGCCGCAGCGGCGGCCTCCCGGCCCACGCGGGTGGGCTCCTCGTCCTCCCACTCGCCTTCGGCGCCGCCCTGGTGCTCCAGCTTAGGCCGAGAGGTCTCGGCGACGGCCGGCGGGGGGGCAAGCACTACGAAGACGTGTTTGCACTTCGGGCACGTGATCTTCGCGCCACGGCCCGTGATCTTGCTGTCGTCCAGCTTGTAGCGGGATTTGCACGACTCGCAGGAAACAATCACGCCGGGTGGCTCCTAGGTCGGGAGGACGAGTTCGAGCTTGGCCGTAACCGCGTAGACGGTTCGAGGGCCGTGGGCGTCGAAGTGTATTGTAAGTCGCGGGTTGGAGGGAGTTCCATCCCGTTTGTGAATCGTGCCGGTTCCCAACATCGGGTGTAGCACCTCCGCACCTTCCACGAACTGTTCGAGGCTCTCGGGCGCCATCGTGCGGAGGCCGGCGGGGCGCGCGACTGTCCGCTGCCCCGGAAAGACTGCGGGTGTGGGCGCGCGGGCGGGCAGAACGGGCGCCGCGGGGCGGCCGTAGGCCGGCGGGGCGGCGGGGCGCGGCAGCGCCCACGTGCGGGATGGGGGCGCGGCGGGCGTGCCCCGTCCGAGCCCTGCGAGGCCGCCCCTCCAGGCCGCCATCCCGCTACGTTCCCCTCCCCGAAGGGCCGACTCGGGAATCTCGGTCACAAAGCGGGACAGCATCGCGTCCTCAAACCACCCATCCGGGCCACGCCTCCGGCGTGGGGCCGTGATGAACAGGCGCTCGCGCGCACGGGTGTAGGCCACATAGGCCAGCCGCCGCTCCTCCTCGATGTCGTCCTCCAGCACGGCCCGGGCGTGCGGGAACCCCTTCTCCACCATGCCGATCACGAACACGACCGGGAACTCAAGGCCCTTCGCCAAGTGAGCGGTGAGCAGCGTCACGGCGCCGTTTCCTTCGTCGGGAAGTTCGTCGGCCTGGCCGGTCAGGGAAGCCTGATCGAGGAGGCGCCGCAGCGGGTCGACTTCCGCCAGTTCCTCGCCGGGCTCCATCTCCCCCCCTTCCTCCTCCATCGAAGCCGCGTTGCGCACGAGTTCCTGAAGGTTTTCGAGGCGCCCGCGGGCTTCGTCGGTGTCCTCATCCTCCAGCATTTGTTGGTACCCCGTTTCCCGCAGCACGCGGTTCACGAACTCCGGGAGCGCCAGCACGGTCTGTTGGCTGGCGAGTCGGTCGAGCAGCATCGTGAGGGAGGCGAGCGCGTTTCCGGCCCGGCCTCCGAGACCTCCGAGGCGCCGGGCCGCACTCCTCAGGTTGCCGCCGTGGGCATCGGCCTCGGCGCGGAGGCTGGCGATGGCCTTGTCGCCGAGGCCGCGGGCCGGCACATTCACGATGCGCAAGAACGCCACATCGTCGTCGGCGTTGAGGATCACCCGCAAGTAGCCGAGGATGTCCTTCACCTCCATGCGGTCGAAGAACTTGCGGCCGCCGACCAGCAAGTAGGGAATGCGGTTGCGGGAGAGCGCCTGTTCGACCTGCCGACTCTGGGCGTTGGTGCGGTAGATCACGGCGTAGTCGCCCCAGCGGCGCCCCAGCTGGCTCATTCGGCTCGCCACGTCGGCGGCCTCGGCGGTGTCGTCGTCACTCACCACGAGCTGCACGGGCTCGCCGTCGTCTGCGTCGGTGCGGAGGGTCTTCTCCTTCCGCGCCTTGTTGTTCGCCACGACGCCGCTCGCGGCCCGAAGGATGTTTGCCTTGCTCCGGTAGTTCTGTTCCAGCTTGATCACCGCTGCGCCCGGATAGTCCTGCTCGAACTCGAGGATGTTCCGTAGGTCGGCCCCGCGAAAGCGGTAGATGCTCTGGTCGTCATCGCCCACGACAGCGAGGTTGCGGGAGGAGCCCGCCACGAGCTTCAAGAACTGGTACTGCGCGGGGTTGGTGTCCTGGTATTCGTCGACCAGCACGTACCGCCAGCGGGCCTGCCACTTCTCGAGGACCGCGGGGGAGCCCTCCCACAGCTCCACGACCTTGTTGATGAGATCGTTGAAGTCGAAGGCATTGGCAGCCTTGAGGCGGGCCCCGTAGAGCTCGAGGATTTTCGGAAAGGGGTCGGAGCGCAGGACCGGTTCATCGCGGCTGAGCCCGTTCTTGTGCCGGTCGATCCGCCCGCGCACGCCGGGGGGCGGCAGGTCCTTGAACGAGATTTTTAGCTCGGTGAGCACGGCCTTGATCACCCGCAGTTGGTCGTCGTCGTCGTAAATGGCAAAGTCGCGCCGCCATCCCAGCGGCTCCACGTCTTCGCGCAGGATGCGCACACAGGTGGAGTGGAAGGTGGAAACCCACACCCGCTGCGCAGCTTCCCCCACCAGCGCACGCACCCGATCGCGCATCTCGCCGGCCGCCTTGTTGGTGAAGGTGACGGCGAGGATGTTCCACGGGCGCAGCCACGGCGCAGTGGGGGAGCTGCCTATGGTGCCGCGGTGAAGCAGCGCCGCAATTCGCCGCGTGAGCACGCGGGTTTTGCCGGAGCCCGCGCCCGCGAGGATGAGCAGCGGCCCATCGAGCGTACGCACCGCCCGTGCCTGCTCGTCGTTCAGGCCCTCGGTGAGCGAGTCGAGGTCGTGCATCGCGCGCGATTAACCGGAAACCCCTTCGCTGAGCCGCTGGAGCAGTCGTTCACCCGCCTCGGCGTCGCACTCCTCATGGAAGAACGCCCCTTCCGGGTGGAAGCCCACGATGCACCCGCGGTCGGGGCAGATGTCGAGGCAGCCGGACTTCGTGACGAGCACCTGCCCCTTGAGCCCCCGCTCCTTCACGGCCTTTTTGAGTTGCCCGAGCAGGGCTTCGGCCCCGTTCTGTCCGCAGGAGGACTTGCCCGTGGAGGGATCGCGCTGGTTGGTGCACACGACCAACTGGCGAACTTCGTAGGGGCGTTTCACCGGCTTCATCAGGACTCCAGATCGTGCATGGCCACGGCGTCGCGCAGCTTCGGTTCGAACCACGTACTCTTCGGCGGCATCACCTCCCCCGCGTCGGCCACGGCGAGCAGCTGGTCCATCTGCGTGGGGTACATGTGGAACGCCACGGCGTGGCTGCCGGAGTCCACCAGCTTCACCAGCTCTTCGTAGCCACGAATGCCGCCTACGAAGTCGATACGTTTGTTGGTACGGGGGTTGTCGATGTTCAGGAGTGGGGCGAGGACCCGCTCTTGGAGCATCGACACATCGAGCGAGAGCACGGGGTGATCAGGAACGTTCGTGGCCTCCAGTTGGTACCACCGGCCGTCGAGGTACATGGTGGCGAGTCCAGGACGGGACGGGACAGGCGCGGGCGCGGGGCGGACGACGTAGCCGGCGCGCGCCACCGACTCGAGGAGGCCGGCCGCGGTGTGGCCGTTGAGGTCCTTCACGGCTCGGTTGTAGGCCAGAATTTTGAGGGTGGACGAGGGGAAGAGGCAGGCGACGAACCAGCCGTGCCGGCCGGGCCGGTCTGCACGCTCCCGGTGGATGAGGCTGGCGGCGGCCGAACGGTGGTGGCCGTCCGCAACGTAGGTGGCTGGGAGCGCGGCGGCAGCGGCCGTGATTGCGGCCACACCGGCAGGATCGGCGATTCGCCAGAGCGTGTGCACCACGCCGTCCTCGGTGGTGATCTCGAATTCGGGTGCCCTCGTCTGCCCCTCGCGGATGAGCGCGTTGAGCGCGTCGTCATCGCGGTAAGCTAGAAAGACCATGCCGGTCTGGGCGTTGGTGGCGTCGATGTGGTTGATGCGGTCGCGCTCTTTGTCGGGGCGAGTGAATTCGTGCCGTTTTACGATGCCCTGATCGTACTCGTCGGTGGAAAAACAGGCCACGAGGCCCACCTGGCGCTGAGAGCCCATCACCTGACCGTAGAGGTAGTAGCCCTCCTCCGCGTCCTGGATGACGAGGCCCTGCGCCTTCAGCGCGGCGAACTCGCGGCCGGCGGTGGCGTACGCTTCGGGGCTGTGGCTGTCGCTGCCGACCGGCATCACCGACTCTGGCCGGCTCACGCGCACAAACGACCGGGGGTTCTTCTCGACGATCTCTCGGGCCTCCGACTCCGACATGACGTCGTAGGGCGGCGCGATCACGGCGGCGGCGAGCTCGCGCGGTGCGCGCCAGGCGCGGAAGGGGCGTACGGCGGACATCTCGGCTCCAGGAAGGGCGAGGCTGCTATCAAGAAACGGCAGGCCGGGCGGCGCCCTCCACGCTTGACGTCCCCGCGGGCCGTGCCTACCCAGCCTGGCCCCGGAGATCGTCTTGGCCGATACGCTTCCCTTCCAAGCCGAGGTGCGTCAGCTCCTCGACCTCGTCGTTCACAGCCTCTACTCCGACCGAGAGATCTTCCTCCGGGAGCTCGTGAGCAACGCTAGTGACGCGCTCGATCGGGCGCGGATCGCGGGGTTGACCTCGAGCGACTTGCGGCCCGCAGAGGGCGAGCCCGCCATTGAGCTGGAGGTGAACCGCGACCTCGGCACCCTCGTGGTTCGCGACAACGGCATCGGGCTCACGCGCGAGCAGGCCATCGAGCATCTCGGCACCATCGCCCACTCCGGCACCAAGGCCTTTGCGGAGGCCCTGAAGCAGAAGGGGGGCACCAGCGAGGGTCTCATCGGCAAGTTCGGCGTTGGCTTCTACGCCAGCTTCATGGTGGCGCACAAGGTGGTCGTGCACTCGCTGTCCGCCGAGCCGGGCGCGGAGCCGGTGATCTGGACGAGCGATGGCACGGGCGAGTTCACGGTCGAGCCCGGCAGCCGCGAACAGCGGGGCACTGCCGTCACCTTGCACATGCGCTCCGACGCCACCGAGTTCCTCGATACCTACCAGCTCAAGAACGTGGTGCGAAAGCACAGCGCCTTCGTGCCGTACGCCGTGATGCTCGATGGCGCGCGGCTCAACGACCAGCCCGCGCTCTGGGCGCAGGACCCCGCCGAGCTCAAGGCCGAGGACTACCAAGCCTTCTACAAACAAGCGCTCGGCGAGTGGCAGGACCCAGCAGGTTGGGTGCACTTCCGCGCCGAGGCACCGCTCGAATACCAAGCGGTGCTGTACTTCCCCACCGAGCGCCCCTTCGACCTCGACTACGCCGATGCCAAACGCGGGCTGCGGTTGTACCAGCGCCGCGTGCTCATCCAAGAGAAGAGCGACGAGTTCCTGCCCCGGTACTTACGCTTCGCCAAGGGCGTCATCGACGCGCCCGAGGTCTCCCTCAACGTGAGTCGAGAAATCCTACAGCAAACACCGGTCCTGCGCTCGATCAAGAACCAGGTCGTGAAGCGGGTGCTGCGTCGCCTCAAGGAGATCGGTCGCGACGAGCCCGAGGCCTACCTCCGCTTCTGGGAGAACTTCGGTGCCACGCTGAAAGAGGGCGTGGCCGAAGACCGCGACAACCTCGATGCGATCACGCCGCTCCTCCGTTTCCACACCACCGGCGGCGACACCTGGCGCGACCTCGCGGAGATCAAGTCCTCGATGAAGGAGGGCCAATCCGAGCTCTGGTACCTCACGGGGATGGACTTGGGTCGCCTATGTGCCTCGCCGCAGCTGGAGGCGTTCCGTAAGAGGGGCTGGGAGGTCATCCTGCTCACCGACCCCGTGGACGAGTGGGTGGTGATGCACCTCACGGAGTTTGACGGCGTGAAGCTCAAGAGCGCGGCGCGCGGTGAGCTCGACCACGACGACGACCCAATCGCCGAGGAGGCCCGGAAGCAGGCCACCCCCTTCGCGGATTGGGTGGGCGAGCTGCTGGCGGAGAAGGTGTCGAAGGTGCGGCCCTCGCAGCGGCTCACGGAGAGCGCGAGCGTTCTGGTTGACGAGGGGCACATGTCCTCGAACATGGAGCGCATCCTGAAGGCCACCCGGCAGAACGGCGCCGGCAGCGCGCAGCGGGTGTTGGAAATCAACCCCGAGCATGCGCTCGTCAAGCGCCTCATCGTGCTGCACGGCGAAGGCGACATCGCCGCCGCCGAGCCGCTCGCCCGGCTGCTCCTCGACTACGCGCAGCTCGCGGAGGGGCACGTGGACGATGTGGCGGGCCTCACCTCCCGGCTCAGCGCGCTGATGCTGAAGGCCGCCGGAGCCTAGTCGACTTCCCTCGGTTGCCCCATGGCTTGCCCGCCGGATTGCGCGCCAGCGTGCGCATCGTCGTTGGCGCTGAGTTTCACGCCGGTCATCGAGTATTCGGTGGTGCTCGAGTCGGAGTCGCTGCCACCGCAGGCCTTCCTCTCCTGCAGGCTCACCACCTTCAGCGTGCCGTCAAAGCCCTCGGTAGGGGAGATCGTGCCGTCGAGCGAGTAGGTGGCGGACGAGGTCATTTCGTCGCAGTCGGGCGCCGAGTACGTGTAGCCCTCCACGTACTCCATGTTCACCTCGTCGCCCTCGATCGTGCCGGTGAGGCGGAATGAAGTGAAGTCGGCGGTGTAGCTGCCGTCGGACATCGCGACCAGGTCGGCCGTGAACACCATATCGAGCCCCTCCTCCGAGGGGTCGGGAGCCTTGGTCACCTCTGCGTACAGCATCCACGTGCCTTCGTAGGGATTGCAGGCGAGGAGCGTGAGCAGGAGCGCGCTCATCTCAGTTGCCCGCGAAGGAGTCGGGGGAGGAGACCGCGCGTGTGGCGGTAAGCTCGTTCTTTGTGGTGCAGGTGTATTTGTCGCCGTCGTTCGACTCCGCATACGTGGAGGAAAGCGTGCCCTCCATGCTTCCTCCGCTCAAGGTGGCCTCGAAGGTGGTCGTGTGCGTCTCGCTGCGCTTCTTGTAGGTGTAGCCGGTCTCGTAGCTGGCCTCGACGGCGGAGCCGGTGAGGGTGCCGAGCAGCGGCGGGTCCCAGATGATGGCGATCTCGCCGCCACTGACCGTGTAGATGTCTACCCAGATGTCGGATGTGCCGATCGACTCGACCTGGTCGCCGGCTGAATCGTCGCTCGCACAGTCACCACTCTGGGTGCTGTCCGGGTCGATCCGAAAGAGCCACGTGCCATCGAGGGGCTGAAACACGGTGCAGGCCCCGAAGAGAAACAGAAGCATGGGTTCTCCGACGTGGCTTCTGTTTAGCACACCTCCGCTTCCTTCGCGGAGGATGTGCCCGCTTCACGGGTACTGGGCGCTGAGCTCCAGACTCTCGATCACGGCGTGGTCGCCCGCAGGCCGCACCTGCGCGAGTTGAATCCGCCCCGGCATCACCGCCAGCACGACCAGCGCTTCGTGGCCCAGCACCGTTCCCGGCGACACCACCACCTCCGTGCCATCTGGGAGCCCCAGCACGGCCCGAGGCGGTTGCGCATGGGGCAGCGTGCTCAGGAGGCGGACGGGGAAAGGTGCGAAGGCCGGGAGCGACACGCTCGCCGACTCTGGCGGGAGCGTGTCGGGGCTGGTGAGCACGGTGTCTGGCGAGGCAAGAGCGCCGCCTGCGGCCAGCTCCTCGCTGCTGATCCGGAACGGCTCCTTTTCCGGTTCAAACCGGGGGTCGGCCGCGGCCGGTGGGCTCGCGGCAGGGGGGGCCGAGACCCGCGCTGGCTCGAACAGGGCCCCCGAACTGGGGGTGGACTCGCAGGCGAGCAGGACGGACAACCACAGCATCCGAGAAGGGTATCGTATCGGGGCCGCACATGGCTATCTTCGGCGGGTGAACCCTCCCTGGATGCTCGCACTGGTCGCGGTGCCGACTCTGGCGCTGGCGGCTTGGGCGTTCGGCCGCAACTCTCGGGCCCGGAGCGCGTCGGAGTCGGAAGTGCTCGGGTGGGCCCGGCACCGCGGGCATTTTGTGCGGCGTGCGGCTCACGGCGTCGAGGTCGTGGGCGCGCTCGGCACCCGGCGCTTTACGGTCGCTCTGCATCCGGGCCCCCCTCTCGTGCTGCTCCTGGCGGTCGACTGCGATGTCGAGTCGCAGGAGCCGCCCGACGGGGTGCGGGTGCAGGACGGCGCCTTGGTGTCGCGCATCACCTCACCGGCGCCCGCGCACCTCGCCGACTTGGACGGTCTGATCGTGGATCTAGTCGCGCTGGCCGAGGAAGTGGAGCGCACCCATCCCCCCAGCCTCCCCGAGTTGGGTTAGTCCCGGAGCCGTGCCTGCGCCTCGAGACATCACGCAGTCGTTCGGTGAGGCGCCTTCCGTAGAGGTGGTGCTCCTGCCGGCCAACTCGCCGTTCAATGGCGTGGTGGCCCGGGCGACGGCCGCGGTGGGCGGAGTGATGGTGCGCGGCGACGAGGTGATGTCCACCGATGGGGTGGTGCGCATCCACGTGGTCGACCTCTCGCAGCTCCCGAGCCGCGCCAAGTTGAACAACCAGTGCATCGTGATCTCCTACGACAACACGGTCACCGGGTTCGACGTGATCCCGCCCGACGACGTGGAGCGTCGCCTGCCGCGTGCGCTACGAAACCTTGTGCAGCACGAACTGTTGCGCGCACGGGCCGACGGAGAGCGCGAAATCATCTCGGTGCTCAACCAGATCGGGTACGCGCTGTCGGCCATCACCGACCGCAGTTTGCTGGTCGGCGAGGTGCTGACCCACAGCCGGCGGGCGGTTCGGGCGGACGGCGCCAGTTTCTACCTCATGGAGGAGCCGGCGGTGGCCTCGGAAGGCACCCTCGGCGGTACCCGCGCGGTCCGCCATTTGCGGTTCGTTGCGGCCCAGAACGACACGGTTCCCTACTTCGCGCCCCGCGAATTCATCCCGGTCGACGACACCAGCCTCGTGGGATTTGTGGCCAACCGGGTGCTGCCCGTGAACATCCCCGACGTTCGTGCGTTGGCGGCAGATGTGCCCTACCGGCCGTCGGGCACTTTCGACGCCGCCACCGGCTACGAAACCCGCAGCGCCATGCTCGTTCCGTTGATGGATCGCGACGGGCGCGTGATCGGGGTGCTGCTGTTCGTGAACCACAAGCAGGCCCCCGGCATCCGGCTGGCCAGCTTCGAGCGGGTCGCGGCCTTCAGCGAGCAGCACCTCGCTCTGGCCCGTTCGGTGGCTTCGCAGGCCGCGGTGGCCTTGGAGAACTATCGGCTCTACCGCGAAATCACCGTGCTGTTCGATGGTTTTGTCGAGGCCTCGGTCTCGGCGATCGAAGCCCGCGATCCCAGCACGGGAGGGCACAGCCTCAGGGTGGCGCAGCTCACCGAGTTCTTGGCAAGGGAAGTGAGCGCCTCTGAGGAGCCTGCGTTTGCCCATGTGAACTTTTCGCAGCGGGAGCTGACGGAGCTGCACTACGCGGCGCTGCTCCACGACTTCGGAAAGGTGGGGGTGCGCGAGGAAGTGCTGTTGAAGGCGGCCCGACTGTACCCTTGGGAGCTGACGCACATCGAACAGCGTTTCCGAGTGGCCACGTTGCAGGCCCAGCTTGAAGCCATCCGCGAGAACACGGCCGACTCGATGTTGCCCGCCCGCTTGGCCCAACTCTCTGAGGACCTCACGTTGGTTCGTCGGCTCAACCGGCTCGGGCGGGTGGGAGAGCCCGAGGCCGCCGCCATCAAGCTGGTCGCTGAGCGTTGGCGCCTGAGCGAAACGGAGCCGGTCCTCCATGCCCGCGAGGTTCGCCGCCTGTGCATCCCGACCGGCACCCTCGACCCGGAGGAGCGCTTGGAGATCGAGCGCCATGTGGAGCACACGTACCGCTTCCTGAGGGTCATCCCTTGGACGAGGGAGCTGCGGAACGTGCCCACGTTGGCCTATGCCCACCACGAGAAGCTCGACGGCACGGGCTATCCACGCCGGCTCAAGGGCGAGGCGATTCCCTACGGCGCGCGCCTGATGGCGATCGCCGACATTTTCGACGCC
Organism: Deltaproteobacteria bacterium; assembly: GCA_947484175.1. GTDB lineage: Bacteria > Myxococcota_A > UBA796 > UBA796 > SXON01 > SXON01. The sequence continues at coordinate 23,494 of CANKOI010000012.1, forward strand.
CTGACGGCGGGCGACCGCCCCTACCGGAGGGCCGCGTCCCCGGAGGGAGCCCTGCAGATCCTCCGCGCCGAGGCGGTCGCCGGCAAGCTGATGCCCGACGCTGTCGAGCTACTCGCGGCCAAGCGGCTCTGGCTCAACGTCGTGGAGCCCAACGAGTAGGGCTCGGAGGGGTTGACGTTCCCTTGTCATCGACTTGGTCCGCAGCGGGCACATTTGGAGTGTGATTGCGCTGCTGTTCCTCGCCGCCTGTGACTCTGGTGAATCCGTCGCGGCTGAGGTGGGTCCGATCGACGTGGTGATCGGTGACGACCACCAGTTCGTGTTGGAGGCGTCGATCGTCCCTTCCGTCGTGGAGCTCGACCTGAGCGCAGAGGTCAGCTTCGATTGGCACGGTCTCGGCACCGACGTGTACGGTCGCTCGATGAGCGGAAGCGGAGAGCGCGCCGCGGCATGGCTCTTCGCGGCGCACGGAGCCGACATGGGGGAGCTCCTCGATGGGCTGGCCAACGAGCGTCTCGATCAGGCCGCGCTCAGTCTCTTCACCACCTGCTTGGCCGACGAGCCCGTCTGTGCCTTGCGCGACTTCCACCTCCTCGATGGCGCCAACGACGTGCCCGAGCGACTCGCGGAGAGCGGGGAGACATGGGGCCTCGTGTTGATCAACCCGGTCGATGGTGGCTTGGGCGCGGTGCACCAGGTGGTGGCGGGCGATGGAGTCGGCCAGTCGGCGGTGGAGCTGAGCGCCCCGAGCCGCCTGGAGCTTTCGGTGGAGCTTGGCGAGTCGAAGCTGGCAGTGCCTGCGGGTACCGCGGCGCTTCGTGTGGATTGGGGTGCGGTGATCGTGGATGGATTGGGGGGCGACCTGGCATCCAAGAGCGTGGATTCATTGTTCGTCGTGCACAGCAGTCTGGCCCCCGACGCCCTCGCCGAGCACATCTACGACCTCGACGGGGTGGTCGACGCCCGGTGGTCGATGCCGATCGGCCGCGAGGCCTCCGCCGACCTTTCGGAGTTGGCGGGCACGGAGCCCTTCACGGGCGTGACCGATTCCGGAACGTGGGCTCTCGGCCTCTCCTGCGGCAACTGCGCTACTCCCGCTCCCCGGCTGTTCACGGTGTTGACCGCGGCGGAGTGAAGGCGTGCGACAGGCAACGAGAACCGCGTAGGCGCGGAGCCTCACCCGCCCGCGTCGAGGTCCGTCCACAACCGCGACAGCGCAATCGCGTCGATCCGCTCGGCCAGCGGGTAGCTGAGCAGGCCGGCGTGCACGACGACGAGGCGATCGAGCCGCAGGTCGGCGAGCGCCACGTGCATCGACTTGGTGGTGGACGGCCGCTCCGTGCGCTTGAACTCGAAGCCCAGCCGCCGCCCGCCCATCTCCACATAGAGATCGAGCTCGGCGCCGGCCTGTGTGCCCCAGAACCAGCACCGGTCACGGGGAACGCCGAGGCGAGCGGCGACCTGCGACAGTGCGAAGCCCTCCCACGACGACCCCACGCCGGGGTGGGACTCGACCGCATCGCGCGTGTCGAGGCCCAAAAGTGAGTGGAGGACCCCGGTGTCGGCCACGTAGACCTTGGGCGATTTGACCTGACGCTTCGCCGCGTTGACGAACCAAGGCTGGAGAGTACGGATCAGAAGGGCATGCTCAAACAGGTCGAGGACGCGGCGCACGGCGTGATCTCCGATGCCGAACGCGCGGGCCAGCTCGCTCACGTTGAGCACACGACCGTGGGTGTGGGCGAGCATGGTCCAGAAGCGCCGGGCGGAGGGCGGAGGGAGCTTCAGGCCGAGCTGCGGGAGGTCGCGCGCCAGCAGGTTGCGCAGGTACTGGTCGCGCCACAACGCTCCCGCGGCGTCATCGTGCGCGAGGGCGCTGGGTGGCAGGCCGCCCCTCACGTGTAGCAACCCCGGGTCGGCGAGTTCGTCGAGCGCGAAGCCCTCCAGTTCGTACCAAGCGATTCGGCCGGCGAGCGACTCCGCGCCTTGCTGAAGGAGCTCCGGGGAGGCACTGCCGAGGAGCAGGAAGCGGGCGGGGCGTGCGGGACGGTCCGCAAGCACGCGCAAGAGCGGGAAGAGCCCGGGCGCATGCTGGATTTCGTCCAAGACCACGAGCCCGGTGCGACTTCGCAGCGCGAGCCCGGGCTCCGCGAACGCGGCCATGACGGCGGGGTCCTCCAGATCGAACACGACGCTCCCCGCAGTCTCGTCGGCGATCATACGGGCCAACGTGCTTTTTCCGCACTGACGTGGACCGAGGAGTCCCACGACCGGGAAGGCGTCGAGGAGCGCTCGGATCGCACGGAGGTGGCGGGCCCGAGCCATCATCCTTGTATTCTTGCACTACCCCGGCAAGATTGCAAGAATAATGAGACGGCCAACCGCTGTTCCAGGGACCGTTGCGGTGAGCGCGCGCCTCAGCGGCCCGCCGCCCACGCGTCGTACTCCTGAAGCAGAGCGTCAGCGAGGAGAGTGCCGATGCGCTCGAGGCCGGCCGGGGTGACGTGCACGTAGTCGCCGGTGCCCAAGCCGCGCGTGCGCCCCCACACCAACGCGCTGCCCTTGCCGCCCATCGCCTCCCAGGTGCTCCAGAACGCGCAGCCGTGGGCGGCGGCCACCCGGGCTTGGGCCGCCACGAGGTTCGGCATGCCGGGGCGGGACTTCGGCGTGCCGTCTACCTCGTCGAGGAAGCCCTGATCGAGCGGGGTGAGGACTAGGCAGGAGGACTCTCCCCGGCCGGCGAGGATGGTGCGCAGTCCGGCGTCGAAGAGGGGCTCGTAGGCAACACCGCTCTTGCTCAGGAGCGAGGGGTAGCTGGCCTCGTTGCCACCCAGCATCACGACGAGGAGGTCGGCCCGCCGTTGTTCCACCTGCGGTCGCAGCGCCTCGCGGGCGAACGTCGAAAACGACTTGCTGCCCACGCCGGTGATCCCTAGGGCTTCCCAGGTGGCGCCCGCGCGACCCGTTTCGAGAACGAACCCGTAGAAGGGCACGGTACCGCCCGCGGAACCGAACGTGAGGGTGGTGAAGCCTTCGGGCACATCGAGTTGGAAGCGGCGGTCGTCCGTGGCGGTGGCGGCCGCGGACCCGCGGCCGATCTCCCGTCCATCCACATTCACCCAGTAGCTGCCGTAGCCGGCACCGCCCTGGTACCACAGCTCCACATGCCGTTGCGGAACGGGTTCACCGGTCGGACGGATGGCGCGGATCGTGGCCGAGCCGCTGCTCACGATCCCCACGATGCCGCCCAGGCCGTAGCGCCCTCCGGCACCGCCCAAGAGGATCGTGCGCCACTCCCAACCCCCCTTGCGTGCGCTCGTGATGTCGCTGCGCTGGTTCCATTGGGGGGTGAGTCCGGCGCTCACGAAGCCAGGGCCGGCGTCGCCGAAGCGTTCGACCAGGCGCGAGCGCACGGTGCGGGCGATGCCGTCGGCCACGATGGTGCTGTCGCCGTAGTGGAGCGAGCGCGCCACGCTGCGGCCGTCGCGGGTGCGCTCCAGGGCCTCGAACCAGTGTCGCAGCCCTGCGTGGCCTGGGTCCACCACCGGAGTGGCCTTCCCAAGGGTGGTTCCGGCCAGCGCGGCCCCGCCCCCCGCCGCGACGAGCGCCGCCACTACGAGCGCCCGTGCCCCCCCCCATGCTCCCCCCCCGCCGCGCTCGTTCCCCACGTCCTACTCCACGTCCGGTGGCACGAAGCGCACTTCGTGTTCGAGCGCCTCTCGCCGCACTGTCGGGTGGAGGCCCACCATGTTGTCGATGATCCACGCGAGGCGGCGCCCGTTCACCCGCCCGCCCTGGTACTCCTTCCACCACCCCCCCCGCGGGTTGCGGAGGATGCTGGCAAGGAAGGCTGCCTCTTCGGCGCGCAATCCCGTCGGAGACTTCAAGAAGTAGGCCTCTGCGGCTGCCTTCCCCCCGTGAAACGCGGGCCCCCACTCCACCACGTTCAGGTACAGCTCAAGGATGCGCTCCTTGCCCAGCTCGCGCTCCATTTCCACGGAGTAAAGCAGCTCGCGGAGCTTTCGAGCGTACGTGCGTTCGCCGGTCAAAAACAGGTTCTTCGCGAGCTGTTGGGTCAGCGTACTTCCGCCTCGCACCACGACCCCCGCTTGCTCGTTGGCGTCGGCCGCTTCCAGCATCCCCTCCAGATCGTAGCCGCCGTGCCGGCGGAAGGCGGAGTCCTCCGCGGCGATGACCGCCATGGGCAGAAACTCGCCCATCGCCGCCAACGGCAGCCAGTCGTCCGTGCCGTCCCCACCTCGGACGGGAACGTAGTCACCGTCGGCATCGTGCCCCATCCACGTGAACGTGCCGCGGCGGTACTCATCGCCCACGAGACCCTGCACCACGAAGCCCTCCACCACCGGCTCGACATGGATCGAGGGCGGCTGCAGGGTGAACCGGCCGGTCGCAGAGATCGTGCCCCGCATCTCGGCCTTCCGCAAGTCGGGCATCACGCCGGCGAAGATGGTGTAGACCTGCGCGATCGGGGTGGTGCCGAGCCGGAATCGGCCCGTCGCGTCGTCGAGGCCCCGCAGGGTGGCATGCACGTCCACCGATACGCCCTCAACCGTCACGACGCCGTCGAACTCGCGATTGGCCAGCCTCCCGCTGGCCGACACGGCGAGGTTCGACAGGGTGCCCCCAAGGGCGTCGTTCTGGTAGGTGCAGGTGCAGGTGGCCGACACGGAGCTTTCGCCGGCCGCCTCTCCCGGCTCTACCCGAAGCTCCACGGGCCCGTAGGGGCTCTCGAACTTGAGTCGAACATGGTCGCCCTCCACGCTGGCGCCTTCGCCGTACAGCTTTCGTCGGGGCAGCACCTCGCCCGAGAGGGGGGGCAGGGGGAGGCCCTCCACGACGAGGTTCTCGACCTCCACGCTGCGCACGAAGGGGAGGGTGGGCATCTCGCTCAGCGACACTTCGGCAGTGGGGGCGGAGCGAGCCGCCGTGCCCGTGCCGCTCTCGGTGCTGTGGACGGTCACGTTGCGGAGCAGGAGCACGCCGCTCCAACGGAGGACGGCGCTTTCGGCCTGAATGCGTCCGGCCTGCAGGCCGCCCACCACGCAGAGACCCTCACGGCACCACGCCGCTGCCTCGATGGCGGCGCCGTGGGAGCGAGCCACGCCCGGGACCAGCATCGGCGCGAGCAGCGCCCCCGGCAGGGCGACCGCCGCCAGCGCGAGGGCGGTGAGGGCCACGCGGCTTCTCAGGGGGACACCAGTGCGGCCAGAGAACGTTCGAGCGTGGGTGTGGCGAGCGCGGCCTGGGCGAGATGCGCTCCGGGAGCGCTGTCGTCCACGGCGGGTTGTGAATATTGGCGGTACCGGGAGAGCAGTTCATTGGCCGTCAGGAGTTCGCCGGGGGCAGCGAGCAGGAAGCCTCGGTCGGTGCGGGCCACCAGCCCGGCGGCTTCGAGGGTGTTCAGCGCGGTGGCCACGTGGTCGGGGTCGCTGCGCAGCGTTTCGGTGATGGTGGGCTCCGCGCTGGGCCCCTCACCGGCCCGGAACCGTGCAGTGATGACCAATGCCACCTGCAGGGCGAAGAAAGCGTCGGGCACGCGGTTTTCGGACCCGGACAACAGGCGGTCCTCGGCGCGGCTCAGGTCTACCCACCGCTGGTCGACACACGCCACCTCCACCCCGACCAGCACGATCACCCATACGGCGAACACCCACGTGAGGAGCACCGGCACGAATGCGAGGGAGCCATAGATCACCTCGGCGGCTCCCGCGGCCGTGAAGGCCATGACATAGGCGGAGAACCCCCCCTTCACCCCTTCGAACGCCAACGCCGACACCGCCCCGCCAATCAGGCTGCTCCGCCATCGCACGGTGGCGTCGGGGATGGCGCGGATGGCGAACGTGAAGGCGGCCATGGTGACGAGCAGCGGAGTGAGGCGCTGGAGGGTTTGGGCGCCCGTGGCCGATGCCGTGATCGAGAAGCCGAACGCCGTGATGGCTGGGGCGATGGTGAGGGTGGCGTAGTACAGCGCGAGGCGAGTCGTGAGGGGCTTCCGGGCGCGGGAACTGAAGATGCGGTTGTACGCCTCCTCGGCCGATAGGAAGATGCGGGTGCTCGCAGCGAAGGCCACCACGAGCCCGATCACCCCGATTTTACGGGCGTCCACTTCGGCGGGAAGACCCACGGCGTCCCACTGCGGCAGGAGCGCCGCCAGGGCCCGGCCGGCGAAGGTGGAGAACGAGAACCACGACTCCAGCCCGAGGCTCCGCAACACGAGGACCGTGAGTACCGCGGCCGGCACCAGCGCCACGAGGCTCCAATACGACAGGGTGCCCGCTCGCACGAAGATCGAGTCGCGGTGCATCTTTCGGGTGAGGACGGCGGCGAAGCGGAGAGCGCCGCGTAGGCGAGCGGGCAGCCCCTCCCGCTGAACAAGCTCGCGATACAGTTTGTCGACGCTGCGCATCGGCGCGGCGTAACCACAAGCGCGTAGGGGGGCGCCGGCCGGGATATGCCACGCGGCCGTGAGCCGTTTCGTCGACCCCGCCGAGATTGAACCTGTCGACCCGGCGCTGCGGCCGCGCCGGCTCGACGACTATGTGGGGCAGGAGCGCGTAAAGGACAACCTGCGGGTGTACGTGCGTGCGGCCATCCAGCGTGGCGAGCCCCTTGATCACGTACTCCTGAGCGGGCCGCCAGGCCTAGGCAAGACCTCGCTCGCGAACATCCTCGCGGAGGAGCTGGGCGTGACCATGCGCACCGCCGCGGGCCCCACGCTCGAGCGGGGCGGCGACCTCGCGGCGATTCTCACCAGCCTCGGCCCCCGCGAGGTGCTGTTCATCGATGAGATCCACCGCCTGAGCCGTGTCGTTGAAGAGATCCTCTACCCCGCGATGGAAGACTTCCATCTGGACATCGTGATGGGAAGCGGTCCGGGCGCCTCCAGCGTGCGCATCCCGTTGCAACGGTTCACGCTCATCGGCGCCACCACGCGGTCGGGGCTGCTCACCAGCCCGCTCCGGGCCCGGTTCGGCATTCACGCCGTGCTCGATTTCTACACGCCCGCCGAGCTCAAGCGCATTGTGCTGCGCAGCGCGGAGCGCCTCGGGCTCACCCTCGTCGACGATGCGGCTACCGAGCTCTCGTTGCGCTCGCGGGGCACGCCTCGCATCGCCAACCGGCTGTTGCGCCGCCTCCGTGACTTCGCGCAGATCGAGGGGGACGGCCGCATCACGCTGGAGCTCACCCAGTCGGCGCTCGTGCGCCTCGAGGTCGATGCGCGCGGCCTTGACGCGATGGATCGGAAAATCCTGCACACCATCGCCTTCCGGTTTGACGGCGGGCCGGTGGGCCTCAGCAACCTCGCCGCCGCGATCGGCGAGGAGCCCGACACCATCGAGGAAGTCTACGAGCCGTTCCTCATCCGCGAGGGCCTGCTTCAGCGCACGCCGCAGGGTCGCACACTGACCAGCGGGGGTGCGGCGCTGGTGGGCTACACCGGCACCGGGCTCTTCGGCCCATGATGGTCATTGTCTTGGTGGCGGTCGCAGGGGCGGAGGATGTTTCGCCGCCCGCGGCTCCGGTTCCTGCGGTCGCCGCGCACGGCGAGATCAGGTCGCTCACCTTCGGCGGGGCCGTCCTGCGCGCGCACGTGGCCGACACGCCCGACGAACGCAGCCACGGCTTGATGGGCGTTACCGCGCTCGCGGCCGACGAGGGGATGGTTTTTGTGTACCCACGGGCTCGCGAGCTCACCTTCTGGATGAAGGACACCCCCCTTCCGCTCTCGATCGCGTACATCGGGGCCGAGGGGCGGGTGATCCACGTTGCCGACATGCAGCCCTTCGATACGCAGCTCATTCCGTCGGGCGGCGCAGCGCTCTACGCGGTCGAAACGCGGCAGGGTTGGTTTCGCGAACATGCCGTGGAGGTGGGCGCTCAGGTGCTGGGCCTGCCCGGTGCCACGCCGCGATGAACGTGCGTACGACGGTAGCGCGGCCGGTGGAGGTCGCGGGGGTGGGCTTGAGAACGGGCGAGCGCCGTCTCGCCCGGCTCCTTCCAGGGAGCGACGGGGTGGTGTTCTTAACGGGAGGCGTGGAGATCGCGGCCACGCCGGAGAACGTCGTCGACACCACCCTCGCCACCACGCTGGGCGCTCACGGCGCTCGCATCGCGCTGGTGGAGCACCTGCTGGCGGCAATCGTGGCGGTGGGCATTGACAGCCTGCGGGTAGAGGTCGATGGCGACGAGCTTCCCATCCTCGACGGGTGCGCGCTCGCCTGGCTCGGCGCCCTCTCCAAGGCGGGCACGGCGAGGCTGCCTGGTCCGCCTCGCAGGTGGACGGTGGAGGCGCCGGTGCGGGTCGAACGTGGAGAGTCCTGGGCGGAGCTTCATCCGTGCGCGGGGTTGGAGCTCGACGTGAGCGTGGACTTTCCCCATCCGGCGATCGGCGCGCAGCGATGGGCCGGCGCCCCGCGGGCCGTGTTCGGCAGCGACCTCGCGTGGGCGCGCACCTTCGGCTTCCGGCGTGATGCCGAACGCCTGATCGCCTTGGGCATCGTGCGCGGCGCCTCCCTCGACAACACCCTCGTGTTCGACGACGACGGACCGCTGAACCCCGGCGGGCAGCGCGCGGTCGACGAAGTGGTGCGTCACAAGGCCCTCGACGCCCTCGGCGACCTTGCGCTGATACCGGGATCGCCCCGCGTACGCCTCGTGGCCAGCCGGGGGGGGCACGCGCTCCACCACGCCCTCCTGCGCGCCGCGGCGAGTCGAATCGTACCGGCTTGAATCGCGGAACGACCCCGCATCGTGTGCGCCGCGCCACCATTTTCCCCAACTGCCACGATCCGGCCTTGCGATCCTCCCCCTCGGCGGGCGAGGATCACCCGTCGAGGTTCGTGTCCATGCGCGTCATGCTGATCCGCCCGCCCGCGAAGCACACTGTCGAGAGTGAGGTTCCTGAAGCTGTTTCAGCCGAGAACCTCAGCTATCCTCCGCTTGCGCTGATGGCGATCGCCCAGGTGCTCAAGGATCACAGCGATTTCGACATCACGATCCTCGACGCGCAGCTCGACGACCTCGAGTACGACGTGCTCGAGCAGAAGGTGCGGGACTGGAAGCCGGATGTCGTGGGCGTCACCGCGTTCACCGTGCAGCTCGTAGACGTGCTCAAGACCGTGCAGTGTGCGAAGAAGGCCGGCGCCCGGTACGCCGTGGTCGGCGGCCCGCACGTGAGCGACTTCCCGCGGGAGTGCGTGGGGCTTCCCGGGGTAGACGCCGTGGTGAAGGGCGAGGGGCAGAAGCCGATGCTCGACCTCTGCAACGCCTGGGCCAAGGGAGAAACGCCGCGCGGCATTCCCGGCACGATGTGCCACCCCGACGATCCCATCCCCGAGCAAGACGTTTACTTCAGCAACTCGCTCGACGACTACCCGGTCATCGACCGCACGCTGGTGGACTACCGCCGCTACTACGACGTGATGGGCAAGGGCGGCATCTTCACCACCCTGATCAGCTCGCGCGGCTGTCCCTACCGCTGCACCTTCTGCAACACGCCTCGCCACCGCTACCGGGTGATGCAGCCAGGCCGCGTGTGCGACGAGATTCAGGCCTGCCTCGACCTCGGCATTCAAGAGTTCTACTTCGTCGACGACACCTTCAACATCACCAACCAGCGCGTGATCGACCTCTGCGACGAGATCATCCGTCGCGGCCAGAAGCTCCAGTGGACGGTGCGCTTCCGCGTAAAGGGTGTCACGCGCGAGCTGCTGGAGAAGATGAAGGCGGCGGGCTGTCAGCGCATCCAGTTCGGCGTGGAGCAGGGCACCGAAGAGGGGCTTCTCCGGCTCAAGAAAGACGTCACGGTGCGCGAGATCGAGAGCGCCTTCCGGCTCTGTCGCGAGGTGGGCATCAACACCGTGGCCTACTTCATGATCGGCACGCCCGTGGAGCGCAGCCGCGACGACGTGATGGATACGATCGCCTATTCCATCAAGCTCGACCCCGACTTTGTGATGTTCAACGTGCTCACGCCGTTTCCGGGCACCACCCTCTACGACGAGGGCGAGCGCGATGGCGTGCTCGACGTCACCCCGTGGATGGACTTCATGCGTGCGCCGCGCGAAGACTTCAAGGCGCAGGTGTGGGACGAACACTTCACCCGCGCCGAGCTGCGCGAGCTGCTCGACCTCGCCTACAAACGTTTCTATTGGCGCCCGAAGTTCGTGGCCCGCAACATCACCCAGATCCAGTCGCCCAAAGATTTCATGCGCAAGGCCACCGCCGGCTTCCGCATGCTCGTGGCCTGAACCCCCCTCCGAGGCAAGCATGGTCTCCGCAGCTCCCAGCACGACTCCCGCCGCAACGAAGAAGCGACTCTCGGTGGTACTCCTCACCATCTACTCCGTCGAAAACGCCGGCATTCGCTACATTTCCGCGGCCTTGGATCGCGAGGGCTACGACACGTCGATCATCTTTTTGCGCGACTGGCGCCACAACATGCTGGAGATGCCGAGCGAGGCCGAAATCCAACTTGCTTTGGGTGTGATCCGCGAGAAGAAGGCCGATCTCATCGGTCTCGGCTTCATGTCCTCGCTGTTTCCGATGGCCCGTGACGTAACCGCGCGCATCAAGGAGGCGTTCCCCACCACGCCGATCGTGTGGGGCGGCATCCACCCCACCAGTTGTCCGGAGGAGTGCATTCCCTACGTGGACTACGTGGTGGTGGGCGAAGGGGAGGTGGCGGTGATCGACCTTTGCAACGCGTTGCGCGACCAAACGGACGACACCAACATCCCGAACGTGTACGCCAACAAGGGCGGCAAGATCCACGTGAACAAGCCGCGTCCGCTGATCAAGGACATGGACTGGCTGCCCTACCCCGACACGCGCGACGAGAATAAGTACTATATCGAAGCGAATAAGATGACGATTGAGGAGCCCTGGAAGAGGAGCGCCGAGTACCGCATCTACTTCAGCCGCGGGTGCCCCTACAACTGCTCCTACTGCTACGTTTCCATCCTTCGCGACGTGTACGACGAGAAGGGCAAGGACTTCTACCGGGCCCGCTCCGTGGAGCACATCCTCGGCGAACTCGAACACATGAAGGCGACCTTTCCGAAGGTTGCGCGCGTGAAGATCGACGACGACACGAGCTTCGCCTTTGGGCAGCAGTGGATGGACGAGTTTCTGGAGAAATACCCCTCCCGCATTGGGGTGCCGTTTGAGTGCCTGCTGATCCCGCCGATGCTCCGCGAGGACATGCTGGTGAAGCTCAAGGAGGCGGGGCTGATTCGGGTGCAGACGGGCATCGAATCGGGCAGCTCCAAGGAGTCCAAAGAGATCCACAATCGTAGCCCCGGAAACACGGCAATCCTCAAGTTCGGCGAGTTCAACAAGACCTTGCAGATGGACATCGTCTACGACGTGATCGTCGACAACCCTTACGCCACCGAGGAGATGAAGCTGGAGACGGCGGAGTTTCTCTTGGAGCTACCGCGCCCATACAGCATCTACTTCTACAGCCTCAACTACTTTCCGCACACCACGCTCACCCGCAAGATGCTGGCCGACGGCCTGCTCGATCCCGACGAGGTGGAGGGCCGCGCCACCAAGAGTTGGCAGCAGTTCCGGGTGTCGATGGACTGGCCCCGCAGCGACGAGGACCGCTTCTACCTCGCGATTTACTGCCTCGCCTCGAAGAACTTCGTCCCTAAAAAGTTCATCCGCAAGCTCATCGACGAACGTGAGCATTGGAAGAAGCCCGAGAACATCGACAAGGTGTTCTACCTTGCGTGGGGGGCAAACTACGTGCGGATGGCCCACGTGGGCTGGCAATACTGGCGCCGGGGCGAGCTCACTTGGTTCAAGGTGAAACAGTACGGAAATCTGAAAAAGATGATCAGCCAGTAGGGCCTTCGGGCGAGGGGCGTCTGCCCGGCAACTCCCCGGGCGGGCTTCGCCGCCCCTCGCGGCTCGGGGGGGGGCGTGGTAGGCTGGCCGGATGATCCTTCCCCTTCTGTTTTCGCTTCTCCCCGCCTGCGATACCGGCTCTACGGTCGAACTCGGTCCCGACGGTGACGACGACCGCTACGGCGTGGACGAGGATTGTGACGACAAGAACCCGACGGTGTTCCCGGGCGCCTCCGAAGTGTGCGACGGAGTGGACAACGATTGCGACGGCGAGGTGGACGAAGACGTCGTCGAGGTGCAGTTCACCGATGCCGACGGCGACAACTACGGCGATCCGAACGCACCGGTAGACACCTGCGGCGAAACGGTGGCCGGCCTCGTGCACAACGATGAGGATTGCGACGACACCAACGCGACCGTGAATCCCATGGGCGACGAGACTCTGGTTCCCTGCGACGGCTTCGACAACGACTGCGACGGACTGACGGACGGCGGTTTCCGCGTGCCGGCCGACTACGCGTTGCCGTCGCACGCGGTGGGTGCCGCGCAGGATGGCGACACCGTCTGTGTGGCCGCCGGCACCTACACCGACAACATTGACTTCGGTGGCGACGACGTGCAGCTCATCGGGGTGGAGGGTGCGGAAGTGACGATCGTCACGGGGGTGCCGGAGAACGGTCCCGTCCTGAGCTTCGACACCCGCGAGAGCACCGCCGCGCTGGTTTCCGGGCTGACCATCACGGGGGGCGACGACGCAACGGGTGCGGGTGTCTACATCCGGGGCGCCTCGCCCACGCTTCAAGACCTCGTCATCGAAGGGAACACCTGCTCGAACTCGGTCGGGTCCTGCTACGGAACCGGGCTCTACGCGGAAGACTCGAGCTTCGTCATGGAGCGGGTGGTCATTCGCGGAAATGCGCAGATGTCGACCTACGCGTACTACCCCTACAACTACGGCGCGGGGATGGCCCTCGTGCGCTCGTCGCCCACGCTTGTCGACATCACAATCACCGACAACGAGATCGACTTTCCCGCGAACAACTACTACGGGGCGGGCGTGGGCGCGGGCCTCTATGTCAGCGGGGGCGCCGCCGACGTGGTGGGCCTTTCCAGCTCCGCCAACATCATCCGCTTCCGCGAAGGTGCATACGGGTACGGTGCGGGCCTGTACATCTACGGCGCGCAGGGCTGGTACCAGAACGTAGAGCTGGTGGACAACCGGATCGATGCCTACGGAGCCTACGGCGCGGGCGGGATGCTGGGCGACTACGCCACGCCCACGTTCACCAACTTGGTGGTGGCCAACAACGTGACGGGCGGGGTGGATACCGTCGCCGCGTACGGCGGCGGCCTGTTCGTTGGCTACGACGGCGCCTACATCGAGAATGCCGACATCGTCGGCAATCGGGTCTCCGCGACCACCTCCGGCGGCGGGGGCGCAGCGTACGGGTACTACTACGGCTACCCCACGTTCGTGAACGTGAGCATCTCGGGGAACAGCAGCGCCATCGCCGGCCTCGAGTCGGGCTCGGCGGTGGCGTTCGATCCCACGTACCCGGCCACTATCTTCACGTTCGAGTACTGCAACCTGTGGGACAATGGGGACATCCCGTTCCTCGGGCTCGTGTCCCCGGTGGGCGCGGAGGGCAACATCGAGGCCGACCCGACCTACACGGACACCTCCGGCGCGTCGGCCTTGGACTGGGACTTGAACCTTCGTCGCGGCTCGGCGCTGATCGACGCCGGCGACCCCAGCTTCGAGGACGCCGACGGGACACGCAGCGACATCGGGTCGCGCGGCGGACCGGAGGGGGCCGGCTGGTGACGAGCGGCCGCCTTCCGCCGACGTGCGGGTTGGCCGAGCTGGCGGAGGGGTGGCGGGTCGCACGCGGTGCCGGGGGCGAAGTGCTTCGGGTCTCGGTGTCGGTCGCCGAGCTGAGCCGCCTCGATGCCGCCTCGGTGCAGGAGGTCCTCGCCGAAGGCGCGCGCGTACGCCTCGTGGTGCAGATGCCGCCCACCGGGGCGGGCCTCGGGGCGGCGCTCCGCGCGGTGCTGAAGCGCGTCGCCGGGCTTGATGGTGTCGAGCTGAGCGGGCCCGACTCCCTCGTGGATGCGGAAGGCGTTGCCGCGGCCCTGGAGGCGGCTTCGCGGGCCGCGCGCTCCGCGGGGGTCCCGCTGCTGCCCGTCCCCGGCACCTTCCCTACGTGCCTCCTGCTCGCCGCGCTCCCCGACGCCCCGGTGCCGAGTCGCCCCACGGGTCCGGAAGAGCCGGACCGCTATTATGGCTCGTGCCACGTGTGCGCCGCGCGGCCGGGCTGCCCCGGCGCTCCGCCCGACGCCTGGTCGCATCCGGGCTCCAGCGCGCTCGACCCCCCGCAGGTGGTGCTGGATCCGTGGCAACTCCGCGAGGTTGGCGGCGACGGACCCCTTCAGTCCGTGGTGGAGGCCAATCTGGGCGACCTCTCCGGAACGGCGCGGGCGCTGGACGAAAGCCCCGCACCCACCCGCTGGCTGCTCACGCGCGCGTGGACGCCCGCGCTCGCCGAGCTCTCCTTCACCCACCTCGCCGTGGAGTTCGACGCTCAGCACCTTCCGCTCGATGCCGTGGAGGCTCTGGCGCGGCTCCAGCGCCCCTTCGCCGCCGCGCTGGTGCTGCCCGCCTCCGCCATCGACGTGCAGCCGATCGTGGGCCTGCTGCAACGGTTGGGCGCCCTTTCGGTGGCGCTGCTCGGCGGCGAGGGCTGGTCGGTCCTCGATCGGGCCCGCCTCGGTCTGCCGCCTGCGCGTTAGGCCCGCGCTGATGCTTCCGCTCCTCTTCGAGATCGCCAGCACCGGCTGGAAGGCGGCCGCGCCGATCCCGGCACGCTTCACGTGCGAGGGCGAAAATGTGTCTCCGGCGCTCGCGTGGACCGCCCCGCCTGAAGGCACCATCAGCCTCGCGCTGATCTTCGACGATCCCGATGCGCCGCGGCGAGTGTGGACGCACTGGACCGTGTGGAACCTGTCGCCCACCTCGCGCGGGCTGCCTGAGGCGCAGGTGCCGGCGGCGGCGGGGTTCATTCAGGGTACAAACGACTTTGGCGCCGTGGGGTACGGCGGCCCCTGCCCACCCCCCGCGCAAGGCGCCCACCGTTACTTCCTGCGCCTCTACGCCCTGGACCGGATGACGCCGCTCGCTGCCGGCGCCGGCCGGGTGGAGCTCGACGCCGCCCTGCGCGGCCATGTGCTCGCCCGCACCGAGTTGATGGGCCGGTTCTGGCGCTGAGATGGACGCCGAACTGCCCCAGATCGGCATCGAGGATCGGGTGCGGGTAGACGTTGCCGACTGGCCCGGGGCGCTGACCTCCAGCAACAACGGCAGCGTGCTGTTGGCGCCGCCGCCGCCCGGCACCCCGTGGCGCATCGAAACGGCCCCGTTCGTGGACACGTACTACGCCCGCGAAGCCGTGGAGGCGCTCGCCGTGGCGCCGTGGTTGGCCGCCGGCGCGGGCGGCGCGGGCGTGAAGGTGGCGGTGTTCGATGTGCAATGGTTCAACGCGGAGGTCGCACTGGCGGAGCTCGGGAATCCGCAGACCCACGACTGCGAAACCCAACGAAGCTGCGACAGCCCGATGGACACCTTACGCCCGCGGTTCACCTGGGAAGAAGGCAGCCACGGCGTGGCTTGTGCCGAGGTGATCCACGACCTCGCCCCCGAGGCCGAGCTGCACCTCGTACGCGTGAACGGCCAGACGACCTTCGAGAACGCGGTGGAGTGGGCGATCCGCGAGGAGATCGACGTGGTGAGCATGTCGATGTCCTTCTTCAACAACTCCTTCCACGACGGAACGGGTCCGCTCAACGACGCCGCTGCGCGCCTAGGCGAGAACGGCGTGCTGTTGGTGACGAGCGCCGGCAACTATGCGGAGGAGCATTGGCTCGGCGAGTGGGCCGACGCCGATCACGACGGGTTCATGGAGTTCGACGGCGGCAGCGCCTATCTGCCGGTGTACCTCGGTTCGGGCGGCGGCTCGGCCTACGTGTCGTGGGACGAGTTCGCGCGCTGCGGGCGCAACGACTTCGATGTGCGGGCCGTGAACCGAGCGGGCGAGATCATCGGCCGCGCCGAAGCGGTGCAGGAGGAGGATGCGGATGACTGCTGGCCGGTGGAGCGCATTTCGATGCGCGCCGACACGGCGGATTGGGCGTGGTTGCAAGTGATTCGGAAGCGGGGCGCTGGGGGCGTCAAGGTGGGCGTGCTCAGTCGCGGGAGCGAGCTCTACGGCGCCACGGGCGGGAGCTTCGCCGATCCGGCCTCCAGCATCGGCGCGTTCACGGTCGGGGCGGTTCGGGCCGACGGCTACGCCCACAACGGCCCCGAGTCCTTCAGCTCGCGCGGCCCGACACGTTCCGGGCACGCGAAGCCCGACATCGCCGGGCCCGATGGCCTCTCCACGCTCACGTACGGCCCGACGGGGTTCTATGGCACCAGCGCCGCCACGCCGGCGGTGGCCGGCGCAATCGTGCTTGCGCTGGGGGAAGACCCCGACGCAACCGCAGCGGAGGTTGCCGATCGCCTCGCTGCCAACGCCATGAGCGAACGGTTCACGTGGCAGGACGCCGACCCCGACCTCGGCGCGGGGCGCGCCCGGCTCTGGAGTGTCGATGCGGAGTCGAGGCGCGTTTGCAGCGGCGGGGGGGGTGCCGCGATGGCCGCCCCCCTGCTATGGTGGGTTCGTTCTCGTCGGAGGCTCACGTGGTCGCGCTGAGTTTATGGTCCCTCGTTGCCTGCCACGTCTTCGAAACGGCCGAGGTGAAGTGTACCTCCGACGAGCCGTGTGCGCGTGGTGGTCGCGGCTCTGGGGGGAATGACACGGGAGACACGGCCGACACGGCCGAGGAGGAGCCGGGCACGCCTGTGGTGGGCTGGGTGACCTCGATGTCGAGCGGCGAGCGCGGAATCGTGCGCGCCTTCCACGCGGAGAGCGCCACAGTCGTAGCGGAGTGGGCGGACCTTGGCATCTACATGGGCGCCCCTTGGTACGATCCCGAGAGCGGCGCGGGCGTGCTCATCGGCGTCGACGCCGTTCATTTGCTCCGCGCGGGTGGCAGAGCGGAGTATCTCGGCGGGGGCACAGGCACGGGGCGGTACGACCTGTGCCGCCTCGGCGAGCGGATCGCCTTGGCCCTGCTGGGCGGGGTGATCCTGTTGAACGCCGACTTGAGCGCAGGGGAGGAGGTCGTCCCCAACTACACGCTCGGTGACAATCTCTTCATTGGTGGAAACGACCGTGTGGCCTTCGTCACCGACGTGGCTGAAGGTGGTCCCGACCTCTACAAAATCCTCGAGGGGGGCGACGAGGAGTTGGTGGCTCCCGACTACGACACGAGTGCCACTCGAGGTGCGAATGTCTTCGTCGGCCCCGAAGACCGGCCCTACGCCTGCCGCACCTCCGGTGAGGTGTATAGCGTGGACGACCTCATTGCCGGGAGGGTGAAGGCGCTCGTCATCCTTGAGGGCGGCGTAGACGACGTGACCAGCTGTGCGTGGGATCCGGGGGACAGCTCGTGGCTCTTCTACTCGCCCACCCGCGGAGTGTTCCGGGTATCAGAGGAAGGGGAGGCCGTTCAGGTGCACGAACTCTCCGAAGGCTTCGCCTACGATCGTGTCTACTGGTACGGCGGCTGATGCGAGCCTCCATCCTGCTTGTTTTACTCGTGTTGCCCGGTTGCGACGGCTGCACCCCCGACGAGGGCATGCCGGAGCGGATGGAGGTGATTCCCTCCGAGGCGATCGCCCTCTGGGTGGGCAATGGCTCCGGGGTCGGTGGGGTGCGCGTGCCGGCCTTCGCGGTGAACGAGGTGGGTGCCGCCGTGGTCGGCGGGGAGATCACCTTCGTGTCCACGGGAGTGCTCGCGGCGAGCGTGGCCACGCCCGATGCGTTCGGCTGGGCGTGGGCGGAGGTGTCGGCCCCGACAGCCGGCGCCTGGGCGGTCGATGCGTCCGGCAGCGCGGGCGCGGCCTCGGGTACCGCTTTTGTGAACACCTTCCCCGACGTTCGCACCGCCTTTCCCGCGTGGATCACGGCCGGCGCGGGCACACCGCTCGCGCAGGCCGGAGCGGGGATTGCCGTCACGCGGGAGCACGAAGTTTGGTGGTCTCCGACCTCGGGAGGGCCGCCCGTTCGGGTGGCCGCCCTTTCGGGAGAGGTCGTAGGGCTGAAGTCGGTTCACCTCGATGCCGACGGGGTCTCCGACCTCGTGGTGTGGAGTGCCGACGAAGCGGTGCTGTTGCGCGGGCGCGGCGAGGGGGGCCTGAGCTACCTCGCCGGGTGGCGCAGCATCGCCGGGCCGGTGGTCGATGTCGTGGTGCAGCCGCTCGACGACAACACCAGTGTCGATGCCGTCGTACTCCTCGCCGACGCCAACAGCTCCTCGTTGGTGTGGATCGAGAACGACGGCGACGGCGTCTTCACGCCCACGGCCGTGCTCGACACCGACTTCGGGGCCTACGCCATCACCGCGGAAGACGCGAACGAAGACGGCATGGCGGAGGTGTCGATGCTCACGGGCGACGGCCTCCTGCGCCGCTTCCAGCTTCAGGAGGGGGAGTGGCAGGCCGCCTCGAAGGCCGACGCCGACCTCGGCGTTGCCGAGGGGTCCCACATGCTGGGCAACTTCGATGGCGACGGGGACCTCATCCCCGACATTCTCATCTGGGGCCCCCGGGTAGACGGCGCAGGCCACACCGCACAGCTGGTGACCAAGATTCATGAGGTCGAGCTCATCTACGGCCTCACGACCAGCGTCGAGCCGCTGGAAACCCTCGCGCTCGACCTCGCTGATGCCGACGGCGATGGCCTCGTAGACGTGTTTATGTCCTCGCAGCGGCGCCTCTACCGTGCGGAGTACTCGCGGGCCGTGGGCACCTTCGTACTCGACACGCTGAGCGGCGTGCCCGACGCCGAGCGCATCGCCGTGGGCGACGTCAGCGGCGATGGCTTTCCCGACGTGATCCTGTCCGGGGTGGCGGCGGTGGCGCTGGTGGGAACGTCCATTGCCGACGATCCCGACACGACGGAAGACGAGACCGTGTCGTGGAAGATTTCCACCCCGTGGACAGGCCTCTTCGATCTCGGCCTTGTCGGCGACCCGTGGGTGGGCGACTTCAACGCCGACGGGGTGGTGGACGTCGTGTCGTTCGTCGACACCGCCGGTCCGGCGTTGCAGGCCTTCTACGGTTCGCCGGCCGACGGCACGCGCAACGAAACCTTGGCGGCGGCTCGCTCCTTCGCGCTGGAGTTGACCGACATCCCTCTCGATCTCGCGGTGTGCGGCTCGGATGTGTGGGCGCTCTACGAGAGCACCGAAGGCACCGTGGTGCAGCACCTCGCCGTCGACGGGTTCGGTGGTCTCACGGAAGTGGGCACGACCGTGGTGACCGGCACCCTAGTCACCTGCGGCAGCTTCGGGAGCGAGGTGGCGGTCGTGTCGGACGGGGCGGGCGCGTTCACCTGGGTCTCGGAGGCGGGCGTGGCGCGCAGCGAGAGCGGCGAGGTCGCCGGAGACATGGCGGCGATCGACCGCGACGGGGACGGCGTCGACGAGCTCGTTACGTGCGAGGGCGCGTGCAGCGTGGCCGTAGGCGACTTCGACGGCGACGGCTTCGGCGACAGCGCATGGAGCGATGGCGCCGACACCACCGTGACGCTCGGGGGCGTAGAGAGCATGCTCGGGTTCGGGGGCTCGGTTTCGGCGGCCGATGCCGACGGCGACGGCGTGGCTGACATCAACGTGCAGGTCGGTGGGGTGCTCGCCACCTGGCGCGGACTCGGCGGCAAGCCTGGGGTGCCCTTCGTGAACGGCATCGCGCGTGACACCCGCGGGCGGGGGTTCGTCGGCGACCTCGACGGCAACGGCATTCCCGACACGTTCTGGCTGGGCGACGAGCAAGACACCACCGACAGCGTGGACTGGACGGGAACCTTGCTCTACGCCGCCGCCCCCGACCCCGCCGCGGAGTAGGCACCATGCGGGTTTTTGTCACCGGTGCCACCGGTCAGCTCGGCCGGCCGCTGGTGTCGGCCTTCCTCGCGGCCGGTCATGCGGTGACCGCCCTCGTTCGCTCCGAAGCCGGGGCCGCAGAGGTTCGTGCGGCGGGCGCGGCGCTCTTGGTCGGACACATCGAGGATGCAGACGCGATCGAGCGAGGCGTGGCCGGAGCCGACCTCGTGGTGCACCTCGCGGGGGGTCTTCGCGGGCGGGGCCAGGTGGATGCCGATCGGCTCAACCGGGGCGGCACGGAGGAGCTGGCGGCCTCTGCCGAGCGGCACGCCGCACGGTTGCACGGCCTCGTGTATGCGAGCAGCTGTGCCGTGTACGGCGACCGCAGCGGTCTCTGGCTCGGCGAAGACTACGACCCTGCCCCGCAGACCGACTACGGCAGGAGCAAGGTGGCGGCGGAGTCGCTCCTCACGGCGGTGGCCGACCGGAGCGGCCTGCGCGTGCATGTGGTCCGAATCGCGGCGGTCTACGGTCCGGGCCTCCGCTTCATGCAGGAGGAGAGCATCCGGGCGGGCCGGGCGTGGCTGCCAGGGGAGGGGCGGAACCACGTTCCTGTCGTACACGTCGACGACTGCGCCGCCGCACTCCTGGCGATCGGCGAACGGGGCTCGCCCGGCATATGGCACGTGAGCGGGCCCTCCACCCCCACGCTAAAGGAGTTCTTCGCGGCAGTGGCCAAGGTCACGGGCGGCAAGCCGGTGCGGTTCTGGAGCACCTGGATTCCCAGTGTGTTCCAGTTCGGCGCGGCGAGGCAGAACGAGGTGCTGATGAGTCGGCTCGGCCGAAAGCCTCGCTTCACCACGGACAACCTACGCCTTTTTACGGCGAGTTCGCGGCTCCGGACCGACCGGCTGGAAAAGGAGCTCGCGTTCACCTGGCGGTGGCCGGACTACCGCGACGGCGTGGCCGCATCCTGCACCGCTCCACCCTGACGGTCTCCTTGACGATCGGGGGGGCGCCGGCCTATAGGGCAGGGTCGGAGTCGAACCATGGCCCTCCCCCTCGTCCTCTCGCTGCTGGTTGGCTGCGATCCGCATGACGCCACCATCTCCGGCCGGTTTGCGATGTACTTCGCGCAGGCCACCTCCTCGAACATCCTTCGGGTGAAGCAGGACTACGCGCCGGTCGAGTGCGACTACGCCCTCTCCGATCCGCTCGACGACAAGCTCGACGACATGGACGAGAAGGATCTCCTCGAAGACCTGTTCGTCAAGGAGGAATGCTGGGGCGAACACGTGGCGGCCGAAACACAGTTTCAGGCCGACTACAATCTTCAGCCGATCGACTGTCGCACGTTTGACAGCGCACCCTACAACAGCAACGGGGTGCGGATCCGCGACACGATCGTTCCCGGGTGGGAAGAGCGGTACGAAGAGTTCTGTTGCGCGGAGTCGCACGACTCCGACGAGGGAAACGATCCGGACGGCAACATCTTCACCACCGACGATTGCAACGTGCGTCGTGGCCGCTACTCCACCTTCCCCACCGAGAAGGCCTTCTACCTGCATCAGGGCAACCTCGACAGCTACCGGCAGGAGGCCATCCTCACCGCGGAAGGCGACCTCCAGCTCACCGTTCATGTGAGCACCCAGTTCGGCGACATGCGCTTCGGCTGGGTGATCGACCCCGACTTCTCCCCCACCGAGTGCGTGGAAGGGGAAGACGGCAAGGCGGTGGAGCAGAGCCTGTTCACCGACGGCAACTGGATCGACGGCTGGTCGCGAGGCGATCCCGACGGCATGACCGTGTACCACCTCAACGCCGGATCCATCCAAGCCAACCCCAACAAGGTGGACGACTACTGGTACTTCCACCGTACGTGGTCGGCGGGTGCCGGGTTCTCGCGGTTCGGCGATGAAGACGCGTACATGTTCTCGACCGACTACATCGACTACGCAGTCGACGCCGCGGGGAACTACGCGGTCAGCCCCATGTGGGTGGGCACCGACGAAGCCGGGAAGGTGGTGAGCGGCTACGGCACCTACGGCACGGAGCAGTATCCTGAGCTGAATTGCGACAAGGACGGCTGCAACACCTACCAGGACTACGACGACTTCTACGAGGCGATGGTCGACAACTTCAACGTGGGCGGCGAGGACAAGGAAGGAACGAACGTCATTGCCGTCGACCGCGAGCTGGAAGAGCTCGGCGGCCTCTCGTACGACGACTTCCCCTTCCACGTGCGGATGGAGGACAACTCCTGGCGCATGTCGGAGGAGGAGGCCCTTGCCGGCGAAGGAACGAACGCCGCCGGGTTCGAAGGCTGGGTGAGCTCCAACCCGAACTGGGTGCGCTTCAACTGGTCGCGCGAAGAGCTCGCGGCTCTTGCCACGGGTGACCTCGACAAGCCGCTGAAGGGCGACTTCCAGCTCTACATGTACAGCTCCGACAACACCGGCTCGGTGTGGTTCTACCAGGGCGAGTTCGAAATCACGCACGTCAGCGAAGACGTGTGGGGCTACGAGGAGCTCGACGACATCAAGCGCGAAGAGGCCGACACGCCGGAGTGCGGCGAGTAGTCCTTCGCGACTTGGTTCCGTCGCTCAGCGAATGCGCCGGCTGATGGCCTTGAACAAGGGGCCCTCGGCGCGCGCCAACCAGCCGAACAGCAACGATTCGCTGGGCATCACGCTGGCTCCGGCCGCGCGGAGGAGCTCGATGCCTTCGCGCCAGTCGTCGTCGCGCCGCGAGCAGCAGGCGTCGGGCACGACCACCACGCTCCAGCCGCGCTCGCGCAGCCCCCGCCCGGTGTGGGCCACGCAGATGTGGGCCTCCATCCCGCAGAGCACCACCGCGCGGCCGGGGTGAAGGCGGCCGTCGAAGCCCGGTTCGTCGGTGGCGGCGAACGCGAGCTTCACGAAGGGATCGGTGGCGCCGAGCTGAGGGAGGGTCGGTCCGAGCCCTTGGGGGTACTGCTCGGTGAAGGTGATCGGGATGCCCAGCTCGCGGGCGGCGAAGACGAGGTTGTCGGCGGCCCGGACTGTGCGGGCCAGCTGGGGCTCGGGCATCGCGCCGGCGAGCCGCTCCTGAAGATCGATCACGACGAGCTGGTAGGCGAGGGGGTCGAGGGCCATGGCGCCCATGTAGCGCGTCGAGCCGGCGGGCTTCTTGATATGCGCGGGCCGTGCGCCGCTCTGCCACCGCCGTTGTCTGGCTCGTCGTGCCGCTGGCGGCGTGCGCCGGTCCGCCCGATCTCGGGGTGTACACCTCGGGGAAGAACGCGGTGGTGCGGGGGGGCGGAAGCACGCCGCTGAGAGTGTGGTCGCCGCTAGCGGGTACGCTGGAGCGGGTGCCCACTCCGGGGCCGGCGGGGAGCCGGCTCTTGGGGGAGGCCGGGCCGCTGTGGCAGACCTCACGCGAGCTGCCCGCCGTGGACAAGGGGGGGCCGGTGCCGGCGGTGTTGGTGGAGCGGGTGGGGTTCCGCTTTCGCGAAATCCTCGGCAGCCGGGCCACCGGCGAGATCGACCCGGTGCGGAGCGCGGGGGTGTCGGTGCGGAGCGTCGTGAAGGTGCGGCGGGAGCTGGCTCCGCCCGTGTACCTGGCCGTCGCCACGGCGGGGGCGCACGGCATCCCCGGCCCCGGTGGGCGCTCGGCGGTGAAGGCGCCCGAAGATTGTGAGGCGTCGATCGCGGTGCTGGACCACGACGCGGAGAAGACCCTGTCCACGATGCCCCTGCCGGGAGCAGCCGCCACGTGCGCCGTTCCCACCCTCACTGCGCCCGTCGACCTCGATGGCGACGGGGTTCTCGACGTATTGGCGCATGGCCAGACCGAACACCGGGGCTTCCGCGCCTGGTTCGCCGTGCAGAAGGACGGCACGCTGCTGCCCGGCCCCACCTCTTCGTGGACCGAGATCCCGTGATCGCGCTCGACGGCCTCTCGCTGAGCCTCGCCGAGCTCGTGGGCGTTGCCCGCTCGGGCGCCACGCCCACGCTGGCGCCCTCCGCTCGGGTGGCCATGGCTCGCAGCCACGCCTGGGTGCAGGACACCCAGAGCGGCACGGCAGCGATCTACGGCATCAACACCGGCTTCGGCTCCCTTGCGCGCGTGCGCATCGATCCCGCCGACACGAGCCTCCTCTCCCGCAACCTCATTCGCAGCCACGCAGCCGGCGTGGGCGACGCCTGCCCCCCCGACGTCGTGCGCGCGATGATGCTCTTGCGGGCGAACGCGCTCGCGCGCGGTGCCTCCGGGTGTCGGCCGCTCCTCGTGGACACCCTCTGTGCGATGCTGGCGGCCGACGTGGTGCCGCGCATCCCCAAGCAAGGCAGCTGCGGCTCGTCGGGAGATCTCGCGCCCCTGTCGCATCTGGCGCTGGTGGTGTTTGGTGAGGGCGGCGAGGTGCTGGCACCCACAGGCACGATCGGCGGCCTCGAGGCGATGGCTCAGGCGGGCCTCGCCACCCTCACACCGCAGGCGAAAGACGGGCTCGCGATGACGAACGGGGCCCAGCTCACCACCGCCATCACGGCGCTTGCCCTCCACGATGCACTGGTGCTGCTGCGTACGGCAGAGCGTGCCGCAGCGATGAGCATCGAGGCCCTTTTGGGTGTCACGCGGGCCTTCCATCCGGCGGTCCACGCCCTGCGCCCGCACCCCGGCGCCATCGAGACCGCCGCCGAGCTGCTACGCCACCTGCGGGGCAGCACCTTGGTGGACTCGATGCCCGACAAGGTGCAGGACGCCTACTCGCTCCGCTGTACGCCGGTCGTGCTGGGCGCCGCGCGCGACGTGCTCCGCTACGGCCAGGCCGTCGTGGAGATCGAGCTGAACAGCGTCACGGACAACCCCGTGATGCTCATGGACGAGCCGGGTGAGAACCACGCCTTCTCGGCGGGGCTGTTCCACGGCGAGCCCGTGGGCATCGCCGCCGATGCCATGAAGGTGGGCGTGGCCGAGCTGGCGTCCTTGTCCGAACGCCGCCTCTACCGGCTCACCACCGGGTCGCTCAGCTCCCGGCTGCCCTCCGCGCTTGCCGGCGCCGACCGGCCCGGCCTCGGGATGCTCGTTCCGCAGACCACCGCCGCGGCGCTCGTGTCCGAAAACAAGGCGTTGGCGTGGCCGATGAGCGTGGACAGCATCCCCACCTGCGAGGATCAGGAGGACCACGTGGCGATGTCCACGACGGCCGCGTGGCGGTTCTGGGAGGTCGTCCAGAACAGCCGCCGGGTGGTGGCGGTGGAGCTCCTCTGCGCGTCTCGCGCCCTCCGCTTTCGGCTCCAGGAACGGCCGGGCGTGCGGCTCGGCGAGGGTGCGGAGGAGGTGCTGCCGCTCTTGGAGGGGCTGGCCGCCGAGAACGAGGTGGCCTCCGACGCCATCGAGGCGATCGCGGCACGGATCGCGCTGGGGCACTTCGCATGACGCGCGTGTTGCTGGATGGGCGCACACTCTCGCCTGCCGCGGTGGCTGCGGTGGCCGGGGGCGCAGAGATCGGGCTGACCGACGAAGCGCGAGAGCGCATGACGCGCTCGGCGGCGGCGTACCCGCACGAGCCCAGCGTGCTCCACACCAAGCGCCGGTTTCTGGTCGGGGAGGGCCACAGCGGCGGCGAGGACCTTGTGCGGAGCTTCGTGCTGGGTCACTGCGCGGGAGTGGGCGAGTCGCTTCCGGTCGGCAGTGTGCGTGCGCTCATCGTGTGCCGGGCGAACGTGCTGGCCTCGGGGCATTCCGGCGTTCGGCCGGGCCTCGTGGATGCGCTGGCCCGCCTGCTCGCCGAGGGCGTGATCCCCGTGGTGCCCTCGCAGGGCTCGGTAGGCGCGGCGGGCGACCTCGCTCCGCTGGCGCACGTGGCGCGCGTGCTTTTCGGCTTCGGCGGGGACGCGGTGCTCTCCAGCGGCGCGCGCGGCGCTTCGCCCCTGCCCGCATACGTGCCAACCGCCAAAGAAGCGCTGGCGATGATCAACGGCGCCACCCTCACCAGCGCTCTGGCCGCGCTGGCGGTGCACCGTTCCCACCGCGTCCTCGATGGCGCGCTCGATGCCTGCGCCCTCACCTTGGCCGTCTCTCATGCCGACCGCGGGCTCCTCAGCGACAATGTGCTCCGGGCGCGTGGCCACTCTGGAGGCCGCGTGGCCGCTGAGCGGTTGCGGCGCCGTCTCGGCTCCCCGGGCCTCGGCTCCCACTCGCCCGACGCCTTCTCCCTGCGCGCCGCCCCCGCCGTGCTCGGTACCGCCCTCGACGCCCTCGCGTGGGTGGAGTCCACCGTTACCACCGAGCTCAACGGCGCATGCGACAACCCGCTGTGGTTCGAGGACGAAGGGGTTGTCGAGGGCGGAAACTTCCACGGAGCGCCCGTCGCGCTGGCCATGGACACGCTCCGCATCGCCCTCACCCAAGTGGCCACGCAGAGTGAGCGGCGCACCTTTCGCCTCACCTCCGCCTCGCTCTCGCGCGACCTGCCCAGCTACCTCGTGGCGGGCACCGGCCTGAACAGCGGATTCATGCTCGCGCAGTACACCGCGGCCTCACTGGCCAGCGAGTGCAAGGGCCTCTCCCACCCCGCGAGTGTGGACAGCATCCCCACTGTGCAGCACCACGAAGATCACGTGAGCATGGGGCCGATCGCGGCACGGCTCACCTTGCGGGTCTTGGAGTGTGTGGCCGACATCGTGGGCATCGAGGTGCTGCTCGCCGCCCAAGCGATGGACTGGCGGTTGCGGGGCGAGACGGTGCGGGAGGGCGAGGTCGTGCGCGGCACGCCGGAGACCTTCTCACCCGAGCTGATGCAGCTGCATGCGCGGGTGCGGGGGGTCGTGGGGTTTTGGCACGACGACCAAGTGATGCACCCCGCGCTTCAGGCGGTGGGGCGGTTGGTGAGGGAAGGGTTGGGTGAGGAGGGGGGGGTGCGGTGGTAGGGGCTCAGAACTGAAAATAAATAAACGCCGCCTCCGACGTGGGCACACTCGAGAACGCCGCCACCACGCAAAAGGCCCAAAACGTGGTCTGCATCGCGGGCCAGGCCCAAGTGCCCCTCACCCGCGGTAGCACGTGCCGTTCGGCAACCATCGCCAGCACCAGCGGTACGGCGGCGAAGGCGCAGAGGCCCAGCATCGCGGTGGTCACAATCCACTGGTCGCGGCTGCCCGCGAGCGGGTTCAGGAGCAAGTGTTCGCCGAGGCGTGCCAGCGAAGGCTCGCGGAAGATGTGCATGCCCAGAAGCGTGAATCCGAACATCACGGGAACAGTGAGCCAGCGCCACCCCCCCTTCTTCTTCTGCTTCTTGGGGATGCGAGCGATGACCAGCGTATAGAGCGTGCCGATGCAGAAGTAGTAGAACCCCCAGGCGATGAAGTTCCACGTGGATCCATGCCAGATGCCCGACAGCAACATGGTGATCAACAGCGCGCGCGAGGTGGTCCCGAAGGTGCCCCATTCGCCGGTGAAGGGGATGGTGATCCAGCGCCGCACCCACTCGGAGAAGCAGACAGGAACGTACACGTAGTCTCGCAGCCACGTGGAGAACGACATGTGCCAGCGCTGCCAGAACTCCATCGGGGTGGCGGCCATGTAGGGGTGGTCGAAGTTCTTCATCAGCTCGATGCCGAACATGCGCGACACCCCGCGCGCGATGTCGGTGTAGCCGGAGAAGTCGGCGAGGGCCTGAATGGTGAAGCCGAGCGCTCCGGCCCAGATCATGCCCCACGAGGGGCTGTCGGCGTTGAAGATGGTGTCGACGAAGGGCGAGATCGTGTCGGCCAGCGCCATCTTCTTGAACGCGCCCCACAGGGCGAGCCCGAGTCCGGAGGTGAGGTAGTCGACGGAGAACCGCCGCGGCGCTTCGAGCTGCGGCAGCACGTTCTGCGGTCGTTCCACGGGCCCCGCGACCAGCTGCGGAAACCAGCTCCCGTAGAGGAAGTAGTCCACCGCGTCGCGCCGGACCTGGATCTTCTCGCGGTACACATCGATGCTGTAGGCGAGGTTGTGGAAGGTGTAGAAGGAGAGCCCCAGCGGGAGCGCGAGCTTCCAGGCCGCGATGGCGCCTGCCTGTTCGGGGGTGGTGAACCGCGGGATCAGCTCCCCGGCGAACCAGCCGAAGTACTTGAACCACACCAGGTTGAGTACGCTGCCGGCCACGACGAGGGCGAGCACCGCGCCTCGACGGGAGGGCCAACGCTCCATCGCTCGGCCCGCCAGGTAGTTGCTGCCCGTCACTGCGGCCAAGAGCAGGCACAGCTTGGGGCTGAGCCAGCCGTAGAAGACGTAGCTCGCGCCGAGCAGGAGCAGGTTCTGCACCCGCCGACTCGGGATCGCCCAATACACCACGAGGAGCAGCGCCACGAACAGGAAGAATTCAGGCTGCAGGAACGACATCAGGACTCCATGCCCACGGCGGACACCAATACGGGTGTTCCGGCGCCGGAGACGCTCACTTCCAACACGGCGCCTTCACGGTCGCGACGGGTGATCGGCACCGACAGCGGCAGGTCGGCGCCATCTTCGAGGCCGGCGAGGGGAACGGTCAAGTGCAGGCGCACTTCGGTGCCGACCCGCAGGGTAAAGGTGGCCGTCGCGCCGCTGGCGGGGATGGCGTTGGTCTCGGCGCGCACCGCCAGCGCCCGGATCGGACCGTCCCTGCCCAGCGGGGGGGTGGGCTGTACGGAGGAACGGAGGGTCTCGCCGTCATGCACCCACGCCCGCGACACCATCGCTCGCCGGAGTGTGCTCCGACAGGCGCGCTCGTCGGTGTACACCAGCCGGTAGTCGCGGCCGTTCTTCATGGGCTCGCTGCCGTCGGGCGTCACGACGAACACGTTGCCATCGACATGATCGACAACTTTGCCCATCGGCCGGGTGGTCGTTGCCACGGCGCTCGCGCCCGAAGGGAGCAGCACTCCGTTCTCCGTTACGCGCACCGGCGAGCAGCCGAGGCGGTCTTCGAAGGGCGCGGCGAGAGCCGCCCGCCCGCGGACGAGCCGAAGGCTTGGCGACGGCAACGAAGGCGGAGGAGGCGCCTCAATCTCAGCCGGGAGGAAGTCGACGAGCCGCGGGGAGGGCGGTCGCACGACGATCACCTCTCGACCGGCGATCGTGAGTTTCAATTCACGCACCACTACGGCGTGGGTGGTGGAGATGCGGAGGTGCACCGACTCGGCGGCGGCAGGCAGGTCGAAGTGGAGCGGTCGGATCGTTCCCGCGGGAGGGGAGACGGCGGGGAGGCCGCCGAACTCAACTCCAACGGTGGCCGTTCCCGTGGGGTCGAGGATCACGAGGTCGGCGGAGAGCGGCCCCGCGGCGAGCCCCTCCGCCCAGGAGAAGGTGAGCGTGCCTTCGGGGAACACCCACCACGCGGCTTCGCCGTCGGCGTCGCGCGCCGGAAGCGCCGTGTTCCACTCCACGTTCAGCACGCGGCTGCCGGGCTCTCGCGTGGACACATGGATGCGGTCGTTGTTGTAGATCCACGCTCCATTACACGGCCCCGGTGCGCGCCGGAGGTGTTCCAGCTCGCCGGCCGGCTCGCGCAGCACGAAGGGCGCCGGAAGGTGGCCCGACACGAGCCGGAGCCGGTCGTCGGCCACGGCAGCCCATTCCGGGAAGGCCGCGGTGAGCTCGCACGGTTCGTCGCCCGGCTCCGGTGCCCCCAAGGTGAGGGCGGGCGGTGTTCCTCCGCGCGCGACGGTGAAGGTCGGCGGCACCCACGAACTGAGCATCGGCCCCGTGCCCATCGCGCCCAGCTTCACCAGCGCCGCCGCCAGCTCCTGGGTGAAGGCCTGCCTCGCCTCCGGGCGCATGTGGTAGCCATCGGGGTAGTCGAGGTCTGACAGGTTGAGCCCGCGGAGGTCCAGCAGCCCGACGCCCAGCGCGTTCGTCGTCTCCACGATGTCGCGCTCGACGGCGGCAGGTACGGCGTGACCGGCCGCCTCGGCCGGGCCGACCGGCGGCAGCACCACCACGAGGCGACCCCCCGCTTTCGCCACCATGGCCGCGATGGGAGGCAGGTAGCTCTCGGCCCCCGAAGCGGCGAGCCCTTCCTCCTCCTCGGCCGCCTCGCGCGCTTCGACCACCGGCAGGAGTCGACTCGTGCCCCCGCCATGCTCCTGTCCGAACACCGCCACGCCGGCCTCCGCCGCGAGGTCGCCGCCCTCGTCGTCGCCGCCGAAGGCCCCGTTCACGAGGGTGTCGCGGAACAGGGCCACCGCAGGGTCGCGGAGCAGCTGCCGCTGGTCGAGCGCCCGCTGCAGCGGCGCGGGCAGGTGGGTATTCCAAGTGAGCGCGCGGATCACCTCGTCGGGCTCCGCGAAGTGTTGTTCGAGGCCGGCGCGACGCGAAGGCGGCGGGCGCACTTCGAGGAGGTAGTCGGCCGTCGCGAACAGCAGCACGAGGCGCGGGCGAAGCCCGTTGCCGTACACGCGCTCCTTGAGGATGGCGTACCACGTGGGTGCGGAGGCAATGTTCTGGGCGAATCGGGCCACCCGGAGCGGGCGCGTCTGGTTTGCCGGAGCCAGCGCCGCGCCGAGCGCCGCTACGTCGAGGTCGGTGCGCGCGAACGACGGCCCAACGACCACGATGTCGGCGGGGCCGGCGGCGGCCTCCTTGTTCATCGCCACGACCTCGGCGCTGGGCTGCCACGGGGGGCGCGTGGCCAGCACGGACCACGCGGGGAGCAGGACGAGGAGCGGCGCCACGAGGGCCAGCAGTAGGCGCGCGACTTGCACGGCGCGCGGCGGCGGCCTCGACATGGGGCTCGCCTAACTGGTTCAGCGCCGGACCGGGGCGGGCGCGGGTTACGTGGGCCCGTGCTCTTCTTCCTGACCTTGGTGGCCTGCGACGGCCCG
This sequence comes from Deltaproteobacteria bacterium, assembly GCA_947484175.1. Classification (GTDB taxonomy): domain Bacteria; phylum Myxococcota_A; class UBA796; order UBA796; family SXON01; genus SXON01. The sequence goes on from CANKOI010000012.1 coordinate 54,183, forward strand.
GCGTGCCTGGGGGGCGACCCCTCCTGCCTGATGCCCTCCCCCTGCGAGGCCGTGACGTACAGCTGCGAGGGTGGCAGCACCGACGCGTACTGGCTCGGCCCGGACGACGTGCCGCCCGGCGGGCTCGACGCCCTCGGCTCCGTGGGCGATCTGGTACTCCAGAACGACCGCATCGTGGCGGTGATCGAAGCCCTCGACCACCCCCACTACATCGCGCCCACCGGCGGCAGCATCCTCGACCTCGGCATCACCGGCAAGGACAACGACTCCCTGCGGCACGTGTTTCAGGCCACCGGCCTCCTCCCCGAAGAGGGTTTTCACTACACCAGCATGGAGCTCGTCAGCGACGGCGACATTCGCGCGGTGCAGCTGCTCGGTACCCTCGATGGCTACCCCGATGTGGCGGTGGCCACCCGCTACGAAATCCGCCCCTGCGAGCCCGGCCTGCGCGTGCGTACCGAGATCGGCAACGGCACCCCCGACGCGCTCTCCGTGTACCTCACGGACGGGTTTTACTGGGGGGGGCGCGAGAACCTGCCCTTCACCCCTCGTGCCGGGGCCGGCTTCACCCATCCCAGCTTCGGCCTCTCCGACATCGGCACCGCCTTCTTCGACGTGCCCTTCATGGTTGCGGGGATGCACAGCGAGCCGGGCGCCAGCTACGGTGTGGTGGCGTGCAGCGAGGAGCTGCTCAGCGGCTTTCAGAGTGACAACGTCTCGGCGATGGGGCCGAAACCGCGGGTTTTCCCGGCCCGCGACTGGGACGTGTACGAGCGGTTCATCTTCGCGGCCGACGGCTCCGCGATCTCGGGTGCGGCCGACCTCGCGTGGGAGCTGCGCGATCAGCTCTGGGGCGAAGCTTGGACCACGCTCTCGGGCACCGTGGAGGCACCGGGCGGCAAGCTCGGCGAGAACCTCCGCGCCAGCCTGCTGATCGTGGACGCCGACGATGTGCCCGTCACTCACGTGCTGCCTGCGAACGACGGTTCCTGGTCCGCTCGGGTGCCCGCCGACCGTACCTACACCCTCCACGCGGAGGCCTTCGGGCGCGAGGTGGCCACGAGCGAGGTGAAGGTGGGGGGCGACCCCGTGGACGTCGGAACCATCACCCTCCCCGCGGTGGGCGAGGTGTCGATCGACGTGCTGATCGACGGCGTGAGCGACTACGCCGTGGTGAACGTGATCCCGGCGGACGACGCCACGGCCGCCGCCACCGAGAGCACCGTCTTCGGCTTCTTCGATTCCTGCGCGCCGATGCTCGGGCTCACCCACGGCGGGAGCCCCGCCTGCAACCGCCTGATCGTGAACGGTCCCACGACGATCGCGCTCCCGGCGGGCAACTACGACTTCTACACCTCGCGGGGGCCGTTCTCTACCCTCGGCGCCGCGCAGGGCGTGGTGGTGGAGGCCGTCACGGGTCAGAGCCTCACGCTCGAGGTCACGAGCCTCGATGTGCAGCCGGCCGGCACGCTCACGGGCGACTTCCACGTTCACGGCGGCGCCAGCTTCGACAGCACCATGCCCGACGACGACCGCGTCAAAGCGTTCGTGGCGTCGGGGCTCGAAGTCGTGGTGACGACGGAGCACGACGTGGTGAACGACTATGCAGACGCCATCGAGTCGCTCGGGGTGGCCGACCGCTTCACGCTGTTGACGGGGACCGAAGCAACCGGACACGTGCTGTTCCGCTTCCGCAGCGACTACGGATTTCCGCAGGTGGTCGGGCACTGGATGTACTGGCCCGTCCTGTACGACCCGACCGCCCCGTGGCGCGGCGCGGCGTACGACGAGAAGGCCGAACCGGGCCTGTTGACGACCCGGCAGGAAGACCTCGGCTGGAGCCCGACCGACGGCGTCGTGCAGCTCAACCACCCCTATGGTGGGGCCTCCTTCGGCCGCGATTACTCTTGGGCCACCGCCATGGGGGTCGACCAAACGCTCCCCCTCGACCAGGCGGGGGGAAGCACCAGCCAAGCGATCTTCTTCCACAAGGCCGAAGGCGCCCGGTACGGCAACGACGAGTACGACGTGCAGGAAGTGATGAACGGCACCAAGAACGAGGCGCTCCTCCAGTACCGCTCGTTCTGGCACTACCTGCTCGATCAGGGCATCGTGCGGGCGGGCACGGCCAACTCCGACAGCCACAGCCTCGCGGAGAACGTGCTGGGCACCCCGCGCAATGTGGTGTTCACCACCACCACCCGCGCCGATTTTGACGTGGCCACCTTCAACGCCGACGTCCGCGCGGGCCACATCCTCGGCACCAACGGGCCGGTCATCGTGGCGAGCGTCGGCGGCCATTCTCCGGGCCTGGAGTCGTTCGCGCCCGGGGCCGACGACGTGCTCCACATCGAGGTTTCTGCGGCCCCGTGGGTGCCCGTGGCGGAGGTGCGGGTGCTCGTGAACGGCACGGTGCACGCCTACACCGACCTCACCCACCCCGCCGACCCCTTGGGGGCGGAAGGCCTCGCGAGGCTGACGCTCGACGTTGCGCTGGCCGACCTCCTCCCCGCCGGCACCGCCGACGCGTGGATCGTGGTGGAAGCAGGCTCGCCGCTCGTGGAGCAAGACGACCTCGATTGCAACGGCCTGCCTGACACGGGCGACAACAACGCAGACGGCAGCATCGACTGGCGCGACGTGGAGGAGCTCGAAGCCGACCCCGGCGTGAACTGCTTCGACGTGGTGGGGCCGCTCGCCGAGCCTGCCGAGCCCGAGCGCGGCACGGCCGACTGGCTCTTCCGCACCGTGACGCCCGACGGCTACCCGATGTCGTTCACCAACCCCTTCCTTCTCGACCGCGACGCCGACGGCGTCTGGTCGGGCCCCGGGCTGCCCTGATGTTCTGCACCGCTTGGCTAGACGGCGTGGCGCAAGGGCCCGTAGAAGCAGGTCTCGTGGACGGCGACCTCGGCGGCGCCCACCGCGTTTGCCCCGCCACCTCTGTGGGCCTCACGCCCACCGCCTACGCGATCATTGAGCCTGAGAACCTGTACGGTCGCATCCTCGCCACTGGCACGCTCACCGGAAGCTGGGCGGTGAACGACCGCCTGGAGCTCTACACCCGGCTCGAGGCGGTCCGTTTGGACATGCTCATCGCCGCCATTTCCACCTCGGCGCTGGGTCCCGGCTACACGACAGTCGGTGCCAGTTGGCGTGGGGTGGACGGGGAGAAGTGGGCGCTGGCCGTTCAGGGCAAGCTGGTGCTGCCGACGGCTTTTGTGCACGACGAACACAGCGCTCCTCTGGCCGCCGACGCGGGTGTGCAGTTCGTGTGGGCGGCTCGGGACACGCTGCTCGTCCATGCGGCGCTGATGCCCAACGTGGGCATGGCCCTTGGCGGCGGCCCGCTCTACCCGCGGGTGGGCGTGAACGTCGACGCAGGCGCCGAGTGGAGGGCGTTCCCGCGCTTCGCCTTCGTGCTCGACGGCATCTCGGCCTTCGGGCGCACGGACACCCTCGACTACGCGGGCGTGGGAGTCGGCTTTCGCGGCGGAATAGGCGAACACGCGGGGCTCGCTCTCGAGGCCCGGGTGCCGCTGGTAGGGCGCGAGCGTGCGCTCACGTCGGCCGACGTTCGGTTCGACTGGCGGTTCTGACGTGCGCGCCGATGTCTTCCGCACCCTCGGCGATCCCACCCGACTGAGGATTTTTGCGCTCCTCGCCAGAGAGGAGCTTGCCGTGGGGGAGGTGCAGGAGGTGGTGGGCCTCGGGCAGAGTACCGTGAGTGGGCACCTCGCTCAGCTCCGCGCGGCCGGCCTCGCGACCGCCCGGCGGGACGGCGCCCACACCCGCTACGCCGCAGCCCGCCCCGAAGGTCACGACGCCTTGTTCCACCTCCTCACGGCCGATCCCCTCCCGGAAGGCGACGCGCTGGCCCTGCAGCGCCTTCTCGGTGAGCGCACCGCGCCAACCCCCGAGGGCCTCGGCAGCGACTACCTTCCCGGCCGATCCTGGGAGGCGCTGGCGAGGATGTTGCTCTCGCTTTTGCCCCCCCTGCGCATCGCCGACGTCGGTGTGGGCACGGGCCACCTCACCAGCCTGCTCGCGGCTGGTGCCCGCCACGTGATTGCCATCGACCGCGACGCCGCGGCCCTCGCTCGCCTCCCCCCCAGCATCGAGCGCCGCATCGGCACCCTCGAAGACCTGCCGCTGGGCGAGCGGGAGGTAGACCTCGTGCTCATCTCGCAGGCGCTCCACTGCGTGGCCGAGCCGGTGCTCACCCTCCGGAAGTGCCTCGACGCGCTCGCTGGCGGCGGGCAGATCGCGGTCCTCGACCTCGCTCCCCACGCCCACGCATGGGTGCGCCACCGCCTTGGCCACAAGCACCTCGGCTTCGCCGACCTCGCGGCGCTCCTCCGCGAAGCGGGCTTCCACGACGTGCGCCAGGAGATCGTCCACGTAGACCGCCGCGCGCCGGCCTTCACCACCGTGTTGGCGGTCGGGAGGAAGTAGCTCACGTCTTCCCGGCCGACCGGGCGATGGCGGCTTCCAAAGCGATGCGGGCCTGCTCGTCGAGGATGTCATCGAGGTGCCGCCGATAGGCCAAGCTCCCCTCCGCCACGATCCGAGGAAAGCCGTTGTCGCCCTCGAAGCCGCCCTCGTACGAGTAGTCGGGGTAGGACTCAGCGAGCACGCGTCGCACCCAGACGAATCCGCACAGCAGGGCCTGAACGGTGTCGATCCCGTGGCCATCCGCCCGGATTTGCCCGTCGGGCCCGTCGATCACGACCGGGCAGACCGAGTAGCCTTGGTCGATGCAAATCGGAACCCCGATGCTTACCGTCACCGTGGGCCCCTGTTCACTCGAGCGGAGAACGCGAGTTGCGATCCATCGGTGCTCATCCATGGCTCGAACCCCCGCCGACGGCGTTGTAGTCGTTTCGCGTAAGCGGCATCCGCTTTTGCTTTGGCCAACCTGATTGGGTAGGCTGGCCGCATGGTTAAGGTCAACGTGCTGGAAGCGAAGACGCAGCGGTCGAAGCTGATCGAGCTCGCGCTGGCCGGCGAGGAGGTCGTCATCGCTCGCGCAGGCGAGCCCGCCGTGCGGCTGACGCCGATCGCGGGCCCCCCGCCTCGCATCTGGGGTCTCGATCGCGGACAGGTGGAGCTGGCGGCGGACTTCGATGACCCGCTTGACGACGCGCTCGCGCGCGGGTTCCAGTCCGATTTCGCCCCCCTTCCCACGTAGCCACCGCCACCGTCGCCGCCCCGCCGCTCCGCCGCTCACCAACGTCAGGCCGTCGCAGCCAGCCTCAGTGGGCTGCTCACGGGCCTCTCCGCCCTCGCCACCCTCCCCGCCGCCCGGCCCGTGAGGATCCCCACGCCAACGCCGCCGCGTCCGGCACGGCCGGCTCCCGCCGCCGCCGCCGCCGCGTCTGCCGCCGCCGCGTCCGGCACGGCCGGCTCCCGCCGCCGCGTCTGCCGCCGCTACCGATTTCCCGCTGCCTTCCCTAGCCAAGTCCGGTACTTGAGCGCATCCTCCACATGCGCCCGCACGATCGGGTCCGGGTCGCCGGCGAGCCCCGCCAGCCGCGCTTCCGCCCC
>CANKOI010000013.1 GCA_947484175.1 Deltaproteobacteria bacterium
TGCGCGGGCATCGGCGCACCTACATCGGCTCCCTGCCGGGGAAGGTGGTCAAGGGCATCAAGAAGGCCGGCACCAACAACCCGGTTTTCGTTCTCGACGAGATCGACAAGCTCGGCATGGACTACCGGGGCGACCCTTCGAGCGCGCTGCTGGAGGTCCTCGATCCGGAACAGAACGACACGTTCATGGACCACTACCTCGACGTTCCGTTCGATCTGTCCAAGGTCCTGTTCATCGCGACCGCCAATCTCGCAGACCCGATCCCCAGCCCCTTGCGTGACCGCATGGAGATCATCGAGATTCCCGGCTACACAATGGAGGAGAAGCTCAAGATTGCCAGAAACTACCTGCTCCCTGAAGCGGTGGAGGAGCACGGGCTCACACCGGAGCAGGTGGGCTTCGACGACGAGGCGCTCAAGTTCCTGATCAAGAGCTACACGAGGGAAGCGGGCGTTCGCAGCCTCAAGCGTGAGATCGCCGCGTGCTGCCGCTGGATTGCCAAGGAGGTTGCCTCGGATCGGCACGTGGAGGGCTTCAATGTCACGCCCGAGGCCATCGAGGAGATTCGCGGCCCCATTCACTTCTTCGCGGAAGTGGCGGAGCGCACGAGCGTTCCGGGGGTGGCCACCGGCCTCGCCTGGACAGCGGCGGGCGGCGACATTCTCTTCATCGAAGCCACCAAGATGAAGGGCAAGGGCGGAATCCAGCTTACCGGTTCCCTAGGGGAAGTGATGAAGGAGTCGGTCGGCGTGGCACGCAGCTACATCCGGGCCGCCTCCGCCGAGTTGGGTATCGACCCCGACGTGTTCGACAACACCGACGTACACATCCACGTGCCTTCCGGGGCGATCCCGAAGGATGGCCCGAGCGCGGGCGTCACCATGCTCACGGCGATGGTGTCTCTCCTGACCGGCCTCAAGGTCGACCCGACCCTCGCGATGACCGGGGAAGCCACCCTGCGGGGGGCGGTACTGCCCGTTGGCGGCGTGAAGGAGAAGGTGTTGGCGGCGCATCGTGCGGGCATCCGCACGGTCCTGCTTCCCGAGCGCTGCAAGAAGGACCTCGTGGAGGTGCCGCGCGAGATCCGCGACGACATGACCTTCCACTTCTGTTCGCGCATGGAAGAGGTGCTCGACCTCGCGCTCGGCGCCGAGAACATCGCGGAGCGTCGACTCACTTTGCAGGTGGAACTGGCGCGGCGGGCTGCGAAGCCAGTGGTGGCGGCGCCTCAGGCTCAGGCGTAGGGGGGGCGCCCCCCCCCGCCCTTCACCCGCAGGCTGCGCAAACCACCGCGAGCTTCACCTCGGCCGCGGCCGCGTGCCCGTTCCAGCGCACCTCGATGTCTTCGAGCGGCACATCCGCGAGCTCCCCGCACTTCGGGCACAGCCGGTGGTGGTGGGCTTCGATGTTGGGATCGAAGCGGGTGTCGGCGCCCGCTTGCCGCAGGGGGCGCACGACGCCGAGCCCAGCGAGCAGGGTGAGGGTGTTGTAGACGGTGGCCCGGCTGATCCCGGGCCACGCGCCGGCGACCTCCGCGTGGAGCTGCGCTGCGGTTGGATGCCGGGGGTTGCCGTGGAGGGCGCGCACGATCGCCCGGCGTGGGCCCGTTACCGAGCAGCCGTTCGCGCGCAGCAGGGCCTCCACGACCTCGGGGCTCATCCCCCGAGGGCCGCGAGCACCGCCGCGTAGTCAGGCTCCACTCCAGGGTTGGCGGCGATCCACTCGTACACGACCTGCCCCGCTTCATCCACGACGAACGCGGCGCGGTTCGACACCTCGAGGCCCTCGATGCCGGCGAAGTTCGGCCAGGACACCCCGTAGGCACGGGTGGCGGCCCGGTGCACGTCGGAGAGCAGCGGGAAGGTGGCGTTCGTCTTGGCCGCGAACGCCGCGTTGCTGAAGGGCATGTCCACGCTGATCCCGTAGACCGCGGCCTTGCTGCCGAGGATGCCCGCGAACTGGCTGGAAACGGTGCACAACTCCCGTTCGCACACGCCGGTAAACGCGGCCGGGTAGAAGAGCAGCGCCACTCGCTGGCCGCGCTGCGCCGCGAGGCTCACGGGCTCTTTGCGATGGTTGAAGAGCGTGAAGTCGGGGGCGGCTTTGCCGAGAAGAGACATGGGAACTCTGGGTTTAGGAAGGAGAGACGTCGTCGAGAAGGGCGGCCCGCAGGGTGCGCGGGAGGGGAACGGTGATCGGATAGGCCGGATGGGTGATTTCGATCCACGCACGGCGGGAGAAGTCAGCCAGTGCCGCCAGAGCACCGGCCACCAGCGGCAAACGTACGAACTGCACCGCAGAGATGCGCACTTCGTTGAACTGTTCTTCGTCGAACCGAGCCTTGGTGGGGGCGAGTCCGTCAAAGCACAGCCAGAGGTGCTCTTGCAGGCCAAGCAGCGCGGTGAGCATCCGTACCCGCTCGATGGGTTCGTCGTATTCCAACAGCAGCGTCACGCTCAGGCTTGCCGGTGAGGGGAGCAAGGCGTTGTAGGTGTTGAGCTCGTGCTCCACGGCCGTGGGCGCCGTGATCTGCTCCACGCGGCACATCTCCTGCACCTGCCACCAGCAGGTCTGCCGATTCTCGAAAAGCATCGTCATGTTCGGCCCCACCGGCAGTCGGCGCACGGCCTTCACGGAGAGGATGTCGGCTTCGAGCCGGCGCCGCTGCGCTACGAATTCCCCGATGGGGAGAACGTCGTTGAGCGAGAGGATCACGGGGGCTCCGGGGGTACGGGGCCGAGCGCGGGGAGCGGGCTTTCGGGCGTGCCCCCGTAAGCCGCCCACATGACCTCGATGGGGTGTTTTACCTTCTTGCCGCTCTGTTCCTCGATCTGCAACTTGGCGATGAGGCAGTCGGAGCTGTACGTGTCCGCGTTCGACTCCCGGAGCTCGTTCATCAACTTCTGGCTTCCATCCTTGGAGAGCTGGTAGTACTCCTTCTTCATGCCCCACGTGCCATCCATACACGAGCAGCGGTCGACGAGCGTCACGGCCGCCCCCGGAAGGCGCTTCAGGAGGTCGCGGCTGCGGAAGCCGATCTTCTGCACCTTGAGGTGACAGGGGAGGTGGTAGCCGACCGACCCCACGTCGGTGGTGTAATCCTCGCGCAACGCGCCCTCCTTCCGCAGGCTGAACAGGTACTCCATGAGGTCGAAGCTTCGTGCGGCCACGGCCTCGGCCGCGTCGGTGCCCAGATAGTCCTTCCACTCCTTCTTCATCATGAAGCTGCACGTGGGGCCGGGGCTCACGATGTCGCACCCCGCCTCCACGTAGGGGAGCAGCACGTCCACGTTGTGGCGGGCCCACTCTGTCGCCCGCGGCACATCGCCCCCATCGAGCGCGGGCATGCCGCAGCAGCGCATCTCCGGCGCGAAAACTGTGATGCCGCTGTGCTCCAGCACTTCCACCGCGGCTCGACCGACCTGCGGCTCGTTCCACTGCACCGAGCACGTGTAGAACAGCACGACCTTGCGCCCGGACACGCTCGCGGGAGGTGGGCGTGTGCGGTGGCGGGCCGCGAACCAGCTCAAAAAGGTCTGATTGGCAAACGTCGGAAGTTGGCGGTCACGATGGATGCCGACGGTCGTCTCCATCATCACCCGGTTCGGGCGCAAGTTGGTGACGGCGTTGGCTACCGTGGGGAGCAGGGTGCCGATGCTCCCGAGCAGATCGGGGTCGCCCAGCACCCGGTCCTGGAGAGGCACCCCGTGCTCGCGAGCATCGATCGCCTTGTGCCGGAGCATCATCCTGGGGAAGTCGACGGCGAACTCGTGCGGGGGCGTGTACGGGCAGATCGGGTCGCACAGTTTGCACTGGTAGCAGAGGTCAACCACCCTTTGGTTCACGCTCTGGGGGAGGCGCTCCAAGGCCTCGGCCTGCCCGTGCAGGTCGTCGCGAGGCGGGGCCGCGTGGGCCCCGCTCGTCGCGGCAGCGTGGTTCCCCAGCGCGTCCACCTCGTGGTGAACGACGGGCCCTCCTCCCGCGAGGAGAGCCGTAGGATCGAGCGCGTCGACTGCATCGAAAAGCGCCGGAAAACTCGGGCACAGGTTGAAGCAGAGACGACAGCCGTTGCAGATCTCGAAGACCCGCTTTTCCTCGGCCAGCAAGTGCCCCCGAGACCAGTAGCGCTCATCCCGGGGAGTAAGCGTTGAAGGTGACACTCGCGCTCCCGTGGCCTAGAGGGTGTCGAGGCCCTTCTGGAATCGGCCCGCATGCGACTTCTCGGCCTTGGCCAGCGTCTCAAACCAGCTCGCCACATCGGCGAAGCCCTCATCGCGAGCGGTCTTGGCGAAGCCCGGGTACATGTCGGTGTACTCATAGGTTTCGCCGGCTACGGCGGCCTTCAGGTTGAGCTCGGTCTCGCCGATCGGAAGTCCCGTCGCGGGGTCTCCCACCTGCTTCAGGAAGTCGAGGTGGCCGTGAGCATGGCCGGTCTCGCCTTCGGCGGTGTCGCGGAAGAGGCCGGCCACGTCGGGGTAGCCCTCCACGTCGGCGATCTTCGCGAAGTAGAGGTAGCGGCGGTTGGCCTGAGACTCGCCGGCGAACGCGGCGGCGAGGTTCTGGTGAGTCTTGGTGCCTTTGAGCGTGGGCATGAGGAGTCCTGGGTAGAGTGCCGCGGTTCGTCCGTGGCGGCGCCCTCGTATCTGGACTAGGTCTAAATTTCCATCCCCGCGACTAGAAATGTTTCGCTCCGGCCCGTGGGCTCAGTCCCCAGTAGCCTCAAGGTGTTCCGTCACGTCGGGTACATCGCCGTAGAGCGCTTCCGCGAGCGCAAGGGCCAGAACCGAGAGCGAGATGGATTGGGGCATCGGGGACTCTCCGGTCTGGTAGATCGGCTCGACCCCCCGCCGTGCTGAGGCCTGCTTCCACATTTCTGTGGAGTTCGCGGCGGGGGCGTTAGAACCGCGCCTCATGCCCCACCCTCCCTTCCACAAAGTCCTCGTCGCCAACCGTGGTGAGATCGCCGTGCGGGTGATCCGCGCCTGCCACGAGCTCGGCGTGCGCACGGTAGCGGTGTTCTCCGAAGCCGATCGCGAGGCGCTCCACGTGAGGAGCGCGGGCGAAGCGGTGTGCATCGGCCCCGCTCCTTCCAGCGAGAGCTACCTGTGCGGTGAGGTGATCATCGCCGCCGCGCTCCGCACCGGCGCGCAGGCCATCCACCCCGGGTACGGCTTCCTCTCCGAGAACGCGGCGTTCGCGCAGTCGGTGATCGACGCGGGCCTCGTGTGGATTGGTCCGCCCCCAAGCGCCATCGAGTCGATGGGCAGCAAGACCGGCGCTCGCCAACGCATGATCGCCGCCGGGGTGCCCGTCGTTCCCGGCACCTCGCACGCCATCGCCACCGCCGAGGAGGCCTTGGTGCTCGCCGTCGAGTTCGGCTTCCCCGTGATGATCAAGGCCGCGGCCGGTGGGGGCGGAAAGGGGATGCGTCGAGTGGACCACCCTGACGACTTCGCCTCGGCTTGGCGCAGCGCCCAGAGCGAAGCCCGCAAGTCCTTCAAAGACGACGCCGTCTACCTCGAGAAGTTCGTCGACGACCCCAAGCACATCGAGATTCAGGTGCTCGCCGACGCTCACGGCCACACGGTGCACCTGTTTGAACGCGATTGCAGCGTGCAGCGGCGCAACCAGAAGGTGGTCGAAGAAACGCCGTGCGCGGTGCTTCCGAACGACACCCGCCTCGCGATGGCGGCCGTCGCGGTCCAGGCCGCTGAGGCGGTCGGGTACGTGGGGGCGGGCACGATCGAGTTCCTCTACTCGCAGGCCAGCGGCGAGTTCTACTTCCTCGAGATGAACACCCGCTTGCAGGTGGAGCACCCGATCACCGAGATGGTCACGGGGATTGATCTAGCGCGTGCCCAGCTGCGCATCGCGGCGGGGGAGCCGCTGTGGTTTGCGCAGAAGGACATCGTCCAGCGCGGCCACGCCATCGAGTGCCGGGTGTACGCCGAAGACCCGAGCCAGCAGTTCGCCCCCGCACCCGGCCGCATCAGCGGGCTCAGGGAGCCGGGCGGCCCCTGGGTGCGCGTGGATTCCGGCGTTTATGCCGGGTACGAAGTGCCGATCCACTACGACCCGATGATCGCCAAGCTGGTGTGCTGGGGAAGCGACCGCGAAGAGGCCATCAGCCGCACGATTCGCGCCCTGCGCGAGTACCGCGTGCGCGGAATCCGCACCTCCATTCCGTTCTTTGCCGCGCTCCTCCGCGATCCCGACTTTGCCGATGGGCGGTACAGCACCGGCTTTCTCAGCCCGGAGCGCCTCACCCGCCTCACGGATGCCTCCCGGAACGACGAGATCGCCACCATCGCCGCGGCGCTCGCGCAGTTCGAACGTGACACGCGCCCGTCGCGGCCCGAGTCGGCGACGCCTCGGGAGTCGGCGTGGAAACGTTCCGGCCGCCCTGGAGGTGCGTAGTGAAGTACGAAGTCACCATCGAGGGCACGCTTCGCCATGTCACCGTGGAGCGGCGCCGCGATGGGGCCTACCGCGTCGTCGTCGATGACGTCGAGCACATCGTCGATTTGTCGCGGCCCACGCCCGACGCCTTCCAGATGCTGATCGACAATGCGAGCTGGGAAGCGGGTGCGGTGTTCACCCCGGCAGGCTGGTTGGTGGATGTCATGGGGCTCACCACCGAGGTGGAGGTCGTCGACCCTCGCCGCAAGCCCATTCAGCTCTCGGCCGGCACCAGCGGGGGCACGCTGAGTACCCAGATGCCGGGTCGGGTGGTGCGGGTGCTGGTCGCGGCAGGCGACCCCGTCACGAAGGGTCAGCCGCTGCTCGTGATCGAGGCGATGAAGATGGAGAACGAGATGAAGGCTCCCATCGCTGGCACGGTAGCGGACATTTTCGTTGCCGAAGGCCAAACAGTCGAGAGCGGCGCCAAACTCGTCCGCATCGAGTAGCCCGAGGATTTGCCCGCGGTTGACAGGACAGCGGGGGCGGTGTGCCTCCCGCTCCGGTTAGCCGAGGGCGTACTGAAAGGTGGCCATGAGTATCTTCGAGCAACTCTCGTCCTACGACCACGAACAGGTCGTGTTTTGCCGCGACGATAGTGTGGGCCTCAAGGCGATCATCGCGATCCACAACACCTCCCTTGGCCCCGCGCTCGGCGGAACCAGGATGCTCGACTACCCTTCCGAGGCCGATGCCGTTCGCGATGTACTCCGGCTCAGCCGAGGGATGACCTACAAGGCGGCCGTGGCGGGGCTCGATCTCGGCGGCGGCAAGGCCGTGATCATCGGCGATCCAAGCATGAAGTCGGAGCCGATGTTCCGCGCCTTCGGGCGCTTCGTCGACACCTTGGGCGGCCGCTACATCACCGCGGAGGACATGAACACCACGGTCGAGGACATGGGCAACATCCGGCGTGAAACGCGGTGGGTGACCGGCTCCGAGGCGGCGCACGGCGGATCGGGCGATCCTTCGCCCGTAACGGCGTGGGGCGTGTTCCATGGCATCCGCGCGTGTCTCGAAGTCACGTACGGCAGCCCCGACCTTACGGGTCGAACCGTGGCGATTCAGGGGGTTGGCAACGTTGGGTGGTGGCTGGCGAAGTACCTCCACGAAGCGGGTGCCCGCCTGCTCTTCACCGATGTTTCCGCGCGCCGCCTCGCCGCTGCCACCGAGAGTTTCGGCGGCAAGGTGCTCGAGGGCGAGGAGTTCTACAAGGCGGAAGCCGATGTGCTGGCCCCCTGCGCCATCGGCGGCATCATCAACCCCCGCACCATCCCGATGCTGCGGGCGCCGATCATTGCGGGCGGGGCCAACAACGTTCTCGATGACGAACGGCGCGACGGCGCCTCGCTCTCCGAGCGCGGCATCAACTACGCGCCCGACTACGTCATCAACGCGGGCGGCCTCATCAACGTGTACAGCGAATTGAAGGGCTACGGTCGCGAGAAGGCGATGCAAGACGCCGCCAACATCTTCGACACGGTGAAAAGGGTGATCAACAAGGCCAAGGTCGACGGCATCACCAGCGCCTTGGCCGCCAACCGCATCGCCGAAGAGCGCATCGCCGCCGTTCACCGGCTCAAGCGGGTTCACCTCCCGCGCGCGTGAACGCGATTCAGCGGTAGCGTAGGTCCAGATCGGCGCGACGGGTGTCCTTGCCCAGCGCCCGCGCAACGTCTTCGAGGAACTCCCGCTCCTTGCGACAGCTCGAGGGCACGTCGATCCACTGGTAGATGTTCCCGGTGAACGTCAGGTTCGCGGAGATGATGTCCTTCTCCACCTGCTCGCGGTTGCGCACTGTCACCCGTGAACGACCACGGTTCTGGTCGACGATGACGGTCATGCGGTACCGAATCTTCTCGGGAATACGTGTTCCCCCGAACTGATTGAAGATGTAGTCGCTCTGCGTCACGACCCACTCGCTCGAAACGCGGCCCGCGCCCTTGTCCATGCGGTCGATGGGCCACGTGTCTCCCATCACCGCGAGCGTCTGATCCCATACCGTGTCGAAACTTGCGTCGAAGCTGACCTCGACGGGGCGTTCCTCGTACACCGGCAGCCGGTCTTCGGGGAAGGGGGGAGGGGCACAGGCGGGGAGGAGCGCCAAACTGGCGACTGCGAGGAGGCGGAGCATCGGTGGCGCCATTGTGGTGCATTTTGGGGCGGGGGGCAAGCCCCCCGCAACGCCCCCCAGCGGCATCGGGGCCGAGGCACGGGTGCCCCGGACGGATTCAGAGTGGGGCACGCTTGCCCCATGTTTGGGGGAGAAGGGCTCCTGGACCCTTGGCACACGGATTGCATTGGCGCGGGCATCCCCGCGGACCCCCCATGCTGAACCTGCTCCTCGCCCTCCTCGCCTGCGCCGCCGACCCTGCCGGCACCCCCGAACTTGTCGACACCGTGCCCTACCTCGACGGGGAGGTGCTCATCCGGGTGGTCGGCGACGATGTGGCCCAGATGCGCGTGGAAGATGACCACGACGTCGCGGAGGTCGAACGACTCGACGGCATCGCCGTGGTGCGGGTGGGCTTTGAGACTGAACGCCCCGTGCGGTCGGTCGTCGACTCCCTCGCCGGCGATGCGCGCGTGGAGTTCGTGGAGCCGAACCACCTTGTCCGAGCCTTCGGCACGGGCGTGAACGACGCCTACGCCGGCTATCAGTGGAACCTCGCTGCGTCGGGAGCGCCAGCCGCCTGGTCCATGTCCACGGGGCGCGGCGTGACCGTGGCTGTCCTCGACACCGGGGTCCGCACCGGCGGTCCGGACGGCCTCACTACGCTGCTGGCGGGCTCGAACACCTACAGCGGTGGCAGCAACGCGACCGACAACAACGGCCATGGCACCTTCGTGGCCGGCACCATCGGGCAGCGTACGAACAACGGCGTGGGAGTGGCGGGTATCGCCTACGACGCCAAAATCCTGCCGGTGAAGGTGATGGGCGACGACGGCGCGGGCGACGTGGCGGCGATCGCCAACGGACTCGTGTACGCGACGGACCACGGTGCGCAGGTGGCGAACCTCTCCCTGGGCTCGGCGTACCCCAGTTCAACCCTCGAGTCGGCCTGTCGATACGCCTACGACCGCGGTGTCACCGTCATCGCCGCCTCAGGCAACTCCTACGACACGAGCCTGAGCTACCCGGCGCGCTACGACTCCGTCATCGCGGTGGGCGCAACCGGCTACTCCGGCTCCCGCGCGGGCTACAGCAACCGCGGCACCGGCCTCGACCTCGTCGCGCCAGGTGGCGACTTGAGCAAGGACGAAAATGGCGACGGCTACGCCGACGGCATCCTGCAGGAGACGATCGAGGGCGGCGCCTGGACCTACACCTTCTGGGAGGGCACGTCGATGGCCGCTCCGCACGTTTCGGCTGCGGCGGCCTTGCTCATCTCCGCGGGCGCCTCGGGCCCCGACGAGGTGTACCGTCTGCTCACCACGACCGCGCGCGATGGCGGCTCCTCGGGCTACGACACGTCCTACGGCTACGGGCGCGTGGATGCCGCCGCCGCTCTCGGAGCCCTCGGCTCCGGCTCCACCGGCAACGATTCTTCGGGCGCCGGCGCGGAGCCAGAATCGTCGGTCGAGGAGTCGGTCACCACCGACACCAAGGCACCCACGATCCGCGACGTGAGCGGCTACACGCAGGGCCGGAAGTTCACTTTGCAGTGGACCACCGACGAACCCGCCACGACCTACGCTGACTTCTCCGGATTCGGCCTCTATGGCAGCGACACGCTGACCACGACGCACGCCTTGTCGCTCAACGGAAAACTTGGACAAGCCTACACTTTCACCCTTGTCAGCACCGACGCGACAGGCAATACCGCCGAAACTTCGGCCTACTCGATTTCCCTGTGAGGTCTCCCGTGCGACTCCTGCTCCTCGTCACCCTCGCTTCTGGCTGCGGTTTCGGTCTCGACAGTCAGTTCGCCACGCCGATCTCGGCGCCGTCGTTCGCCGACGCAGGTGAGGCTTCGGCCGAAGAAGAGGACGGCCTTCCCAGCACGGCCGTCGCGCTCGAGGGGCGGCTCTACACCCTCGAAGCCGCCGACATGGAGGTACTGCAGCCTCCGGGCCTCGACGGCCTCTGGGATCAGGTCCTCACCCGCCCTCTCCTCGTGTACGTATCCGGTGAGTCTTCGGCCACGCTCCGACTCGATGCCGCCCTCGGCACCCCGTCCGGTGAGCAGGACCCTTGCGAGGCCGTGCGGCATTTCCCTGAAGCCGACTGGACCCAGAACCCCGTGTTCGATGCCGGTCCCGGCGTGCTCGAAACCAGTTTCGCAGGCCACAGCGCCACCTTCCGCGAGGTGCAGCTGTCGGGCGTTGTCGACGAATACGGCTTCGGCTGGCGCGACGGCACGCTCACCGCCGTGCTCGACACGCGCGAACTGCGGGCGGCGCTCGGCGGCGTGGACGACGTCTGCGCCTTGGTGGAGAGCCTCGGTGGCGAATGTTTCGCGTGTAGCGATGGTGAGCCCGCATGTTTCGACCTTGAGATCGGCGAAGTCACCGCCCACTACTCGGAAGCTTCGTTCGACCCCACCCCGTCGCGCACCGGCTGCGAGTAGGCGGGATCTAGCTACCCCCAGCACGGCTCGGTGGATACTGGGCGGGCTGCACTCAGGGGGTGGCAATGTCACGTTCAGGTGGGCCGGGTCGTAATTCGCGCATGTCTCTCAACCTGCACGCCCGCGCTTGGGGCCTCGGCGCCCCTGAGCCTCTTCGCCTCGGGCTGCCCCGATCAGTCTCTGAGCACGTTCAACGCGGTTCCTGTGGCCACGATCCTCAGTCCTCTCGAGGGGGCCACGGCGGTTGAAGGTGAGGTGGTGGCGCTGCGCGGGCAGGTGACCGACAGCAACGATAGCCCGTTGAGCCTCGTGGCGGCTTGGTATGCGGGGGAGGCCGTCTTGTGCGAGGGGGCCCAACCCGACGACGATGGGCTCACCGGCTGCGAGTGGATCGCCGACCTCAGCGGCGCGGAGCTGCGACTGGAGGTCATGGACGACCGGGGCGCCGCGCACGTGGCCTCGGTCACGCTTGCCGTCTCACCGAACACCGCCCCCGAAGCGGGGATTCTGCTCCCCACGGGCGAGGATGTCTACTATGCCGGCTCGCTGGTGGAGTTCGACGGGTGGGGCAGCGATGTGGAAGACGTTGCGGCCAGCTTGGTAGTGACGTGGACTTCGGGCCTCGACGGCCCGCTGGCGATCGACGGCGACCTCTCGGAGGACGGCCACAGCCGTGGCGCGGTCGTGCTGTCGGAAGGGCAGCACTTCGTGGAGTTCGCGGTGCTGGACTCCGGGGGCCGCGCCGCCGTGGCCACGGTGATCCTGGAGGTGGGTCCGCCTCGTGAGGAGCCTTCCGCGGTGATCCTCTCGCCCGCAGACGGCGAGGTCTCGACGCGCGGCGACGCGGTTTCCTTTGAGGCCCTGGTCGCCGACGGTCAGGAGTCGCCCGATGCGCTGCTCGTCACGTGGACTAGCAACGTGGACGGCCTGCTCTCGGATGCCCCGGCCGACAGTCTCGGCCGCACGGCCTTCACCAACAGCGCGTTGTCGCCTGGTCCCCACCTGATCACCCTCGAAGTTGCCGATAGTGACGGCAACCGGGTGACGGAAGACGTGACCCTGCGCGTGAACGGCACCCCCACGGAGCCGACGGTCGCCCTCTCCCCTGCTGAGCCCACCACCCTCGACGACCTCGTGGCCGGGATCACGGTCGCGAGCCTCGACCCCGATGGCGACGCCATCACCTACACCTGGTCGTGGCTCCGGGACGGTGTCGCGAGCAGCGCGAGCACCACGGAGGTGCTGCCCGCTTCCGCTACCGCTAAAGGCGAAGAGTGGACGGTGGTCCTCACTCCGAGCGATGGGCTCACGGACGGCTCCCCTGGGCGAGCCTCCGTGCGCATCCAAAACAGTCCCCCCGTGCTCACTTCCCTCGCGTTCTCCCCGGCGGCTCCCGTTACCGACGACGTGCTCGCCGCCTCCTCCTCCGCCTCCGACGACGATGGCGACAGCGTTTCCGTGGCGTACGAGTGGTGGGTAGACGGCGTGTCGGCGGGCACCGGGGCCAGCCTCGATGGCACCGCGGCCTTCTCGAAGGGCCAAGATGTCGTACTGGAGGCGGTGCCGAACGACGGCGAGGACGACGGTGCGCTTGGCTCGACCGCAGCTGTCGCGATCGGCAACACTGCCCCGGATTCCGTGTCCGCCACGGTACTCCCCGCTTCTCCGGCGGCCGGTGTCGACGACCTCGTTTGTGTCGTCTCCGCCAACGACGCCGACGAAGACTCGCTCACCTGGACCCTCGAGTGGACGGTGGACGGCGTGGCCTTTTCGGGTGCCGTGACCACCGACCAGGGGGGAGACACGATCCCCGCCGAGGAGCTCGTCGAGGGCGAGGTGTGGACCTGCAGCGCCACCGTGAGCGACGGCGAGGCGGTGAGCGGCCCCGCGACAAGCAGCGTCACGGCGGGTGCGTGCCCGTACGGCGAGGCCGCGTCCTGCCCTGGCACTTCTTGCGCGGAGCTGGTCAGTCTCGGTGCGTCTACCGATGGCCGCTACTGGATCGACCCTGACGGCGCAGGCGCGCTGGAGGTGTGGTGCGATGCATCGTACGATGGCGGCGGCTGGGTACTCGTGGCAGTTTCCAGCGACGACGGCGCGGACACGTGGACCTACACCTCGCGCCGCCTCTGGGACGTCGACAGCAGCACCTTCGGCGATCTGGGCACGCTCACCGCAGACTTCAAGAGTGAAGCGCTCCACCGGGTGCCGATGACGGAGGTGCTTGCCGTACACCAGCCCAGCGGAACGTGGGCGGCCTATCCCGCAGTGGGGGACGGCAGCGCCGCACTCTCCAGCGTGATCGCCGGTGTCGGCGATGCCTACTGCTGGCGAGACGGCGGCGGCTACGAGATGGGGGCCGGAAGCCTCGTCGCCACCGGCGGGCTCTGCGACACCGACCTCTACCTCAATCCCGCCGATCACGATGGGGGAGGGGGGTCGTGTTCCTGCGCGGATTGTTTGTCGCACGCCCATGGCCCCGCCTGGAGCGTCAACACCGGGGATGGCTGCCCGTTCGATGGCGTGGGAGCGGGCGGGAGCGTGGGCCCGGACAGCGCCTCCGCCGCGGAGAGTGCCGCGGTCGGATTCGGGGCCGCGATGGGCATCAACACGGGCGTGGCGGCGGCCGGAGAGAACGCGATTTGGGTCCTCGTTCGCTGAGCGCCAATCGGCTATAAGGGGCGCCAGTCGGGGCTCCCGCGTGACCCCCGCGTCCGGAGGTTCACATGTCCCGTTCCCTACTCCTCGCCCTCTGCCTGCTCCCTGGAACGGCCACCGCCGCGAGCGGCGGCCCCGACAGCTACGGCTACTACTACATCGACAGCGACACTTCGGGTGGGCCGACCTACGACAGCACCGTGATCACGGATGCCGTGTCGGGCGGTACGGTGCTGGGCAACACCTCCTCGACGGGGGCGAGCGGCGCAGACGACAGCAACAGCACGATGTCGTTGGCCTTCAGCTTCCCGTTCTACGGTTCGAACTACTCCACGCTCTACGTCTGTAGCAACGGGTTTGTCAGCTTCACCAGCTCCACCTCGTTGTCCAACACGGCCCTGAGCTCCAGCAGCACGGCGATGGTGGCCCCCTTCTGGGACGATCTCGACAACAACGGCACCGACAGCTGGGTGTACCGCGACAGCAGCGGCAGCTACCCCAACCGCTCCCAGAACATCGTGTTTTACCGCACGGAGCACTACAACGACACCTCCAACTATGGCGAGATCACCTTCGCCGTACAGCTCTTCGAGAACGGCAACATCCGCATGTTGTGGAGCGATGTCACCTTCGAGGGTTCGGGAGGAAGCTCCTACTCCGCAGGGCTCAGCGCCACCGTGGGGATCGATGGTGGCTCCACCACCGGCTACTACACCCAGCTCTCCTCGAGCAGCGCGGCGTACCTCACGGCGAGCAAAGTGGTGGAGTTCATCCATCCCGACAACATGCCCGTCGCGGCCCTCGCAGGCGGGTCGTTCAGCACGGAAGGCGGCACGGTGAACATCGACGCGGGTACGTCCACGCCGAGCTCAGGGCTGTCCTACTCGTTCGACTGCGAGACCGACGGCACCTACGAGGTCACCGACAGTAGCACCAGCGAGTACGACTGCCCCTACGACGACGACGGCTCGTACACCGCCACCGTCGAGGTGGAGTACCTGACGTACACCGACACCGCCACGCGCAGCGTCACCATCAGCAACGTCGACCCGGATCCCGTGAGCTGGTTCGCAACCACCACCGGCAGCGCCACCACGGGGGCCACGGTGGACGACATCGTGTTTGACGGGATCGACGAAGGCGACGTAGACAGCGTGAGCGTGGCCTGCGACTTCGACGATGTGGCGAGCGACACGATCGAGGTGACGATCGATTGGGACGACGGCACGACCGACACCACGTCCAACTACACCGTCGTGTCGCACACCTACGACGACGAGGGCACCTACACCGTCTCCTGCATCGGGAGCGACGAGGACGGCGGCGAGAGCTCCGACCTCATCACCAGCCTCGGCTACAGCCTCACCGTCGAAGTCGAGAACGTGGCACCCTCGATCGCCTCGGTTTCTGCCGCCGGTGCCGACGAAGGAGTGGCCGCCAGTTTCGTGGCCTCGGTGAGCGATCCCGGCTCGGACACCCTGAGCTACGCGTGGACCTTTGGCGACGGCGCCACCGGTACGGGCGCTTCGGCCAGTCACACCTACGCCGACTCCGGCAGCTACGCGTGGACCCTTCGCGTCTCCGATGGCGACGGCGGCGTGGCCACCACCTCCGGCACGGTAGTGATCACCGACGACGCGCCCTCGCTCACGGCGCTGTCCCTGCCGACAGTCGCGGAAGGCAGCGCCGCCACGCTCGGGGCGACCGTCACGGCCTGGTCGGGCGACACCCTCACCTACGCATGGACCTTTGGTGACGGAGCCACCGGCACGGGCGCCGCTCCTAGCCACTCTTGGGAGGAGAACGGGTCCTACACCGTCTCGCTGGTCGTGACGGACGACGAGGGCAGCACCACGTCCCTCAGCTCGACGATGACGGTCACCAACGCCAACCCGGTGGCCTCGTTCAGCGCTTCGGTGGCCGATGAGGGCGCGGTCTCGACCTTCTACGGCGGCGCAACCGACGCCGGAGTGGCCGACACGTTCACGTACAGTTGGGACTTCGGGGATGGCTCGATCGACAGCGGCGAGACCGCGTGGCACACCTTCACGAACGACGGCAAGTACACCGTTACCCTGACGGTCACCGACGACGACGGCGGCACCGACACCGAGGTGCAAGTCATCACGGTGGGGAACACCGCGCCGGTGCTCACCTCGGCTTCGGGCGATGCCGCCCTCGTGGAAGGGGATGCCGGCACCTACACGGCGTCGGCCACCGATGAGGGCGCCGACGTGCTCAGCTACACCTGGGACTTCGACGATGGCACCACAGCCACCGGCTCCACGGTGTCGCACGCGTGGATTCAGGATGGCACGTACAGTGTCGTGGTGACGGCAGACGACGGCCTCGACAGCGACTCCACCACCGTGACCGTGACGGTCAGCAACGGGGCCCCTTCGATCGTGTCCGCCTCGGGCGACAACGGTCCCGAAGGAACGGCCCTCGCGTTCGTGGCTGCGGCCAGCGACCCCGGCACGAGCGACGTACTCACCTACGCCTGGGACTTCGGCGATGGCGCCACGGGCAGCGGCGATGGCTTGAGCCACGCGTTCCCAGACAACGGCACCTATACGGTCACGCTCACTGTTAGTGACGATGGCGGGGCGTCGGTCGACACGAGCTTCGCCGTCACGATCACCAACGCGGATCCGGTCGTCGTCAGCACGGCGGGCGAGGATGCCCAGGAAGCGGTGCTGTACAGCTACACCGCAGTGGCCAGCGATCCTGGCTCCGCCGACACGCTGGTGTGGTCTCTCGATGTCGCGCCCGCCGCGGCTTCGTTCGACGCCGCCACGGGCACGGTCACGTGGACCCCCACCTACGCCGACAGCTTCACCACCCACTCCTTCACCGTGTCGGTGGCGGACGACGACGGCGGCAGCGGGAGCCAGTCCTGGACCGTCACCGTGGACTCCCTCGACAGCGATGGTGACGGCATGGCCGACGGCTATGAGGATGCCTACGGCTTCGACAGCGCCGACGCGAGCGACGGCATGGCCGACGCCGACGCCGACGGTATCAGCAACACGGACGAAGCCATGGCGGGAACAGACCCCACCGTGTTCGACGGGCCCAGCGTACCCGAGAGCGCGCTGATGGTGGAGCCCGATTTCGACATCCTCGAGCCCCCGCTGTCGATCTTTAACTCCACGAGTCCCCGCGGCCTCACGCTCACGTACGACTATGAGCTGTACTCCGACGAGGCGGGCACCGCGCTCGTGACCTCCACAGCGAACGTCCCGGAAGATCCCGCCGGCGTCACCGATTGGTGGGTGGACGTGACCTTGACGGACGACACGGCCTACTGGTGGCGCGCCCGCGCGAATGACGCGTACGTCTCGAGCGCGTGGATGGAGTTCGATCCCATCTTCGTGAACTTGGAGAACAGCACTCCGTCGATTCCGGTGCCCGTGAGCCCAATCGACAACGACGCGGTGAGCGTGCTCGCGCCCTCGATGGTGTGGACGACAGCTACGGATGAAGAAGGCCAGCCGTTCCGCTATGACGTGCAGGTGTGGACGGGCGACGGGGCTTCGATGGTGGCGGAGGGCGTCCAAATTGAGGACGACGGGACAGACGCCTGGGGCGAATGGGTGGTGACGCCCGACCTGGGCGACGAAGCCAGCTACCTGTGGACGGTGCGAGCGGTGGACACGCAGGGGGCTGACAGCGAATGGTCGGACTTTGCGGCGTTCCGCGTTTCGACCAGCGGGCTTGCTCCGCTCGACGTGAACTGGATTTCTCCCCGAGACGGCGAGGAGTTGGTGTCCGTGAGTCCGCTGCTCGAGTGGACGGCGAGCGAAGACCCCGAAGGGTACGCCGTGACCTACCACGTGCAGGCCGATGTGGCGTCGTCGTTCGACAGCGCCGATCAGCTCGACGAGATCGTGGATGTACCGCTCCTCGACCTCGCGGCGGCCGGTCTGGTGCTCCCGGAGAACACGCTGCTCTTCCTTCGTGTTCGCGCCGAGGACGTGTCGGGCACCGGGAGCGCCTGGGAGACCATCGAGGTGAACTCGCGCGGAGAGAACGACGCACCGCCGTGGCCGGAGCTGCTCTCGCCCGTGGCGGGTGAGTTGGTTGCCCCCGAGGCCGAGCTGGTGTTCGCCGAAGCGGTAGACCCGGAAGGTGACGCCGTGCGGTACACCGTCGTCGTTTCCGCGAACGCCGACCTGTCGGAGCCCATTTTTGAAGAAAACTGGGTGGCGACCGGCACTGGCACGGTGACAGGGATGGTGGTTCCGCCGCTCGCGTTTGGCGACTGGTACTGGTCGGCCAACACGACCGACTCGTTCGGCGTTGCGAGCGAATGGGCCCCGGCGGCAGAGTTTTCCGTCGGAGACGTACCGGTGGGCGATACCGGCGGTGACGTTGACACCGGCCCTGACAAGGGTGCGGGGGATGACGACTGCGCCTGCGCCAGTGGAGGGTCGGCGTGGCCCACGGTGCTCGTGTCTTTGGCGGCCGGCCTCGCGGCCCGCCGTCGCCGGACTTCCTGAACGGAGACTTCGATGGTGCGCTCCTCTTCCTTCCTTCTCTTTGTCCTCCTCTTTGCGTGTCGAGCGGACGACGAAGAGGGGAAAAGCCTCGACGCCGACGGCGATGGGCTGGAAGGCAGTGAAGACTGCGATGACAGCGATGCCGCCGTCGGTGCCCCGACCGATTGGTTCGTGGACGAGGATGGTGACTCCTTTGCGGGTGATCAGCCCGTTGTCGCCTGTGAGCGTCCCGACGACGCCGTAGACCAGCGCGGGGACTGCGACGATAACGATACCCTGGTAAACCCAGCCGCCGTGGAGCTCTGCGACGGGTTGGACAACAACTGCGCGGAGGGTGTGGACGAAGGCGTGATGGAGGTCTTCTACGCGGATGCCGACGACGACGGCTTCGGCGATGCGGCCGTGAGCGAAGCCGCCTGCGAGCCCCGAGAAGGCCTCGTGAGCAACGACGACGACTGCGACGACACGCTGGCCGACGTACACCCCGACGCCCCCGAATACTGCAACGGCCGCGACGACGACTGCGACGGTGCGGTGGACGACGGTGCCGCGGAGCAGGTGGCCTGGTACGCGGATGCCGACGGCGACGGATTTGGCGACCCAACCGAAGTGGTGTGGGACTGCAACGAAGTTCCGGGCCGGCTCACCGACTCAGCGGACTGCGACGACACCAACGCTTCTGTTCACCCCGACGCGGACGAAGTGTGCAACGGGCGGGACGATGACTGCGACGGATTGGTGGACGACGACACGGCCGTTGACCCGACCACTTGGTACCTCGACACCGATGGGGACGGGTACGGGAGTGACACATCCACGTGGTCGTCTTGCGAGGCGCCGGATGGGTATGTTGCCTTGAACGGCGACTGTGACGATACCTCCACGATGTATCACCCCGATGCTTCCGAGTCGGACTGCACCGACCCCAACGACTACAACTGCGACGGCAGCGTGGGCTACGCCGACGTAGACGGCGACGGGTGGGCCGCCTGCGCCGAGTGTGACGACGTGAACGCGAGCAACTATCCGGGCGCGATTGAGACGTGCGACGGCGCCGACAACGACTGCGACGGCACCATCGACGAGGCCGACGCCATCGATGCGTTGACTTGGTACGCGGACGCGGATGGCGATGGCTACGGCGACCCCGCGGTGGCCACCCTTTCCTGCGACGCTCCCTTCGGCTCGGTGGCCGACAACCTCGACTGTGACGACGCCGACAGCCTCGTGAATCCGGCTGGCGTGGAGTCCTGCAACGGGGTGGACGACGACTGCGACGGAGCGGTGGACGAGGACACCGCGGTCGATGCAGCCACTTGGTACACCGACGGTGATGGAGACGGCTACGGCGACGCCTCCACCAGCTCTACGGCGTGCAGCCAGCCTGCGGGGTCTGTGGCCGACAACACCGACTGCAACGACGCTCGCTCCACGGCCCACCCGGGCGCCACCGAGTATTGCAACACCGAGGATGACGACTGCGACGGCGTGGTGGACAACGATGCAGCGGACGCTCGCACGTACTGGCAGGACAGCGACGCCGACGGGTACGGCAACGCTGCCGTGTACACCGAGGCCTGCTCAACCCCGGCCGGCTACACCCGCGACGACGACGACTGCGACGACACCGACGCTTCGGTGAACCCCGGCGCCGCCGAGCTGTGCAACGGAGTGGACGACGACTGCAACGGCAGCGTGGACGACGGCGCCGGCGGCACCACCACCTTCTACGAAGACAGCGATGGCGACGGCTACGGCGACAGCGGCAGCACGACCCTCGACTGCTCTGTGCCCGCCGGCTTCGTGAGCGACAGCACCGACTGCGAAGACGGGGACGCTTCCATCAACCCTGCCGCCATCGACGATTGCGACACCCTCGACAACGATTGCAGCGGCTACGCCGACGACGGCGGCCTGTGCCCCTGCGAAGTCGTCTACAACGCCACCGATCCCTACCTGTTCTGCGCCACTACCGTCGTCTGGAGCGCGGCGCGCACGGAGTGCCTCACCTACGGCTACGATCTGGTGGCGATCGGCAGCAGCGCTGAAAATAGCTGGCTAAACACCGAGGCGCTCGCTCGAGGGTGGACCTCCTCGTACACCTTCTGGATGGGGTTCAACGACGCGGCTTCCGAGGGGAGCTGGGTGTGGTCGAACGGCGAGTCGGTGGTCTACACCAACTGGAATAGTGGGGAGCCGAACGACGCCAGCGGCGAGGACTGTGCGCACACGTACTCCTCGGGAACGTGGAATGACATTCCGTGCACGGGGTACCCGGCTCGGTACGTCTGCGAGGCGTGAGGCTCGCGTCAGAGCAGCCTCACGGGTTAGCACCGGCCCCCATGAACATCTCCGTTGTTGGCGCTGGCTACGTGGGTCTGGTCGTGGGCGTCTGCATGGCCGATCTCGGCCACAGCGTGACCTGCGTAGACAGCGATGAGAACAAGATCAGCGCGCTGCTGGCCGGGCGTGTGCCCATCTACGAGCCGGGGCTCGACCAGCTTTTGGAACGTAATGTGCGCGAGGGGCGACTCCGCTTCACGCGCGACCTCGCCATGGGGCTCGCCCACAGCCGAATCGTCTTCGTCGCCGTGGGAACCCCTTCCGCGGCCGACGGCGGCGCCGATCTCAGCGGTGTGTTTGCCGTGGCCGGCCAGGTGGCCGACCAGGCCGACGGTCCGGTCACGCTCATCCTCAAGAGCACCGTTCCCGTGGGCACAGCCGACCGGGTGCGCGAGCACGTTCACGGTCGTGCCCGCTTTCCTGTGGAGGTGGTGAGCAACCCCGAGTTCCTCAAGGAGGGCGCCGCGATCGACGACTTCCTGCGCCCCGATCGCATCGTGTGCGGCGTGGCCACGCCCGAATCTCAGCGCCTGATGGAGAGCCTGTACGCGCCGCTCGTTCGCACCGGCAAGCCGATCCTGTTCATGGACAACCGATCCGCGGAGCTCTGCAAGTACGCAGCCAACGCGTTCCTGGCGACGAAGATTTCGTTCATCAACGAGATTGCGCTGCTCTGCGATCTCGTAGGCGCCGACGTGGACGCGGTGCGGCGCGGGGCCGGCAGCGACAGCCGGATCGGTCCGCGGTTCCTGTTTCCCGGTGCAGGCTACGGGGGGAGTTGTTTCCCGAAGGATGTGCGCGCGCTGGTGGATACCGCGAAGCGGGCTGGCCTGGAGCTCCGGGTGGTTCGTGCGGTGGAGGAGGTGAACGAGGCCCAAAAGCACCGTCTCGCCGATCTCGTGGTCGCGAGGTTTGGCGCCGACCTCACCGGCCGCCGCTTCGCAATTTGGGGGCTCGCGTTCAAGCCCGAGACCGACGACATGCGCGAGGCGCCGTCGCTGACCGTGATCGCCCGCCTGAAGGCCGCGGGGGCAGAGGTCGTGGCGTATGACCCTGAAGCCATGCACGAGGCGCGCCGGGTGCTGGGTGACAGCGTGACCTTCGCCACACGGCCGATGGAGGCGGTGGCCGGCGCCGATGCGTTGATCGTCGTGACCGAGTGGAACGAGTTCCGTAGCCCCGATTTCGTCGCGCTTCGCAGCGCCATGGCTTCGCCCGTGGTGTTCGATGGCCGCAACATCTGGAATCCCGAGGAGGTCCGCGCGGCCGGCCTCGAGTACCGCTGCATCGGGCGACCGTAGCCGGTGGGGGAGCCGCTGTTCCATGTCGCGCTCGTCTCCCCGGAGATTGGCGGGAATGCGGGAAACATCGGTCGCCTGTGCCTGAACGTGGGGGCGCGCCTCCACCTTGTGCACCCGCTTGGATTCCAGACCGACGAAAAGGCGGTACGGCGGGCCGGGCTGGACTACTGGAAGGACGTCGATGTGCTGGAGCATGACAGTGTCGACACCTTCGATGCGTGGCTCGCGCGGAGTGGGCCGCCGGCGGGCGGGACTCCGCGCCGGGTGCTCGCGTTGAGCTCCCACGGCACTCGCAGCTACGCCGCTTGGCGCTTCGAACCTGGGGATGTGATCGTGCTTGGCCGGGAGTCGGTCGGCCTCCCGCCCGAGTGGGTGTCTCGCCACGGCGGCTGGCGCATCCCGATGGTCGGGGCCACGCGCAGCCTCAACGTCGCCAACGCGGCGGCGGTAGTGGGCTACGAGGCGCTGCGCCAGCTGCGGCCAGGGTTGTTCTGACGTTGCTCTTGGCCCAACGTCACTCGTTGCTGTCGGCCAGTGCGCCCTCGAGGCTCAGGGGGCGCTGTCGCCCGTGTTGAACGGTCATGACGATGACCTCCGCTGTCGCCTCGTCAATGACGTAGTACACACGGGTCTTGTCGAAGTAGAAAACCCGGACGTTGTCGTTCGGTGCCCTGTGGAACGCGTGGCCGATCCGTGGGTTGTCGGCGAGCACCCCAGCACGGTCGAACAGGTCGTTGACGAACCGC
This sequence comes from Deltaproteobacteria bacterium, assembly GCA_947484175.1. Lineage (GTDB taxonomy): Bacteria > Myxococcota_A > UBA796 > UBA796 > SXON01 > SXON01. The sequence goes on from CANKOI010000013.1 coordinate 22,581, forward strand.
GCCGCAGCGCCGGGGCTTCGCTCTGCCAGGAAGTCAGCCATCTCCGCGACGCGGCTGAGCGCCCGCGCGGTCCACCGGATGGAGAGGCTCACCGCACATATCGGGAGAGCAGCGAGGTCCTGGCCTGGTCGTGGGGCGTGATCCGGCCCTCGCGGATGTCGTCCTCTGCGGTGCGGAGGTCGCGGAGCAGCTCGTTCTCGTCGACCAAGGCCTGGTAGGTCGCGACGTCGAGGAGCACCGCAGCGCTCCGGCCGTTCTGGGTGAGCACAAGCGGGCGCCCCGAGTCCCGGACATGCTTGATGGTCTCCGCGGCGTTCGCCCGGAACTCGGAGACCGGCTGGATGTCTTCGGCGAGGTTCACGGAGCGCTGGATCATGAGTACACAATAGCGTACGTTATTCGGCACGTCAACCGGACCCGCGCCGGGTGCTGGCGCTGCGCCAGCTACGGCTAGGGTTGTTCTGAACCACGCGGAGCGCGATAGAGGGCCGCATGCTTCTCGGCGCTGTCGTCCTCGCCGGTGGTCGCGGCACCCGCTTCTGGCCGCTCTCGCGCCGCTCTCGCCCCAAGCAGGTGATCGACCTCACAGGGCAAGGCACCCTGCTCGCAAGCACTCTCGCTCGCCTCGATGGGCTGGTTGCGCCTGAGCAGCGCTTGGTCGTTACCGGCCCCGACATGGAGGCGGTGGTGCGCGCCGAGTGTGGCTCGGCCACCGTTATTGTAGAGCCCAGCGCGCGCAACACCCTCCCGGCCATCGCGTGGGGGGTGTGGGAGGCCGCTCGTCGAGGCGCCGACGCAGTGGTGGTCCTACCGAGCGACCACCACGTGTTGGAGCCACAGAAGCTCCGGGAGGCACTGGGCCTGGCTCTGCTCGAGGCGGAGCGCGGGGCGCTCGTCACCCTCGGAGTCCGGCCTACGCGCGCGGAGACGGGGTTCGGCTGGATTGAGCCGGCGGCCGACGGGACGGTGGTGAGGTTCGTCGAGAAGCCGCCGCAGGCAGTCGCCGACGAACTCCTCTCAGGAGGTCGCCACCTGTGGAACGCCGGCCTGTTCGTTTTCCGCATTGATGCTTTCCGTGCGGCGCTCGCTCAGCACGCTCCCGGCACGGCCGCCGCCCTTGCCGCCCTCGACGCCGGCGCCCCGCTCGCAACTGCCTGGCCCCTCACCGAAGCCACCAGTCTCGACTACGCGGTCATGGAGCGCCACGACAACGTGCGGGTGGTGCCGCTCGACTGCGGCTGGAGCGACGTGGGCAGCTGGCCGGCGCTCGACGAGGTGCTGCCGCCGCGCGAAGGCGGGGCTGGCGTGGCCGCCGAGGTGGTGTCGCTCAACGCTTCGCACAATCTTTTCCATGTCGAGGGAAAGCTGCTCGCGCTCATCGGCGTGCACGATCTCATCGTCGTCAGCACGCCTGATGCGATTTTAGTGGCCCGCCGCGACGACGCTCAACGTCTCCGCGAAGTGCTGGATGCCCTCGACGCCGCGGGCCTCGCCCGGTACACCTAAGGCATGCTGCTCCTCCTGCTCGCCTGTGTCGGAAACCCCGTCCTCACCCCCGTCACCGAGGGGTGCCAGAACGTCGACCCCGACGATCCCCAGGCCAGCAAGATCGTGTCCTCCAGCAAGAACGGGGTGGGCGACGTGTACCGGAGCTACATCGACCGCGCCAACCTCGACGATGTTTTTGAGCCCGAGATTGTCACGGACGGCGACGTGATCGAGGTGCACGAAGCGTGGCTCGAAGGTACCGACGGCAACGAGACCTGCCTCGAGGCCCACCTCGTCATCGAAGAGTTCGGCGCCCCAGTGGAAGTTCGCTGGTACGCCCCCGATGACGACAACGTGCCCGTCGACACGGTCACCGTCTCCCCCGACTAGGCGTGCGCGTTCTCGTTACCGGCGCAGCGGGATTTCTGGGTCGGCACGTTCTGGCCGCGCTGTCGCAAGCCGGGCACGAGGCAGTGGCCGCCGGGCATGACACGGCCTTGCCCGTGGAGTTCCGGCTTAGCGAGCAAGTCGAAGACCTGTTTGCCGAGGTGCGCCCCGAAGCGGTCGTACACCTGGCGGGGACCTCCCGGCGTGAGGACTTCGTCCGAGGCCCCCCGGAGTCACGTACCGAAAATGTCTCCCACCCGCTGCTCAACGTGCTGGACTTGGCCGGTGCGAGGCAGGTGGTGCATCTCAGCTCGGCGGCGGCCTGCGGAGATGGCCCGTTCGAGGAAGATGCCCCGCTGCGCCCGCGCGACCTCTACGGTGCCGCCAGAGCGAGCGCTGAGGTCTTCGGCAGCCGCCGCGCGACAGGCCCCTTCGTCGTCCTCCGTCCCTTCCTGCTCCACGGCGAGGGCGCCCCCGTTTGCACCCCTTTCGATTCCCGCAGCGCTCTCCACCGGCCCGACACCGAGGTGGACATCCTCGATGTCCGCGACGCCGCTGCCGCCGTCCTCGCGGCGCTGTCTCCCCACACGCCCCCAGGTACGCTCACGGTTTCGTCGGGGCGCACGCTCCCCTTGCACGTGCTCCTCGCACAGGGGCGCATCCGCGCCGCAGAGATGGCGCCGTGCGAAGGTCCCCTGCGTCGGTGGTCGGCCCCCGCTCTCCGCCTCCGCGCCCTCGGTTGGTCCCCCGCCTACCCCGTACCTGGCGCCACCTGATGCACGTGGCCGTGCGCGCTCCGGATCACCTCGGTGACGCCGTGATGGCGCTGGCGGCCGTCGACGCGCTCCGCAGCCTTGGCACCGTCGTGGTCCACGCACGGGCGCGTTGGGCCCCCGAACTCTACGCTCCGCACCCCGTCGTGGGAGAGGCGCCGCCCCGAACCGCTGACCTCGCCGTGATGTTCAAACCCTCCTCCCACGCGGCCCGCCAATGGAGGCATCTCCCCACTCTGGGAGTTGGTCCCGCGGGACGCTACTCCCACACCCTTCCGGAGGCTCAGGAACATCGACGGGATCGCTACTCCCGCATCGTGGTGGCCGCCGGTGCACGTCCCCCGGGCGCCGCCCAATTTGTCCCCCGTGGCGTGTCTCCGCAACTCCCCGAGCGTTTCGTGGCTCTGAACCCGTGGAGCCCCTCCCGAACGGTGCGCTGGCCCCACTTCGGCGCGCTGGCGTCGGCCTTGTCGCCAATCCCCGTGGTGGCGTTCTGCGGTCCGGGTGAAGCGGAGGTGGTGCGCGCGCGCGTTGGCTCGGGCGTGGCCTTGGTGGCCGGGTTGTCGCTCCCCGATTTCGCGTCCGCCCTCGAGGGTTGTGTCGCTTTTGTCAGTAACGACTCCGGCGCGGCGCACTTTGCCGCGGCTTGCGGCGTGCGGGTGGTGATGGTCCACGGCAGCACGGCGCCCGAGCTCACGGGAGTGGGCGCAGCCGTCGAGCGCGAGTCGCGTTTGTGGTGCCAGCCCTGCTACCGAAAGTTCTGCGGCTGGGGAACGCCCTGCCTCGATGTGGCGGTGCAGCCGGTGCTGAGCGTGGTGATGGAGGAGTGGGGGCGGGGGCTCTGCCCCCGCAACGCCCCCGGTCCCTCGCGGCCCGAAAGGGGGTAGGAGGCGAGCGCTCGCCGCCCCCCCCCTACGCCAGCCCCCAGGCGATCGGCGCCTCCCCGCGAGCCTCCAACCACTGGTTCACCCGTGAGAAAGGGCGGCTGCCGAAGAAGCCGCTGGCGGCGGAGTAGGGGGAGGGGTGCGGCGACCTCACCACGAGGTGGCGGCTAGCATCTACGGCGGCGGCCTTTTGGGCAGCGGCTGCGCCCCAGAGGACAAAGGCGAGGCCGGTGCGCTGTTCGGCCAGCACCTGCACCACGCGGTCGGTGAAGCGCTCCCACCCCCTGCCCTTGTGGGAGTTGGGGGTGCGGGCTCGCACGGTGAGGCAGTTGTTCAGGAGGAGTACGCCGGCGTCGGCCCACGCCGTGAGTTCGCCGTGGTCCGGGATTGGCAGTCCGAGGTCGGCGTGCAGCTCCTTGTAGATGTTCTGGAGCGAGGGGGGCGGGCGCACTCCGCGACGCACCGAGAACGACAGCCCGTGGGCCTGTCCGGGGCCGTGGTACGGGTCTTGACCGAGTACGACGACTCGAACGGCCGGGAACGGCGTGTGCCGGAACGCAGCGAAGATGTCTGCGTTGGGGGGGTACACCTCGTGCTGCTCCTTCTCGGCCACCAAGAAGCCGCGCAGCTCCTGCATGTAGGGCTCGTCGAACTCGGAGCCGAGCACCTCCAGCCAACTTTCGGGCAGCTGAGGGGGGCGTCGGGGCGGCGAGGCGGGGCTCAACGGAGGCGCCGCCCGGCGAGGTACTGGCGGGGGGTGCCGCTGTCGATGCCGGCCGCCGCGGCGCTTCGCCGCGTGAAGTACGGGTCGCGCAGGTGTTCGCGCGCGAGCGCGATGAGGTCTGCCCGGCCTGCGGCCACGATGGTATCGGCCTGATCGAGCGTGGTGATGGCCCCGACGGTCATCACCGGAATCTCGGCGAGGAGACGGGCGCGCTCTGCGAACGGCACCTGGTACATGCGGCCGGCCACGATTCGGGCGCCCGGAACCGTGCCGCCGCTCGACAGGTCGAGCAGGTCGGCGCCCGCCTCCTTCAGCGCCGCGGCGATGCGTACATGCTCGCTGTCTCCGTGATCGCCCGGCACCCACGCGCTGCCATTGATTCGCACGAAAAGGGGCCGCTCGGCGGGCCATGCGGCTCGCACGGAGCGGACCAGGCGCATGGGGAGCCTCAGGCGGTTTTCGAGGGAGCCGCCGTGTTCGTCGGTGCGGTGGTTGGCGAGCGGCGAGAGCCACGTGTCGAGCAGGTAGCCGTGCGCCATGTGGAGCTCGAGCACGTCGAAGCCCGCGGCGGCGGCTCGGCGGGCGGCGGCCACGAACTGGGCCTCCAGTTGTTCGAGGCCGACCGCGTCGAGGGCTGCGGGGGTGGGCCAGTTCGACTTGAAGGGGAGGGGACTCGCCCCCACGACGGGCCAGGCCCGCGCGTCCTTCAGCGGGGCGTCCCCTTCCCACGGAACCGAACACGAGGCCTTGCGGCCGGCGTGCCCGATCTGGAGGCCCACTCGGGCGCCGCTGTGCTCGTGAACGAAGCGCGCCACGCGAGCCCATCGTTCGGCTTGTTCGTCGTTCCAGATTCCGGTGCAGCCCGGCGTGATTCGACCTTCGGGGCACACGGCGGTGGCCTCCCCCATCACCAGCCCCGCGCCGCCGACCGCCCGACTGCCGAGGTGCACCAGGTGCCAGTCGTCGGGGAGCCCGTCGGTCGCCGAATACTGACACATCGGTGATACAACGATGCGATTGGGGAAGGTGACCCCACGCAGTTGGAACGGCGTGAGGGAAGGGCGAGTGCCCCACCGCTCGGCGAGCGGACGCATCCCCTCCGGGTCGCGCATCTGCAGCTCATCCCAGGTGATCCGTTTGCTCCGCGTCATCAGCGAAAAGCAGAAGGTGTCGGGGTCGAGGGTGTGCGCACGTGCGCTGTTCTCAAACCAAGCGAGGCTCGTGGCCGCTGCGGCCTGCAGGCGCTCTACGTCGGGGCGGCGGGCGGTCTCCCACGCTGCCAGCCTCGCGGGGAGCGTGCCTGCGCCGGGCGCCACCAGCGCTTCGGCCAGCGCCATCGCGCTTTCCATCGCCAACTTGGTGCCCGAACCGATGGAAAAATGCGCGGTGTGGAGGGCATCCCCAAGGAGACAGACATTTCCGCGAGACCAGTGTTCGTTCCGAATCGTGGGAAACGCCCTCCACTGGCTGCGATTGGTGAGGATGGGATGCCCCTGCAACCACGGCGCGAACAAGCGTTCCACAAAGGCGGCCGACTGCGCTTCGTCGAGCTCGTGGAGGCCCGCGGCACGCCACACCTCCTCTCGACACTCCACGATGAACGTGCTGGTTTCGGCGTCGAAGGGGTAGGCGTGAACTTGGAACAGCCCCGCATCGGTTTCCGCGAAAATGAACGTGAAGCGGTCAAAGCGACGCGACGTTCCAAACCACGCAAATCGGCACGCACCATTTTGTACGGAGGGTTGGAAATGGTCGGCCCACTGCGCACGGACACCGGAATTCACTCCGTCCGCTGCCACCACCAGATCGGCTTGGGCTGCGAGCGCTTCCACGTCCACGACTTCGTCCTCATGCGTGACCTCCGCGCCCAACTCCACCGCGCGTTCTTCGAGGATGCGCAGCAGTTCCCGGCGCCGCAGCCCGCAAAACCCGTGTCCCGACGACACCCGCACCTCGCCGTGGACATGCGTTTCGATGTCCCGCCAGTAGGCCATCGCCGCGCGGATTCGCTCGAGGGTGGGAGGGTCGCCCCCGGCTAGCTCGTCGAGGGTGGCGTCGGAGAACACCACGCCCCACCCGAAGGTGTCGCCCGGCCGATTGCGCTCCCGCACCCGCACCTTCCACGTGGGCGCGCGCAGGCCGAGGAGGATCGCCAGCCACAAGCCGGCGGGGCCGCCGCCGATCACCTCCACACGCATCTTCGCCTCCGGGCGCATGTTCTATCGCGCGGTGAGGGGGGTGAGTACGGTCAAAGCGAGGGGCGCGGGAACAGGGCAGCTGTCGCACATCAGGGCGAGAATCCAGACCCCATCGTCGTGGAAGCCGGGAAAGGGGCTGCCGTCGATCACGTCGACCATGACGGAGAGGTCGTCGACGGTACTGGAAGGGTGGGGAGCCGACCACTGCTGGGTGGCCACGGTGTCCAGGTCGAGGAACTGCTCCTCGAGGTCGGCGAGGGTGAGCGTCTCGAACCGAGCGAGCTTCAGGGAGTCCACGCGGGTCGGGATCAGCGGGCCGCCCTGGCCCGTAACGGTGAGATCGCTCCAGTCCACGACCCACGGACCGTCGAGGGAGACCTCGATGGGTTCGAGAGTCTCGAACTCCACGGTGTGGTCGAGCACCGAACAGCCGTCGCGTACGGTCGCCGTCGTGGGCCCGCCCTCCGTCGGCTCGAGGAACGCCATCATCCGGGAGCCGACGCCTACGCCGGTGCCCGTGGAGAAGAGGACCAGCCACGTGCCGTTCTCCGCCGTGAACTCCTCGTGGATGTTCGCCTCGGTTCCGCAAAAGGTAAGGTCGGACAGTACGATCTCGGTGGCGTCGCCCGGCTGGTGCGACAGGTAGATGCCCATGTCGACTTGCTGGAGCGAGTCTACGGCGAGCCCCTCCTCGACTTCGTCAGCGCTCAGGTAGGGGAAAACCATGAGCGACACGTTGTCGATCTCGGCGACCGGGTCGAGCGCGTGGCATTGGAGGTCGGCATCGAGGCTGCCCCATTCCACGGCTCCGTCTTGTAGAGCGGCGAGGGGCAACCGCGGCGCGTTGAGGATGCCCTCGAAAATATAATTGTTTTCGTTTCCGAAATGGAGAGTTGCGTCCTCCACGGCGGGCGCCTCGTCCGAGTCTCCCTCTGTCGGAGCCCGGTGGCACGCGAGGAGCAGGTCAATCAGCAACATAGAAGCTGTCGACCGGCTGAACGAAGGTGAACGCCTGGCCCAGTTCGGCGTTGAGCGCCCACACGAGGGTGCCATCGGGCGTGACCACTTGGATTTCGCCCTGCGTCGACCACACCACCTCCGTGTTGCCGTTGCTGAACCGATGCACGTCGCCCTTCGCGGCAACGAACACGGACGGGTCCCGAACGTAGTCCCACACCTGCGTGGCGGTGAGGGCTTCTTCATCGATGTCGAGCTCCACAGCGCGGGAGTAGCCGCGCTCCTGGGTGCCGTTGTCGAAGAGAAGGAGGTTGCCGTTCGCGAGCATCTCAAACTGGTGCTGCAACGCCACCACCTCGTCATCGCCGAAGTCAAACTGGTTGAGCTTGCCATCGATCATCCACTCGATCTCGCCCGTGGCGCGGGGAATCTTGGCGATGCTGCCCAGCTCTTTCATCGAGAACAAGTAGGCGTCCTCCTCCGGCCAGTAGTCGAGGCCGTTGCCGTGCGTCCAGTTCGGGGCGCGTGCGGAGGGGAGGGACTCGGGGTCTTCGAAGGCATCCCAAGCGTTGAAGATTTCCACGGTGGTGCCATCGGGGCGCAGCTCCAGGAGCGTGTCCGCGCCCCACGGGGAGCCGTCTTCGCGCGTGCGCTCTTCCACGGTGACCATGCACACCGTGCCGTCGGGGAGCTCGGCGAGGTCGTGATCGAAGCCCGGCACGGCCACCTCCGTTACGGTGCCCCCGTCGAGCGAAATCCACTGCAAGCGGCCCGCGTCGAGGTTGCCTTGGATGCCGGCATGGCCGAGGATCACCGACTTGCGGTCGTGCGAGAGAAGCGACCGCATCAGGTTGCCCTCCTTCACCACGGGCAGGTAGTACCAGACCGTTTCGCCCTTGGCGTTCACGATCGTTACGGCCGGAGCCGTTCCTTGGGTGGGGATCACGTTGAACGCCCACTCCCCGTCGAGCTCGCCGCTCGCGGTGAAGAACGGGATGCCGGAGGGCAGGCTGCCGGTGGTAATGGTGTAGTCCTCCGTCGGGGCCAGAATGCCGTCCGACTCGACCACCACGCGAAAGTGCACCTCAGTGTCCGCGGTGTTGCCCAGCAGCAGCACTTCGTGATCGGTGCCCAGTTCGGTGCTGTTCGTCGTGCTCCCGTAGGCGGTGTCCGTGCCGAAGACCACGTGCCCGATGGTGGGCGCCGCGGTGCTCCAGCGCACGATCACCACGGTGACGGTGGCGCCGAGCTCGGCGGTGACATCGAGGGCGTAGGCACCGTCGATAGGGTCATCGCTGCCGCCAGACGAGTCCACCGCCTTGTCGTCGCTTTTCGCCGTGCACGCGGGCAAGAGCGGAAGGGCGAGGAGAACGAGGAGGGGGAGCCGCATGGGAAGCCTTCCGGGGATGCGCAGGGGTACGAGCGGGGTGGCCGATCGGGTCGGTGAGCAGGAGAGGATTGTTGGGGGACCATACCTCGCCGGGGCGAGGGAGGCTGGCGGGCGCTCAGTGCGGGAGCGTCCGCACGCGCAGCGTCCTGCCCTGGTCCACGAACACGAGGCCATCCGGACCGGCCAGTTCGTAGTAGGACGCATCGAGCGGCCCCCGGACCGGCTCGGCGGCGAGCGTGGCGCCGCCGTCGGTGCTGCGGAGAAGTACAGGTCCGGATCCAGGGCGGTCGCCCACCTCCGAGGCTAGGACGGTCACCCGCTCCCCTTCGGAGACAACGCGCTTCGCTAGGAGCGTTCCGGGGAACGTCGCCCCCCAATGCACGCCGTTCGGCTGGAGGCGGCCGACGCGGACGCCGCCCGGGGCCGCCCCGCCCACGAAGCGTCCGTCGGTGACGTCGACCCGGTCGGTCGTGAGGACGCGCCACGTGTCGCCGCCGTCGTCGGTGCGCAACAAACTCGTACCGGCCAGCAGCGCGGTTTGCGGTCCGAGCGCCACCAACTGCTCACGTGCAGAGTCGCGCCTTCCCGGCGCGGAGATCGCAACCCACGTGACGCCATCGTCTTCTGTACGCCACAGGTTGTTCGCACCGTGCGCCCAGCCGGTGCCGCCGCCGGCGACCGCCACGCTGGTCAGGCTCGTCGCGGGAACCGGCCCCCGTTCGCGCCACGAGACGCCCCCGTCGAGGCTCAGGAGGAGGTCGTAGAGGCTCCCCGACCCTTCAGGCCGGAGCCGGGCGCGCACGGCCCACACCGTGCCCTCGCGTCCGGCGGCAGCGATGATCCAACCTACGCCCTCGCCCCACGCGAGCGTTGCGGGGCCGCGCTCGAAGGCGTAGATCCGGGGTTCCCGTGCTTGAATCGGTCCGAGCGAGCCATCCGGCAGGGTGTGTCCAGCCACGAGGACGCGATCGGGGCTGACGACGAGCACCGCCGATACCTTCATGTAGGCGGGGAGCCCGGCATGGCGCTCTTCGGCGGTGCCGACGCCCGCGCAGGCCAAGAGGGCGGCACCTAGGAGGGCCACCTTTCTCACCCGTCCTCCCAAGGCCACTGCAAGCCCGCCTCGTCCATCAGCATCCTCACCGGCTCGGAGATCGCTTCCACACCATCCTGAGCGCGCACTCGGGCTTCGTTGAGGACCCTTAGGGTCGTGCCCTCGCCAAAGGTGTCGTCGACGAGTTCGATGGTGGGTTCGAGGCCGGCGGCCGCAAGGTCGTACGCAAACTCAGTGACGCCTTCAATCGTACCGCGGCCGGAGCGGATCCAAAGATCGACCGCGGTCGCCTGTTCGGGCGTGAGGAGGTCGAGGTTGTCTCCCCACCGGGGCAGGATGCGTAGCGCGGTCTCGACCGCCTGCGAGATCCCTGGCGCGGTGATGAGGATCTCGACATCCGGCGTGAGGCCGATCATGGCGAGGTCGAGGGGATCGAGGTCTCCGAGGCCCGCTTCTAGGTAGGAATCGGCGTGGGTTCCATAGGCGAAGTCCCGAAAATTGTCGTTGGAACGCTCAAGATTGTCGAACGCCTCCGGATCCGCTCCCTGCAACTCCTCAATTGCGTTCTGCAGGTTGAGCGCCGTGCGATCGAGCCAAGCCTGTCCGTCTTCGGTCAGACGCGGACGCAGCTTCGTGGTGAAGCTCAGGCAGGACCTGCGACCGTAGTTCCAGTAGTAGTCCGGGGGGCGCATGTCGCAGCCGAAAGCCGCGTAGCGCAGGACGAAGTCCAGGTGCCGGTCCTCGTAGTAGTCGGGCTGTCCCGTGACGGTGACCGCCGCCGGAGGGACGTAATCGATGCTACACACACCTTCCTCTGCAGCCGCAGCGCCCATCGTTCCGGAGGCGAGCTGCTCCTGCGCGAAGGCGTTTCCCCGAAGCGCGGACGCTCCCCCAGTCGAGTTGGCAGTGGTGGGTGATGGCCGGGACGACGTCTCCTGCGTGGGTGCGCTCGACTTTTGGTGTGCACCCATCCCGCCGCCTCCCGGTCGTCCACAGTGACGCTAACACATCGCGGCCGCGTTCCTCGGATCAGCCCGGATCAGCCCGCCGGCGCCCCCCCCCAGCCTCACCCCCACCACAACCTCGGCACCCTCCACACGGCCTCCACCGCGATGGCTCCGCTCATCTTCGAGACCCCCCCTTCGCGCTCCGTGAACACGATGGGCACTTCCTCGATGCGAAAGCCTAAGCGTGCGGCCCGCAGCGTGGTCTCGGCCTGGAATACGTACCCGTTCGAAGCGACTGGACGCTCCAACACCGCGCGGAGCGCCGGGGCGCGCCATGCCTTGAATCCCCCCGTGAGATCGCGCTGCGGCAATCCGAGGAGCAGCCGGGCATACGCCGAGCCGCCGCGCGAGAGCAGCTGCCTGTGAACGGGCCAGTTGCGCACGCCGCCGCCCGGCACGTACCTGCTGCCCAGCACCAGGTCGGCCCCCGAAGCGAGGAGCCGCGACACATCGTCGGGGTCGTGGGAGAGGTCGGCGTCCATCTGCACCACCCGCTCCGCGCCTGCGGCGAGCGCGTGCCGGAACCCGAGGAGGTAGGCGGTGGCGAGGCCGTCTTTGGAGGGGCGGGTGAGCAAGTGCAGCCGTGGCTCCGCGATTGCCCGCTCGGCAACCCGCGCGCCGGTGCCGTCGGGAGAGCCGTCGTCTACGACCACTACGGCCAACTCCGGCCGCAGTCCCAAGAGCCGATCCAGCAGCCCGTCGATGTTCGTGCGTTCGTTGTAGGTCGGGGTGACCACCCAGGTGAGCACGACGGCGCCGACTAGAGGTGGGTGCCTTTGCCCACCGCCTCCGCCACCGCTTCCGCCATGGCCTCTCCCACCGTGGGGTGCGCGTGAACGGTGTGCAGGAAGTGCTCCGCGGTGACTTCGGCCCCGCGGGCCATCACGAAGTTGGCGAGCAGCTCGCTCACATCGTGGCCGACGAGGTGAGCACCGAGAATTTCGCCCCGCTTCGCGCCCACCAGCACCTTCACGAACCCTTCGCTCGCACCGATGGCGCGAGCCTTCCCGTTTGCCGACAGGGGAAAGCGCCCCACCGTGAATTCCACGCCGCTCGCTCGCGCCGCGGCTTCCGTGAGCCCGACGCTGGCGATCTGCGGCTGGCAATACGTGGCCGCGGGCATGTTGCCGTAGTCCACATCGGGCACGTGTTCGCCCGCGATCCGGCCCACGCACACGTGGGCCTCGGCGTAGGCGGTGTGCGCCAGGGCGGGCGGCCCGCACACGTCGCCGATCGCGTACACCCCCGGCACGCTGGTGCGGTAGCTCGTGTCAACTTTGATGTGCCCCCGTTCGACGGCTACGCCTGCCGCCTCGAGCCCGATGCCCTCGACGTTCGGGGCGACGCCCACCGCGAGGAGCGCGTGCGAGCTGCGCAGCTCCCGCCCGTCGGCCAGCTTCACCACGGCCTCGTCGCCCTCGCGCTTCGCTGAGGTGCACTGCACCCCGAGGATCACGTTGACGCCAGCCTTCTTGAACGACTTGAGGATTTCCGCGCTCACGTCGGCATCCTCCAGCGGGCAAAGCCGGTCGGCGCCCTCCACCAGCGTAACGGCGCTGCCGAAGCTGTTGAAGAAGTACGCGAACTCCAGCCCGATCGCGCCGCTCCCGAGCACCGTGATCGAGGTGGGCTGCACCAGCGAAGCGATGGCCTCGCGGTAGGTGAGCACGCGCTCACCGTCGGCCTCCATACCGGGGAAGAGCCTGGCCCGCGCCCCGGTAGCCACGATGATGTGGCGCGCCGAGAGGGTGGACTCGCCGGTGGAGCTCTGCACGGTCACCGACCCCGCAGCACCCAGCGAGGCCGTACCCGCCACCACCTCCACGCCGTACTTCTTGAAGAGGAACCGAACGCCGCGCTCGCTCTGGTCGGCGATCTTGCGGCTGCGGCCGATCACCTTGGCCCAATCGTGCCGCGGGTTGTCGACCGCGAGACCGAACTGGCCGACTTCTTCCTTCAGAAAGACGTACTGCTCCGCCGCACGCAACAGCGCCTTGCTGGGAATGCACCCCCAATTCAGGCACACCCCCCCGAGGCGCTCCTTCTCCACGCATGCCACCTTCAACTTGCGCTGCGCGGCCAGGATTGCGGCGAGGTAGCCGCCCGGGCCGCTGCCAATCACCACCACGTCGTAGGTCACGCTCACCGAGGCTCCGCGAAGGGTCGGCAAGCTATCCCGGCAGCGTTCGTGATAGCTCCCCGGCGCCCGGAGGCCTGATGATCGCCCGATACTCCACCCCCGAAATGGTGGCCGTGTGGACCCCGGAGCGCCGCCTCGGCGTGATGCTGGAGGTCGAGCTGCTCGCCTGCGAGGCGATGGAGGCGCGAGGCGAAGTCCCGCCCGGAACCGCCGCGACCTGCCGCGAACGTGCGCGCTTCGACATCGCCCGCGTCGACGAGATTGAGCGCACCGTGAAACACGACGTGATCGCCTTTCTCACCAACGTGAACGAGTACGTGGGCGAGCCCGGCCGACACCTCCACAAGGGCATGACCTCGAGTGATGTGCTCGACACCGCCCTCGGCGTGCAGATGCGCGACGCGGGCCTCCTCATTCGCGACGAGCTCACCGGGGTGCTCGACGCGCTGCGGCTTCGCGCCGAAGAACACGTGGACACGGTGTGCGTCGGCCGCAGCCACGGCATCCACGCGGAGCCCGTCACCTTCGGCTGGAAGCTCACGATTCTGTGGGACGAGCTCAGGCGCGGGAGAGAGCGCCTCGACCACGCCATTCGCGACATCAGCGTGGGCAAGATCAGCGGGGCGGTGGGCACGTTTGCGCACGTGGACCCCGCGGTGGAGGCCTATGTTTGCGAGCGCCTCGGCTTGCAGCCGGCACCGGCGAGTAATCAAGTGGTGCAGCGCGACCGCCACGCCTACTTCTTCACGGTTCTGGCGCTCATCGCGACCAGCGTGGAGAAGTTCGCGGTGGAGGTGCGGCACCTGCAGCGCACCGAGGTGATGGAGGCGGAGGAGCCGTTCACGCCGGGGCAGAAGGGCTCCAGCGCGATGCCCCACAAACGAAACCCCATCCTCAGCGAGAACCTCACGGGGCTCGCGCGGCTGATGCGCAGCTACGCCCAGGCCGCCATGGAAGATGTTCCGCTGTGGCACGAACGGGACATCAGTCACAGCTCGGTGGAGCGGGTGATTGGTCCCGACGCCACCGTCACCCTCCACTTCATGCTCCGCCGGCTGAAGGGACTGGTGGCGGGACTTGTCGTGTACCCGGAGAACATGCGGCGCAATCTGGAGCGCAGCGGAGGGATCTACTTCTCCCAGAAGGTTCTTCTGGCGCTCGTCGAGGCGGGCTTGAGTCGAGAGGATGCGTACGCGAGGGTGCAAACGAACGCCATGGCCGTGTTTGCGGAAGGCGGCTGGCTGCCAGCTAAGCTCGCAGCCGACCCACAGGTGGGCGGTGTGCTCGGCGCCGGCCGGGTGGAGGCGCTCTGCGACCTCGGGTGGTACGTCCGTCATTCGCGGATGGTGCAGACCCGCGTGTTCAGCGGATCGCAGGCCGGCGTACGGTTGCACCGCGCGACGACGCAACAATGACGGCTATGATCCCCTCGTGATGACGTTGTTCTCCGTTCTCGCCTGTGCACACCAAGTGAGCTGGGTGGAAGAACATGAGCCCCGCTACCCGGCCACGACCGCGCGCGTAGCGGTCATCGCCATGGAGCCGGCCTGCCGCCCGCTCGCCGACTTCCTCACCCGTGCGCTCGGTTTGCGCCCGGGCGTGGATGTCGCGCCCGACGCGCCGCAGCGAGTCTACGTGCAGCGCTGCGACGACCTGGTGACCACCACCCTGAACGTCGAAGGCAACTACCCAGGCATCAACTACGGCAACACGGTGTACTTCGAGCGCCGCCAGTACACCCTCCACGGCTGGGCGACGGGCGCGATCGAGGTGCAGGCGCCCGGCATCGAGCCGATGCGGTTTGAGACGACCGCGGAGGCCGACACCCGCACCCCCTGGTCGAGTACCGGCGACCTCGAAGTTCCCGCTTCGCCTGCGCTGCGCGACACGCTGATGCGCGCGCTCGCGAGTCAGCTCGCCGACAACCTCGTGCCTCTCCCCGAAACGTTCCGACGTCAGGTGTATCCGAACCCCGAGCCCGGCACGGCGCGCCAGTTCCACAACGAAGCCGTCGCTTCGGAGCGAGCCGGCAACCTTGATGAGGCGGTGCGCATGGCCCGTCAGGCCTATGCCGCCGACCCCTCTCCGCGTGCGATGGACTACCTCGAAGCGCTGCAGAGGCACGCCGAGCGGGTGGGGTACGCGCTGAAGTCGCCGTAGCGCCGTCTCGGCCCCCGTCGCTACCCCCCCAGCTCCACGCCGACCGCCCGAGCGGTCGCCACCAGCTCCCCACCGAGGTCGACCGTCCGATTCTGCCGGACAGCCTCGGCCAGCGGCACGCCGACGATGTTGCCGTTGCGGAGCGCCACCATGTGCCCCCAGCGTCCCTCCTGCACCAGCTCCACGGCCGCCACGCCGAAGCGCGTCGCCAGCACCCGATCAAACGCGTTGGGCGAGCCGCCTCGCTGCAGATGCCCCAGCACCGTCATGCGAATGTCCAGCTCGGGTTCGGCACGCCGCAGCGCGTCGACAACGAGCTGACCTGCGTTTCCGGCGGAAGACTCGCCCCCTTCGGGGCGGGCCGACTCGGCCACGACGATGAGCGAGAACGGGCGACCCAGCTGCCGCCGCTGTTCCAACTTCGCCCGAATGCGGTCGATGTTCCACGGGAGCTCGGGGAGCAGGATCACGTCGGCGCCCCCTGCGATGCCCCCGTGAAGCGCGATGAAGCCGGCGTCGCGCCCCATCACCTCCACCACGATGCAGCGGTCGTGGCTCTCGGCGGTGGTGTGCAGGCGGTCGAGGGCGTCGCACACGCAGTCCACGGCGCTCAGGAAGCCGAAGGTTTGGTCGGTGGCGCCGAGATCGTTGTCGATGGTTTTGGGCACGCCCAGAACGTTCACGCCGTGCTCGCGCATCAGCCGCTCGGCGATGCGCATCGTGCCGTCGCCGCCGATCACGATGAGCCCTTCGATGCCGAGCCGTTCGAGCTCCCGGCCCACGTCTGCTGCGTGGTCGCGGCCATCTTTCCAGGCGAACGGATCCCCTCGGTTGGTCGTGCCGAGGATGGTGCCGCCCCGCTGGAGGAGGCCGCCGCAGGAGCGCGGCACCAGGCGCTTCAGGCGCATCGGCCGCGCGATGAGGCCATCGAACGCATCTTCCACTCCGGTGAGCAGCCAGCGCTTCTGGCCTACGCCCGACTTCACCACGGCGCGGATCACCGCGTTCAAGCCGGGAGCGTCTCCCCCGCCGGTGAGGATTCCCACGTGTCGGGACATGCTGTACCTCGCGGCGCCGGGTAACTGCGCGAATGCCCGGCGCGCACCCCGATGTCCGAATCGTCACCGCAAGTTGGGCAAGGATCGAGCCCGTTCGGGGTGGCTACGACGAGGCGGCCCTCGACGCACTTCAGCACGCCGTGAGGTCGGTACGCTCCGAGGGCGGCGAGCCGGTCGTGGTGCTGCACGCCGGAGCGCTCCCCGATTGGGTGATCGCCCGCCACGGCTGGCTCGACCCCGACATCGGCGCCGACTGGGGCTGCTACGTGGATCGTGTGGCGCAGCGAGTGGCGGCGCATGTGCGCTGGTGGGCCCCGCTCCGAGGGCCCTTGGAAGAGGCTCACTGGTACGAGGAGGGCGCACGCGTGGTGCTCCGAGCGCTTCTCGATGCGCACGCGGCCGCCTACTTGCACCTCAAACGAACGCAGGGGTTCGGCGGGCGCCCCCCGGAGGTCGGCACGCTGGCCACGTGGGCCACGTGGTCGGGGGAGGGGCTCCGTGGGCATGTCGAGGCCCGGATGCGCGCTCGGCTCGGTCCGGATGCGTGGGTGTCGGTGCTGGCCTCGGGGCGGCTCGCGCCGCCCTTCTCGCTGGTCGGCGAGCTGCCCAATGGCACCGCCGCGCTCGACTGGATCGGCGTGGACTGGGCCGGATCGGTGGAACTGCCGAGCGGGCGGGTGCTCGGACCCGACGAGGCCGGGCGCGCCGCTTGCGTTGCCCGACTCGCGGCTTACGGCAAGCCGATGCTCATGCCGGGGGCCGGGGCGCTGCCCGGGGTGCGACGAGTGGGCGAGTAGGCCGGGCCGCGCTCAGGGAGCAGCCGGCGGCGCTGCCCCCGCCGCAGCCGCCGCTTCATCCTTCTCACGCTGCAGCCGCTTCCACACCGACTCGTGTTTCGGCTTGGGGTTGCCGTCGGCGTCGAGCAGGACTTCGTCCACCACCGGCTCGTGCGTGATCGGGCACGACGACTTCGGCGTGGTTCCTTCCTCGAAGGGGGCGCCGATCCCGGGGCACGTTGCATTGGGCAGTTTGCCGCTCACCTTGCAGATCCACCGCCGGGCCAGCACCGGCTCGTCCGGCCACGTGGGGTAGACGGCAAGGCCCGTCGAGGCATCCTTCTCGGTGAGGTCCACGCGCGTGGCTCGGTTCATCCACCAGCCCCAAAGGGGCGCCGCCAAGTCGCTCGCCGCGAGCCCTAACGGAGAGGGAACGTCGTACCCGATCCACACCGCCATCGCGACCTTGGGGGTGGCGCCGACGAACCACAGGTCCTTCTCGCCGTCCGTGGTTCCGGTCTTGCCGAGCGCGGGCCCTTGGTACCCTCCTTCTCCCCCCGCTCCGCGGCTGGCGCCGCCGGTGCCCGTGTCGATGACCGAGCGCATCAACTCCCGCGTGAGGGCTGCCGCGATCGGATCAATCACTGCCTCTCCCGCTTGCGGAGCGCTCACGCGCTCCACCCCGGCGGCATCCACGGCCCGTACGATCGGAGAGGCCGTGAGGCTTCTCCCGCCGTTACTCACCACCCCCGCGAACTGCGCCATCGCCAGCGGCGTGACCTCCGCTTGGCCGAGGCAGAGACCCATCTCCTCGGGGAACGCGGTGGTGTCAAAGCCGAGCCGCTTGGAGAAGGCGATCAAGGCCTTGGGTCCGCCCGCCTCCTCAAGGAGCGAGGCCGTGGCGATGTTCTGCGACCACGTGAGCGCGTGCGCCAGCGAGGCCGTCGTCGTGTATTCGCCGCCCACGTTGCGCGGACGCCACTTGCCCTGGGGGGTGAGGAAGTCGCGTGGGGAGTTCGGTTCGGCGGTGGCGGCGCTGAAGCGGCGTTTCCCTTCCGCGTCCTTCAGTTCGAAGGCCATGGCGTAGGTGACGGGCTTGAACGAAGACCCGGGTTGGCGAAGGGCCTGGGTGGCCCGGTTGAACGAGATCGCCGTCACATCGCTGCCACCGTACACGGCGCGGATCAGCCCGGTATCCACGTCGAGGAGCACCCCCGCGGCCTGCAGGGGAGCATCGGGGCGCCGGCGGGGGATCAACTGCTCGAAGTAACGAATCTTGGCGGGGAACATCTCCTCCGCCTCCTCCTGGGCCACCACGTCGAGCCCCACCTCTACCGTGAGCCCAGCGCCGTACAACGTCGTGGGAGACACGTTTGCCTCCAACCAGGCTCGCGTGGCGGACAGGTAGGCCGGGTAGCGCTCGACGAGCTCGGGCGGCGCCGGCGTGGTCGTGATCGGCGTGGCCAGCGCCTCCGCCACGTCCACTCCGTAAAGGTCCTTCATCGCGCCGAGCACGCGGTCGCGTCGCTCCAGCGCCCGATCGGGAAAGCGGTCCGGAGCGAAGCGGCCCGGCGCAGGGAGGATGCCCGCGAGCGTGGCGGCCTCCGCGAGGGAAATAGTGGCCGCGCCGTGCCCGAAGTAGTGCCACGAGGCCGCCTCAAACCCACACACCGAGAGGGTGCCGCGCTGCCCCAGGTAGGGGGAATCGAGGTACATCTGGAGCACCCCCTCCTTGCCGAGGTGGCGATCGACAGCCCACGCCATCACCATCTCCTCCAACTTCCGCGACACTGTTTTCTCGCGGCGCTGGTTCAGGTTCCGCACCACCTGCATCGTGAGCGTGCTGCCCCCCTGCGCGTAGCCGCCCTCCTGGGCGTTCGCGAGCACGGCCCGCGCCATCGAGCGCAGGTTCACGCCCTGATGCTCCCAGTACTCGCGGTCCTCAGCGGCCACGATGGCCTGGATGAGCACTTCGGGAGCCTCGGCGAGCGGCAGATGCCACCGAAGTTCGGCGTCGGGGCCGATGAGGATGCCCAGCTCGATGGGCTCAAGGCTGTCGCCGGAGCGAGGGACGACGAGGCTCGATTTCGCGCAGAACTGGCCGGGGCCGGGGTCGGGGCACTGCTCGGCGTAGCCACGCGCCCGCGCCTCCGCGACCAATCGTTTGGGGGCGGCCGAGAGCGGCGTGGGCCTGGTGCGCACGCGGGCGGGGAAACTCCAGCCCGGATGCGCCACCTCGTACCGAACATGGGCATCGGCGAGCGCCTGACCCTCCACCATCCAGTCTCGCGCAACGAGACTTGCGGGAACGGCGGCGATGCTGAGCACGGTCACGCCGAACGCGCAGACCCAGCCGGCCGCACGCAGGAGACGGCGGAACCAGCCCTGCTTTGCCATCAGCGCGGCGCCTAACGCCCGAGATAGGTCTCCGCCCATGGTGCGGCCTCCATTCCTCACCCGCTTTCTCGCGCACCCGCCCGGTTCAGCTGTGCTCTCGTGGGAGGGCCGGTGGCTGTCGTACGGAGAGCTTCGTGCCCTTGGGGAGCGAACGGCGGGCTGGCTCCAGTCGAGGGGCGTGCGTCCTGGCGACCGCGTAGCCCTCCACCTCGAGAACGGACTCGATCTCGTAGCGGCCCATCTTGGCTGCATGGCGCTCGGAGCCGTGCGCGTGCCCCTGAACGCCCACTACCGCGAGGTGGAGTTGGCACCCATCCTTGAGGACGCGGAGCCGGTGCTCGTCCTCACCCAAAGCCCGGCCCTGTTCCCCCACTCGGCAACAGCTCAGGGGCCCGGCGAAGGCGATCCCGTCGACTTCTGGGCGGGTCCCGACGATGTGACCGCCCTCCTCTTCACCTCGGGAACCACCGGCCGCCCGAAGGGGGTTCCGCAGACGTGGTCGATGTGGACACACAACCTCGACGCCCTGCAAGCGCGCTGGTCGTTGACGGATTGCGACGCCCTCTGGCTCACGCTGCCCCTGTTCCACACCCACGGGCTGGTCCTCGGTCTGCACGGCGTACTCCTTCGGGGCGCGCGGCTCATGCTCTCGGCTCGCTTCGATCCGGTGGCTCCGCCGCCCGACGCGACCCACTTCTACGGCGTTCCCACCTACTACCGGCGCTGGCTGCCCCTGATGCAGGAGTCCCCATCCGCCTTCCACGGGCTCAAGCTCTTGGTGAGCGGCAGCGACGGACTCTCCGCGGAGGTGAGCGACGCCGTTTTCGGCGCCCTCGGAATCCGAATCCTCGAACGGTACGGGATGACGGAGACGGTGATGATCAGCAGCAATCCCTTTACGGGAGACCGCCGCGCGGGCACCGTGGGGACCGCCCTCGACGGCACCGAGGTGCGCTTGGTGGAGGGCGAAGTGCAGGTGAGGGGGCCCAGCGTCTTCGGGGGCTACTGGCCGCGGCCCGACCTTGAAGCCTTCACGGTGGATGGCTTCTTTCGCACCGGAGACGCCGGCGAGTGGGACGAGAGCGGCTACCTGCGGATCGTAGGCCGTAAGCGCGACTTGGTGATCGTGGGCGGCGTGAACGTGTCTCCAGCGGAGGTGGAGGCCGTGCTGGTGCGGGCGGCCGGAGTTCTGGAGGTGGGCTGCTGCGGGCTCCCCGACGACGATCTCACCGAGGTCGTTGGAGCGGCGGTGGTGCTGGCGCCCGGTACATCGCCCGAGGCAGCGCTCGCCGCTCTCCGAGAGGCTGCCGCCGGCTTGAGTGGCCTCAAACGACCTCGTCGTTACGCGATCGTAGAGGCGCTGCCCCGAAATGCACTGGGGAAATTGCAACGCGGCCGCATCGCTCGGGAGGTGGAGTTCGGGGGGTAGCGCGGGTCGGGCGGTTCAGGGCTCAGGGCAGACGAGCGCCGCGCAGCCGCGGCTGTGTTCCTCCCACGCAGGCCACCCGTCGGCGCGCCGATCGTTGCCGGAACGAACGGTGGCGAGAAGCGTGCGCCGCGGCTCGATGTGAGCATCGGGCCAGCGCGCAGCCACCGTATCGAGCAACACGCGCATGGCCTGGCGCTGCGGAACAGCGGTCTCGGCGAGCCCCCGCGGGTCGACCGCGCCTTCCACCATCCGGAACAGGCCTACGTCGGTGTACAGGTCCACGACCGTCACGCGTGCTTCGCTTCCAGCGCCGTTCGCGGCCGCGTAGTGTCCGCGTTGCCAGCGGCTCTCCGCTGCGGGTGCGCGGAGGCGCTTCTCTTCGACGTCGCCGCTCACCACGAGCCACACTTCGGTCGGAGTCTTCGGCTCGCCTCGGGGGAGCTGGCTCGGATCGGGCCGGTCCTCGCCCCACCGGGGGGCTTCCACCGTTCGCCATGCCAAGGCGCCGTCCAGGCCGACGAGCCCCGCCGCAGGCCCCCAAGCGCGGAGCTCATCCCGGGAGACCACACAGGCCCGCACGCCCAACTCACAGACCCGCGCCCTGCGCAACTCCAAAGCGTCACGGTCTGCCCCCCGCAGCGTCAGTCGCGTGCCCCCTGCCAACAGCGCGGCGCGGGCCGTGGCGAGGTCGACTTCGAGGGCCGCGGCGAGGCGGGCCGCTTCGAGCCCGGCGGGGGCGGCCCCGAGGACAAGAGCGTAGGGGTGGCGCGCCAGCGGGAGGCGGATGGGGGGGCCGTCGTCGGCTGGGGAGGGGGGCGGAACGGTCACGGTCGGTCATGGTAGCCGATCCGGCTAGAGCCGCCCCGCGTACCCCTCCCATGCCGCTGTTCATTTTCGTCGCCTGCCTCGCCCACCCTGTTGGGGGCGCACCCTCTGAAACCGAGGCGGCCCCCGCTGAGCCGTCGGCTTCGGACGAGCTGCGCTTCGTGGGCGGCACCGTCGTGGGGGTTGGACAGGTTGATCTGCTGGTACGAGCGGGGGTGATTGTGGGCGTCGGCCCCACCGCCGTGTCCGCGACGGCCACCGTCATCGACGTCGCGGGCCGCTGGCTGGTCCCCTCCTTCATCGACAGCCACGTTCACCTCGCGTACCTCCCCGCCGAGGAGGAGCTTGCAGACAACGGGATCGCCGGTGTCGTGGATCTCGCCGCTCCGCTTGCTTTCCTCACCACGCCGCATGCCTCGCTGCAGGTGCTGGCCTCGGGGCCGATGGTCACGGCCGAAGGTGGCTACCCCACGCGAAGTTGGGGCTCGGGTGGGTACGGCCTGGAATGCGCGGATGAGGGCGCCGCCGTCGACGCTGTCAGCTCGCTCATCCGAGCCGGTGCGGGAGTGATCAAGCTTCCCGTCACCGACCACCCCCAGCTTGATGCCCCCGCGCTGGCCGCAGCTGCGGCCCGGGCGCACTCCTTGAACGTTCGAGTGGTCAGTCACGCGCTCGAAGACGACGAGGCCGCGAGGGCCGCGACAGCAGGGGTTGACGTTCTCGCGCACACCCCCACCGGGGAGCTGTCGCCGGCCACCCTCGCCGCGTGGCAAAACGGCGCCGTGATCTCCACGCTCGCAGCGTTTGGTGGAGGGGAGCAGACCGTGGGCAACCTCCGCGCCCTGCGAGCGGCCGGCGCCGAGGTTTTGTACGGCACCGACTTCGGCAACCGCCGCACTGCAGGCATCGACGCCAGCGAGCTTGCGCTCCTCCAGCACGCAGGCCTGACCCCGGCCGAGATCCTTCACGCCGGAACGCGGGCGCCGGCGGACTACTGGGGGTTCGGCACCCTCGGCGCGCTCGAGGTCGGGCGCGACGCCAGCCTTCTCGTACTCGACCGCGACCCCCTCCTCGACCCCTTCGTCGTCGCCGACCCCGACGAGGTCTGGCTGCGCGGGCAGCGACGCCGCTGAACGATCGTTCCCTTCTCCTCTCACCCCAAGGTCCCATGCGCTCCATCGTTTGCCTGCTGCTCCTCGCCTGCTCCACCGACTCCGCTGCCGATCCTCTCGCTGATCAGCAGGCTGCCCCCGTGCCGGCGCTGGCCGCTGGGCAGGCGGAGGCCGTCTTCGCCGGGGGCTGCTTCTGGTGCATGGAAAAGGACTTCGACAAGCTCGACGGCGTGGTGCACACCACCTCCGGCTTTGCCGGCGGGCACACGCTCAACCCGACCTACACGGAGGTCGTCTCGGAAACGACCGGCCATCAGGAGGTGGTCCGCGTGGTGTACGATACAGCCAAGCTCACCTACCCGCAGGTCGTGGACTACTTCCTCCACCACGTCGATCCCACCGATGATGGCGGCCAGTTCTGCGACCGCGGCGACAGCTATCGCCCGGTGATTTTCACGACGACGCCAGACGAGACCGCCGCGGCCGCCGAGGCGATTGCCACTCTCGAAGCCAAGAAGGTGCTCCCGGGCCCGGTGAAGGTGCCCGTGGTAGCGGGCTCAACGTTCTACGCCGCGGAGGTGTACCATCAGGACTTTCACGAGAAGAGCCCCGCTCGATATCTCTCTTACCGCGCGGGTTGTGGGCGGGACCGCAAGGTGAAGCAGGTGTGGGCGGGCGAGGCGCGCTGAGCGCTCGTCGGATAGGCGGGGCACATGGCTTCCATCGCCGAAGAGCTCACTCGACTGCCCTTCCTCGCCCGCGTTCCCCGTGACGAACTGGAACGGGTTGCGGAACGATTTCGCGCCGTTTCGCTGGAGGCGGGCGAAACCCTGTGGTGGCAGGCAGCCGCGGTAGACGAGCTAGCCTTGGTGCTGATCGGCGAGCTGGTGGCCGAGACGGGGGGCAAGGAAGTCGGGCGCGTGCGCGCGCCCGACCTTGTGGGCGAGGCGAGCGCCTTTGAAGCGGGGAGCACGCGGGTGGCCACCCTCCGGGCGGTGCGGCCGACTCAGGTTCTCTGTCTCAGCGTGGCCGACCTTCGGGCGCTCCGCCGGCAGCGGGGCCGGCTCTACCACACCCTGTTGGAGCTTGCGCAGAAGGCGCTGGTGCGGCGGATCAGCCTGACGAGCACCAAGCTAGCGAGCCTCGCTCAGGGCGGAGCAGCGGCGCCGAGCCGGAAGGAGCCGGGTGCGTTCGCCAAGCTATGGCGCACGTTCCGGCCGGGAGGGCCGACCGGGCCCTGCCCGCCATTCGGGCCCGTGATTCGCGCTCAGGCGGGGCTGGGCGCGGCAGACGAAGGGGTGCACGCGGCCCTCGCCGCTGCCTTCGTGGCGGAACCCTTCGAAGAGGGGCAGGTGATCGTTCTCGAAGGGGAGGGGGCCAGCGCCATGTACATCGTGGCCGAGGGCGAGGTGGATGTGCTCCGAAACGTCCGGGGTGAGCGGGCGGAGCTGCTCGTCACGCTCGGGCCTGGCGCGCAGTTCGGGGCCAACAGCCTGGTCGAACCTTCGCCACGCACGGCCTCGTGCGTGGCCGCCACACCGGGTTGGCTGTTGAGGATGGACCGCGAGGCCTTCACCTCCCTCACCGGCGAAGCTCGCATGGTCTGGCGCGAGAGCGTCCTCGCAACGTTGTCCTCGCAGATTCGCCTCGCAAACCGCGCGCTGGAAAGGGCGATGGGCGGCGGGCCGGGCGCCAGCTCCACGGCAGCCGGTGCTGGGCAACGCCCTCAGCCGGGGGCAACTGCGGTCGACCCCCGACAGGATTCCGAGAGGTTTGCCGACCTGCTGAAGGCCTCCGGCTACCTCGAAACCATGCCTGCGAACGAGGCAGAGCTAGAGAACGTGCAGTTTGTCTTCGACGACGACAACCAGCGAAACCGGAAGAACACGGGAGTCCCGCCCCGAGGGCGCTGAGCCGCCTCCCGGTCCCTTCCGTCACCGAACCCAGACGTCGACGTTGTCGAGGCCGAAGCTCTCGTCGGTGGCTGCCTGATCGAGGGTGCTACCCGCGAGAACGTTCACCGACGCGGCGGTGTGCGCCACCGTCTCGTCGAACGGCCACTTGCTCTCGTACGAGCCGTAGTAGCCCCGATCCCAGCCGCACACTTCGCTGTAGGCGCCGCTGTGGTTGTCTAGCGAGGTGCTCCACAGGGTGGTCCCGTCCAGAGCGACCCAGGCTGTCTCGCCGTCCCAACTGTCGATGGCCGCATAGTCCAAGGTGACCCAAGCCTCCGTGTGGGTGATGCTCTGGGTGGATGCATCCACGTCCATCGTCCCTCCCGCCATCACCCCGTAGCCGCCGAGGATGCTTCCCCAGGCCCCACAGGTGGTGATGGTCGTGGTGCTCCAGCCGGGGTCGGCCGCGGACTCAAAGTGGTCGGAGAACACCAGCGTCCATCCACCGCCATCGGTGGTCATGTCACACTCGGTTTCCGTGGCGGTGCCGGCAAAGTCGATCCAATAGTTGCCGTCCGTGGATGCGATACCGTCGTCGAGCAGGCCGAGGCAACTGTCCCACGCGCAGTCCGTGTGGCCGCCGGGAATGACGGCGGCGTTGGTGTCATCGCAGTCGTAGTCGTTCTCCACCGTCCCGGAGGGTTGCGCGCAGTCCACGTTCGCGGCGCCGCCCCAGCCGTCGCCGTCGGCGTCGTCGTACCACGTGTCGGTGGCAAGGCCGTTGTCGGCCGTTCCGTCGCAGTCGTCGTCGACATGGTCGCAGATTTCCGCCGCGACAGGGTTGATGGCGGCGTTGGTGTCGTCGCAGTCCGTGGCGTCGGCCACGGTGTCGGCCGGGGCGGTGCAGGACAGGCTACTCACGCTCGCGTCGCCGTAGCCGTCCTCGTCGTCGTCGGCGTACCAAGTGGTGGCGGTGGAGGTGTCGAGGCTGGCGTCCGCGTCATCAACGAGACTGTCGCAGTCGTCGTCGGTGCCGTTGCACACCTCGGTGGCGCCGGGATTCACGGAGGCGTTGCCGTCGTCGCAGTCGGTGGCGTCGGCCACGCTGCCGGCCGGGGCGGCGCACGACACAGTACTCGCGGCGAGATCGCCGTAGCTGTCGCCGTCCGTGTCGGCATACCAGGTTGCCGCGTCGTCGGGCGTGCCGTCGTCCACGCTGCCGTCGCAGTTGTCGTCGAGCCCATTGCAGGACTCCAGCGCGGCGGGGCTCACGAAGGCGTCCGTGTCGTCGCAGTCGGTGGCGTCGGCCACCGTGCCCCCCGGGGCATCACAGGACACGGCACCGGTGGCCGCGTCGCCGTACCCGTCGCCATCGCCGTCGGTGTACCAAGCGGTGCCCGTAGACGTGTCGAGAGAGTCGTCGGCATCGTCGACGAGGCCGTCGCAGTCGTCGTCGTAGCCGTTGCACGCTTCGAGCGCGGCGGGGCTCACGTCGGCGCGGGCGTCGTCGCAGTCGGAGGCGTCGGCCACCCAGCCGGGGCCGGGGTCGCACATCTGGGCCGGTGTGGCGGCATCGCCGTACCCATCCAAGTCGGCGTCGGCGTACCACGTGCCAGCGCTGGAGAGGTCGAGCGAGTCGTCCTCGTCGTCCACGAGGGTGTCGCAGTCATCGTCGGCGTCGTTGCAGACCTCGACCGCACCGGGGTTGACGGCCGCGCTGCCGTCATCGCACTCGGCGCAAGCCGCAAAGCCGTCGCCGTCCACGTCGGCGTAGCCCACCGACCCGTCGCAGTTGTAGTCGTTCGGGTCTTCACAGTCCTCTTCGGAAGCGCCCGGGTTGTAGGCCGCATCGGCGTCGTTGCAGTCGCCACCGGCCGCGCTGGTGCCCTCGACCGCCTCGCACGCCAGCACGGGCAGCGTGTCGTCCCCATAGCCGTCGCCATCGGCGTCGGTGTAGAACGTGGACGCTACGGCGCCATCGTCCACCACGCCGTCGCAGTTGTTGTCGAGGCCGTCGCACACGTCCTCGGCGCCGGGGTACACGGTGGCGTTGGTGTCGTCGCAGTCGTCGCCCACGTCGGAGTAGCCCTCGGGGCGTTCGCAGAAGCTGTCGGACTGGGCTTCGTCGCCGTGGCCGTCGAGGTCGGCGTCGTAGTACCAGGTCGAAGGTCCACCCATTCCGGCGTCGTTGTCGTCGCAGTCCTCATCGCCCTCGAGCCCGTCGCCGTCGCGGTCGGTCACGATCTTGGCGGTGGTGCCGGGGGGGCCGCAGCCCGAAGCGAAGAGGAGGGCGGCGAGCGTGAGGAAAAGGCGCATGGAGGCTCCGACAGGGGCGGGAGTGTATCTCAGTGCGCGGGGGAGGGGTCCCGTAGAGGTGGAGGGGCGACCGCGTGCGCACCCGTGTGGTCTGCCGACGCCGCGATGTACGCGTCCGCGAACTCCTGCCCGGAAGAGCGGGCGCGGGCGGACCCGTCACCAGCGTGACCTCGCCGTTGGCGCCGGCCCGCAAAAGACTCTCCGCGAGGTCGGCCATGCCTTCGTCGTCGCGCGGGCGTTCCACCCCAACCCTGTACTTCCACAGCGCCTCCGGGTCTCGCGGCCCGATCTCGCTCCGCTCGCCCCCAGCCTCGATCATCGTGACGCCGCTCTCCGCCCCCTTCGCACCGACACGCACGTAGGTTTCATCGGTCGACCCCAACAGCATCAGGCCCGAGCCCTCCATCGAGGTCGTCATCTTGATGCGCGGCTTCCCGTCCTCCGTGATTAGGCGGAGGTTCACCGTCTCCGGGTACGCCACGCCACCCGCCGAGACCCCCGAAGGCAGGACCTCCAGCCGGGAGCGAACGCGGCCCTGCTCGTCGACCAGCTCGATCGCACGAGCGCGAACGATCCCGGGAGCCTCCACTGCGCGAGCGGTCGAGGTGGCCAGCGCCCCAAGGCCAACTAGGTTCACCAAGCCGAGAACGGCCAGCATGCGGGTTGGGCTCATCCGAATCACTTGGGCGAAGCGGCAGCGTGTGCCGCTCGCGGAACGGGCGATACCCTCCTTAGCTCGCCCCCACCGCGAACACCTTCATCGTGTTGGTGGCTCCCTTCATCGGCGTATTGCCCGCCAGCACCACCACCTCCTGCCCGCGCTGCACCAGTCCCAGCGCCAGCAGTCGATCCTCGCCGATCGCGATGAGGTCATCGGTGTTGTGCACACTCGGCGCGTGCACCGCCGTTACCCCCCAAACGAGCGCCAGCCGGTCGTACGTGGCCTGGTTCGGCGTGAGGGCGAAGATCGGCCCGGGAGGGCGGGACTTCGACGCGAGTACGGCCGTGGCGCCGCTCCAGGTGAAGACCACCAACGGCCGCGGAATCTCGTGCACCGCCCAGCAGGCCGCGCGAACGACCGTTTGGGCCGGCCCCGCGAGCACGCTGATCTCGTCGAAGCGCGTGACCATGAAGCGGCTCTTCTCCACTTCGCGGGCGATCGCGTCCATCGTTTCGACGGCGCGCACCGGGTAGAGGCCGGCCGCCGTTTCGCCGGAGAGCATGATGGCGTCGGTGCCATCGAGGATCGCGTTGGCCACGTCGGTGGTCTCGGCACGGGTGGGGCGGGGGTTGCGCTCCATCGAGTCGAGCATCTGGGTAGCGGTGATCACGAGGACGCCGGCCTTGCTCGCCGCCGAGATCATCTCCTTCTGGAGCACGGGGATTCGCTCGAGGTTCACCTCCACGCCGAGGTCTCCGCGGGCCACCATGATGCCGTCCACGACGGTGAGAATCTCGGACAGGTTGTCGACCGCCTGCGGCTTCTCGATCTTGGCGACAATGGGAACTTCCGGGTGCCCGATGCGACGCAGCTCCTCGCGCAGGCCCAGAACGTCGGCGGCTTCACGCACAAAGCTCAGCGCTACGTAGTCCACGCCGGCGCTCACGCCGACGGCGAGGTCGGCGAGGTCCTTCTCGGTGAGGGAGGGGGCCGACACGCACACGCCGGGGAGGTTGATCCCCTTGTGGGAGCCGAGGTCGCCACCCTCCTCCATCGTGATGTCCACCTCGGCGGGCTGCCGCTCCGTGCGAATCTCGGAGACTCGCCCGGACAGCGCCCCGTCGGCGAACAGCACCACCGTTCCCACGACCACATCGCCGGCCATGCCCACGTAGGTGGTGCCGATGCGCTTCTCTACGGCTTCGTAGTCTTCGTCCATCACGACGGTGAGCACGTCGCCCTTCTCGAGGCGCAGCGGCTGGGAGAGTTTGCCCGTGCGGATTTTCGGCCCCTGAAGGTCGAGGAGCAGACCCACGGCGCGCCCGGCGGCGAGGGCTGCGCGGCGCACCCGCGAGATTGACTCACGGATGCCGTCTGCACTCGAGTGCGAGCAGTTGATGCGGAAGACGTCCGCGCCGGCGGCGATGAGGGCGGCGAGCACCTCCGGATCGCGGCTGGCAGGGCCGATGGTGGCGACGATCTTGGTGCGGCGGGTCATCCGGGCGAAGCTAACGGCGCCCGGCCGCCGGGGATAGGGAGCATCCGGTAGCGCGTGAGGATCCCCCGCAGCCCGATCCCCGCTGACGACCTCCGCACGGCCGTGCGCAGCGCGCTAGAACGAGAAGCTCTCCTCTTCACGGCTGGCGAAGTTGTGGTGCTGCGCACGATCCTCGCCCTCGGCGACGACGCGGCCGAGCTCTACGCCCGGCTGTCGCTGCGCGTGGGCACCGTGTTCCGCGTGTCTACGCTGGCCTACGAATGCGCCACGGAGGCTGCGATCGCAGAGGCCCAGGCGGCCGGTCTGCTCAGCGGCGCCGCCTCCGACACCCTCGCTCTGCCCGCCTTCCCCGCCGACGTGCTCCGCGCCGCCTGCGTTCGCCTCGGCCTCCCACGATCCGGGGCTCGCGCGGACCTCGAAGATCGACTGAGAGGGCGCCCGTGGCGAGAAGAGCCGGTGGTGGTGGTGCATCATCGGCGCTTGCTGGAACGGGCAGATTGCCTCGGTGGCTTTGACCGCTCGCTGGCCCCCGTGGAACGAATCCAGGGAACCATTTGGGCGGACTACGAACCCACCGGCGGGTCCGGGGCCTTTCCGGACCGTCGCGCGATGGGGCTCTGGGAGCGGGCGCGGCGCGGCGAGCTGACGGCAGAGGAGGCGCTGACGATCGCCACGGCAGGTCCGCCGCCGTGGGGCCGCTCGCCTTGGTGGAATGCGGTTGAGGAGGTGCTCGGCTCGTCACCTGCGGCCGATGTTCTCCGGCGGATTCCCGGCTGCGCCGTGCCACACGTTCGAGCTTTGGAGGCCGAGGGAAGGCTGGTCGAAGCGGTACAGCGGTGTCGAGAGGGCAGCGACGACCCCGAAGTGCAGCTGGCGCTCGGTCGAACGGGGAGGCGACTCGCCAAAAGGACGGCGCTGCCGTGGGCGCCTCCGCCGCCGCTGCACGAGGCGCCGGTCCGGAAGGTGTGGCTGGAGCGCGCATCGAGCGTGACAGCGCCTCGCCCGCTTTGGCGTGTGGAGGAGGGGAGCGAGCCGGTTCCGGTGGAGGAGGCTTGCCTCTCCCGACTCGCGGCGGCCGGCCGGACTGCGCTGCACAGCGAGAACTGGTTGTGGACCTCGCTGTTCGCCCTCGTTTTCCGCGAGCTCTACTGGCTACCCGTTCCCGGCACCCTGCCCACCACCCGCCGCGCGGGGCCACTCGACCTCGGCACTCCGGCCTTCTTCGCGGCACGCGCCGACAAGGCGCTGAGCGTACTGAGCCGCCTCCGCGCCCAGGGACTCGCACCATTCGTGGCCGCTTGGAAGGGGGAGCGCCTCGACGGCCTCGTGAACGCCCAGCGTGCCATCGAGGTGGGTGCAGCGCTCGACGGCCCCTTCATCGCCGTCGTTTTAGAACGAATTCTGCGACTCGGGTGGGCCGCAGCGCGGGGTTTGCCCGACCTGTTGGTGCTCCCGGGACCCGCCAACCCACTTTTTGACGCTCTCCCGTCCACCTTACCGGAGTCGGCGTTCTTCGCAGAGATCAAAGGTCCGGGGGACAGCCTGAGAGAAGGCCAGCGCCTATGGCATCATAGCCTTCGTGAAGCCGATATATTCGTGGAAGTCTGGGTAGTTGAGACAGCGATATGACTATACTACCTTTCATGTCCATCCGAGTGTTACTTTGTGGATATCGCTGCATTGACACGTCAAGCGGAGGGTGTATGCTGTGCCTGTGAGGTGACAACGCCTCAGCAGGGAACAGGTCCAAAACCGAGGGAATCATGCCGATTGCATCGACCCGCAGCCGAGAACGCGTCGCACGAAATTTCGTGAAGAGCTACGGCCGTGTGCGTTTCCGCCGCCTCCTGGAGGCGCTCGCCGCCGCCGAGTCTGGCCAGACCCTTGCCGACGAGTTCGGCGTGAGCCGCGAGCGGATCCGCCAGTGGAAGAACACCTTTGGCACGGTGATCACCGTGTACCAGGTTCACCCCGAAGTGGAGCGCCTGCTGCGCGAACGCCGCACCGCCTGAACGGTTGCCGCGCGGGCCGAACCATCGCTCAGTCGCCGATGGAATCCGTGATCCGTTCCGGCAAAGAAGCCGCCCACTCGGCCAAGTCCAACCGCAGCAAGTGGTAGGACTGGCCGTTGTTGAACTCGTTGTCGAGGATGTCCTCGTGGCGGAAGCCAAACTTCGCCCGGTACACGCCGATGGCGCGGTGGTTGTTGCTGGCCACGGCGAGCACCACCCGCTTCGCGCCGCCCTCCTTCATCCGTTCGAGCACGCCCGCAAGCAGCCGCGAGCCGAGGCCGTGGCCCCGCCAGCCGGGGCGGAGCGCCATGTTGAAGATCACCATCTCGTCGGGATCGCTGAAGCTCCGGAAGGTGTGGCACACCCCGATGATGAGCTCATCGGCGCGGATCACGTAGATGCGGCCGAAGCGCATCAACCCGCCCAAGGTGTACCGGCTGAACGTGGGTTCGGCGTAGCTCAACAGGTCGAGCTCCGTGAGCACGGGCAACAGCGCAGGGTCGTGCTCCACCACCTCGGCGATGGTGAGCTCGTACCCCTCGCTGTTGTGCGACCGCGTGAGGTGGTAGCGCTCCATCTGCTGCCCGTTCTAACGCGGCAGGCTCAGAGGCGCCGGGGCGGATAGCTCCACTGACATGTTGCAACACACCGACAGCGCCCTCCACGCCGATCGCCGAATCCGCTACCTCGAGGCGCTGGGCACCGACGCCGCCATGCTCGTTGCGCCGGGGCACCACCACCGCAACGCCGACAGCGAGTACCGCTACCGGCAAGCCAGCGACCTTTTCTACCTCACGGGTTGGGAAGACCCGGAGGCCGTGGCGCTCTTCCGCCCCGGCGCAGAGCAGCCCTTCGTGATGTTCGTTCAGCCGCGCGACAAAGAACGCGAGGTGTGGACCGGCCGCCGCGAGGGAGTAGCCGGCGCGATGGAGCGCTACGGGGCCGATGCCGCCTACCCGATCGCGGAGCTGCCGGGCCGCCTCGGCGCGCTGCTCTTCGGGTACGGCACCCTGCACTACCGGCCGGGCGACGACCCGCCGCTCGACCGCGCACTCTTCGCCGCCGTGCGAAGCATGGCGAAGCCGGCTGCCCGAAACGGGGGGGAGATTCCGTGGACCTTCGTCGACGCGGGCCGCTTGGTGGGAGAGATGCGCGTGCGGAAGGAGCCCGCCGAGCTGGCCCTCTTGCGCGAGGCCGCCCGCATCTCTTGCGAGGCCCACACCCTCGCCATGGGGTCGGGTCGTGCGGGCGTTCACGAGTACGAGGTGGAGGCGATCGTGGACGGCTGGTTCCGGCGCAACGGCGGCAACGGGCCCGGCTACACCACCATCGTGGGCGGCGGCGCCAATGCCTGCATCCTGCACTACATCACCAACCGCGAAGCGCTTCGGGAGGGCGACCTCTGCCTCGTCGACGCCGGCTGTGAGTACCGCTACTACACCGCAGACATCACCCGTACCTGGCCCGTGGGCGGGTGCTTTTCGGGCCCCCAGAAAGCGCTCTACGAAGTGGTGCTCGAGGCCCAACTCCAAGCGATCGACGCCGCACGGGTGGGCCGCAACTACAAGGACATGCACGATGCGGCCGTGCGCCGGCTCACCGAGGGCCTTGTGCACCTCGGCCTGCTGCAGGGCAGCGTAGACGAGAACATCCACCAGGAGCACTTCAAGCGCTACTACATGCACGGCACCGGGCACTGGTTGGGCCTCGACGTTCACGACGCCGGCCTGTACTGGGGTGGTTTTGTGAGTCGGAAGCTCGAGGCGGGCATGGTGCTCACCGTCGAGCCCGGGCTCTATGTGCCGGCCGACGACGAAAAGGCGCCGGAGGCCTTCCGCGGCATCGGTATCCGCATCGAAGACGACATCCACGTAACGGTCGACGGCCCGGAGAACCTGACTGCAGCGTGCCCGAAGTCGATCGCTGCCGTCGAGGCGGCCTGCGGCGGGTGAGGGGATCGGGTCCGCGATTCCCCGCCCTCGTGCGCTATGCTCCGCTGATGTGGCTGATCGTGGTTGCCGGCTGTGGTTCGTCGTCCGTCTCGCTCGGTTCGCCCGACCCCGACGAGAGCACCGACGACTCAGGCCACGACCGCCTGCCGGGTGAGGAGGCCAGCACCTCGTTCGGCTGCGACCCCCTGGCTACCGACGCGGAGGTCGACGAGCTCGAAATGGCCAGGCTCGTGTTCCGTTGCGCGGGGGGCGCCACCCCCGAACATTGGCGCCTCGCCTCCGCTCCCGCGGGTTCATCCTTCGATGAAGCCACGGCCACCCTCACGTGGCAAACCGACCTTGCCTCCGCCGGGGTGTGGGCCGTTCAGGTCGATGCGGTCAAGGGTGATCGCACCGAACGCGCACAGGCCACCATCGCGGTGGCGGATGCTTACGATGAGCGGGGGAACGAGGAGCCCGACCCGCTCACCTACACGCACGAGTACGGCCTCCCCGTTTTCCACCTCTCGGTGAACGGCGTGCTCCCGGAGGCAGGCACCAAGCCCGTTACCGTCACGTACGGCGGACACGAGTTCACCGGAGCCGAGGCGCAATACCGAGGCGCCTCCTCGAGCTACTACCCGAAACGTTCGTACCGGGTGGACTTCGCACCCGACGACGAGTTCGAAGACCACAGCGAGGGCTTTCCCAACCGGCGGAGCGTGGTGCTCACGAGCACCTTCGACGACAACAGCTACTTCCGCCAGAAGATGTGTTTCGACATCTGGAACCTGCTCAACCCCGCGCGCCCCATCGCCACGACGTTCGCCGTGCTCTACCTCAACGGCGAGTACGTCGGCCTCTACCTCCTCGGCGACCACATCGACGGAGAATGGTTCGAGAATTTCGGCTATCCGGAGGAGGGAAACCTCTACAAGTCCGTGGACCACTCGGCCAACTTCTACAGCACGTACGGCGGCGCCAAATCCAGCTGGCATTCGGGGTACGAGAAGAAGGAGGGTGTAGAGGGCGACTGGTCGGACATCGACGCGTTCGTGGAGTTCGTGGCCACCTCGTCCAACGACGACTTCGACGCCGGAATCGGTCAGATCGTCGACCTCGAGGACATCTACGACTGGTGGGCGATGGTGGTCTTCGCCGAAGCCGACGACTCGGGCGGCAAGAACGCCTACCTCTACAACGATCCCGCTGCACCGCTGTTCCGGTTCGAACCGTGGGACCTGAACCACTCCCTCGGCCAAACCTGGCAGACGGAACGGGAGCCCGCGACCTATGCCTACGACTTCACCTCGGTCAATGGGCTTTTCCTTCGGCTGCTCAACTCGCCCACGCACGGCAGCGTGATGCGAGAGCGTTTCGCCGACGCGCGCAGCTCAGTGCTCAGCCGCGACGAGATGCAGGCGCTCATCGACAGCTACGTGGCCCGCATCGACCGCTCCGCCCAGCGCGACTGGCGCGAGTGGGAAGACGAATACCGATCGTACGGCGGCTGGAGTTGGCGCACGGACTGGACGGACCACCACCAAGAAGTGGCGTACGTCCGCGACTGGATCGACGACCGCTGGAGCTTCATCGAGGGGTGGGATCCGTGATCCGCTTGGAGTTACCCGAGGCCCGGTTCCCGGGGCGGAGCGGCGGCAGGGGACCGGGGACCGGGACGCAGGGGACTGGGAACCGGGGCTGACTCGGGCGGTTTCTGTTGACGAGCGGGCCCGCGAACCTCAGTCAGGAACGCCGGGGCGCTCCTAAGCGCCCAACCCGTGGAGCATCGAGCCGATGCGCCGGAGAATCTGCTGCCGCTCCGGCGCGCCGGGAACGACGACGAGGTCGAGGGCCGCGCAAGTTTCCGCGGCGCTGCCGGCTGCGATCCGGTAGTGATTGAGACGAGCGTTACCCGCCTGACGGCGCCCCTCGGCGATGTTGAGCGCGACCGACTGCGCGGCGCGCACCGCCTGCTCCCTGAGCGAGCTGCTGCCCGGCGGGAAGCGGGCGTCGTGGAAGACCCAGCGTGCGACATCGCGGGCCAGTTGGTACGCGAGGAGTTGTTCGTGATCGAAGTATGGATTCATCGGAGCCTCCGGAGGGCCGCGGGGTGGTCGAGGATGCGGCCCCCCCCTGCGGGGGGCCGCACCGCAGCCACCCCGCGGCCCACAGGAGCCGGTGGAGTCCTCGGAGCCATCGTGCGTCTCCCGGTCTCCATCTCCGTCTCCGTCTCCGTCTCCGTCTCCGTCTCCGTCTCCGTCTCCGTCTCCGTCTCCGTCTCCCGTCTCCCGTCTCCCGGTCCCCGTCTCCGTCTCCCGTCTCCGTCTCCCGGTCCCCGGTTCCCGTCTCCCGGTCCCCGGTTCCCGTCTCCCGGCCCCCGTCTCCGTCTCCGTCTCCCGGTCCCCGGTTCCCGTCTCCCGGTCCCCGTCTCCCGGCTCCCGGGGCTCGATTGCCCGGGCAACCCAGACA
>CANKOI010000014.1 GCA_947484175.1 Deltaproteobacteria bacterium
CACCCTCCCCACCCTCGACGGCGACACCGTGCGCCTCTCCGAACAGCTCGGCCACCCCGTCGTCCTCGCGTATTTCGCCACGTGGTGACCCGTCTGTCCGTCCGAGGTCTCGGACATCGACGACAACGTGTGGGCCCGCTACCGCGAGGAGGGCGTGGTGGTGTGGGCGATCGCTTCCGACGACCAGCGCGATGCCGTCGAGGCCTTCCGCGACGCCCTCGGCTTGGAGCTCACGATCCTGTTGGACGAGGGCGGCGAGGTGAAGGCGAGCTACCCGCAAACGATGCCGTTCCCCACGGGAGCGTTCCCGCAAGAGTGGGTGATCGGGACGGACGGGAACATCGCCTACACCACCAACGAGTACGAAGTGGGCGACCTCATCGCGGTGATCGAGGCGGAGCTGGCGGGGGAGTAGCTCCCCGCGAGTCGCTACAGCTCCGTTACGACCACCTCGCACGCCGCGTCCTCGCCCGAGGTCCACGGCCCTACCAGCGCGCTCACCGTCCCGCTGTCCGGGCACACCACCTCTACGCGCGGACACCACGACCCGCACTCGGCCCGGTCGGTGTTCGCGAGGGCGTCCACGCTGGCGCATAGGGGGGTGAGGCCGTCGCACACCCGCAGGATCGGGTCGCCCACGCAGTCGCCGAGACACTCGGCGTCGCAGCCAACCTCGATCGCTGCCCCCGGCGTGCAGCTGAAGTCGCCGGCGCCCTCCCACCCGCACTCCCGGTACTCGCCGTACGCGAGCGTGGGGCACGTGTCCGTGTTTGGGGGGAGAGCGTCGCGGGCCGCGATCGTCACCGGCACTTCGCTCACGTTGTTGTCGTAATTGGACTCCGCGATCAACAGGCCGGCGTTCACCGTCACCCTCAGCGTGTAGTCCCCCGGCGCCACCTCGGTGATGTCGATCCACTGGCAGTCGAGCCAGGCCGCGTAGGTGTCGGCCCACCCCACACTGATGCCCTGAAAATCGCAGGTGTAGCGAGCGCCGCCGCCGCCTCCCCACTCGGTGTTGTCCATCATGCAAAAGGCCTGCTTTCGGCCGGCGGCGATCTCCGTCCCGTCCGGCGCGAGCAACACGTACTCGGCAAACGCGTCCATATGGAGGTGTTCGTGGCACTCGTCGTAGTGGAACCGTTCGTCGCCGCTCACGTTGCCAAACGCGAGGTCGGCGGTGCCGGTGTTGGGAACGGTGGTGTTGAACTTGAGCAGGCGGCGCCACCCGGCGGCATCAACACAGGACTCGGCCATCGCGCAGTCCCCTTCCTCGAAGGGCATGTCTTGCACGTCGAGGGCGGCGGCCAGCGAGAAGGGGTCCATCGTGAGGTCGGGGAGCGGGCAGGCCCCCAGCGCGTCGAGGGCCACGCACTCCGGCGTTTCGGCGGCCGAACAACAGGCGGTGCAGCAGCCAGCACCCTCGCCGCAGTCGCTCACTCCCGGTTCGCACGCATCCCCGATCTGGAGCGGCGGGCTCTCGGAATCGCCGGTGTGGGCGCCCGTGTGCACGCCCGTGTCCGTGTCAATGCCGCTGTCGGTGTCCGCCGCGCTGTCTCCCTGGCCGACGATCTGGTCCCACTCGGGGTCGTCGGGGCGCGCCGCGGCAGGCTCGCCGGTGCACGACAGGCACAAGAAGAGAGAGACGGCGAACATGAAGCTCCACGACAGAGTCCCAGCTTAGCTGGCTCCTGACCACATGGGGCTCGTCGTCGTGTCGTTGATCCGGCTACGGTCACGCCATGATCGGTTCCTTGCTGCTGTACGTGCTCCCGACCCTCGCGGCGCCCGACCCCTCCCGGCTGGTCCCCCAAAACGCAACGGTGCAGGAGCGGTTTGCGCGCTCGCCGGCTTGGCGGGCGTTCACCTCGGCGGAGGGAGCGGCGTGGCGCGTACGCATCGACCCCGCCACAGGCACCGTACACCGGGCGCTCGGCGGCGCCGTTGCTCTCGGCACGATCGACACGGCGAACGCTGCGGAGGCGGCCGTGCGCCGCTTCGTGGACCGCTGGCCGGCGCTGTTCGGTGTCCCTGCATCGGACCTTCGCCTGCGCGGAGCCCACCATGTCGCCCGCACCGACACGTGGCACGTCAGCTTCGACCGCCTCGTGGGCGGGGTTCCCGTCTGGCGCGGCGGGGTGACAGCGCGCATCCGGTACGGGCGCCTCGTGGCCTTTGGGGCCGACACGTGGCCGGCCGCGACCGCGCCTGCCAGGGCGTCCCTGTCATCCACCGAGGCGCTGGCTCGAGCGCGTGCCCATCTGGGCGGGGGGCGCACAGTGGTGGAGGCCGCGCCGCGCTTGGTCGTGCTTCCGCTGGAGGGCGCCGGGAGCGCGTCCTTCCCGCTCGCTTGGGAGCTTCGGGTGCGACAGACGGACGCGCCCGGCCGCTGGACCCTCCTCGTAGACGCCAGCCGCGGAACCATCCTGGGGGTCGTAGACGAGCTGCGCTGGCTCGACGGAACCCTGACCGGCGAGCACGACACCCGCACCGTCGACGGCGACATGAGCACCTCCCCGTTGCCGCACGTCACCCTCACCGGGAGCGCCGGCTCGGAGGTGTTCACCGATGGCGGAGGCGCGTATTCCATTGGCGACACCGAGACATGGACGGCCAGCCTGAAGGGGCCCTACGTGCGGGTCACCAACGAAGCGGGCAGCGAGGGGAGCCTCTCGGTCGAGCACGATGCGCCTCTGTGGACGGACGAAGCGGCCACCCAGGCGGAGCTCGACACGTGGGTGTTCTTGCATCGCGCCACGGCGTGGGTGGAGCGGTTTACGCCCGACAGCGGGCTCTTGGACATCCAGCTCCGCTCGAAGGTGAACACCAACACCAGTTGCAACGGCTACTACGACGGCGCCGTGAACTTCGGCATCGAGGGGGATGGGTGCAACAACACCGCCCGAATCGCCGATGTGAACTACCACGAGTGGGGCCACGCCCTCCACGAACACAGCTTGCTCTCCGGCTCGATCGACCCCACGATGGCCGAGGGTTTCGCCGACTTCATCGCCGTCCTCCACAGCTTGAGCCCCATCATCGCCCCAGGCTGGGCAACCGATGGCGGCTGGCTGCGCGACCTCGAGCCCGACCTCGTCTACCCCGAAGACTGGACGACGGTCTACTACGTGGACCAGATGATCTACTCCGGCGCCGCGTGGGACCTCCTCGGTCTCCTCCAAGCCCGCTACGGGGAGGGCGCCGACGAGTACGGCACCGCCTGGGCCATTTCTTCTCAGTTGCTCGCCGACGCGATCCGCACGGGTCCCGACATGCTCAGCATCGCCGATGAGTACATTCTCGCCGACGACGACGACGGAGAGGTGGCGAACGGCACCCCCCACCTTTGCGAGATCGTCGACGCGTTCGCGCTTCACGGGCTGGGCCCCGGCGTGGCCCGCTTCCCCATCACCCTCCTGCACGAGCCCCTCGGAAACCTGCCGGCCGACACCGCCACCGACGTGGTCGGAACGATCCGCAGCAGCGCCCCGGGATGCATCGAGGCCGAGGCCAACGCGGTCGACCTGCTTTGGTCCACCGACAGCGGCGCCAACTGGACCACGCAGGCCGCGACCCTCGTGGACGGCGCCTACCAGTCCGCCCTTCCCCCGTTCCCCGACGGTACGGTCGTGCACTACTACCTGGTCGCCCGCAGTGCCGAGGGCCTCGAAGTGTCGCTCCCGGCTTCGCGCTGGGCGCCGTACAGTCTCTACGTGGGCGAGCTGGAGGCCATCTGGTGCACCGACTTCTCCACCGACGACGGCGCGTTCACCCATGAGCTCGCCGAGGGCTCCCTCGGGTGGGACGACTGGGAGTTTGGAGAGCCAACCGGCAAGGCCGGAGACCCGCTCGCGGCCTTCTCGGGCACCGGGGTGTGGGGCAACGACCTCGGCCACGGGAACGAGGACGGCGAGCACCCGCGCTCCACGACGAACTCCCTTTCCGCACCACCGATCGACCTCGGCTCGGCTGGGCCCGTCGTCGTGCAGTTCCGGCGCTGGCTGTCGATGGGGGATGGCTCCGTAGACGTTGCGAGCGTGCTGGCCAACGGCGCGCCCATCTGGTCGAACCACGCGAGCGCGGAGGGGACCGAAGCCACGCAGGACGCGGAGTGGATGCTGCACACGCTGGCGTTCGACGCGGGCGGGGCGGAGGCGCTCGCGCTCACCTGGCAGATCCAAACCACCGCGGAGGCCGTACACGGCGGCTGGAACATCGACGACGTCTGCGTGTACCGGCCGCTCCAAGCGGAGGACACTGGCGACACCGGGGAGACTACCGACACCGGGGACACGGCCGCGAGCGACTCCGGAGCGGACACAGGCACGCCCGCTCCCGACAGCGGCCCCAGCGAAACGGAGCCGGGTTGCGGCTGCGCTTCGTCGAGGCCTCCGGTCGGCTGGCTGCTGGTGGCGCTGGCCGCGCTAGGCGCGCGGCGCAGGGCTTAGTTCCCGAGCGCGACGGCTACGGACAGATGTCGGTGTCCCAGTACGCGATGTCGTCGGAGGGCTGGCAGTCCTCGATGTCGGGGCTGCTGGTGCCCGTGATGCGCACTTGCAGGCCGAGCAGCGGCGAGGGCACGCCCTGAAGCTCGAGGAACTTCGCGGCGGTCATCGTTCCCGGGTCTACGCTGCCCACGAAGGTGTCGCTCGTCAGGTAGATCGGGCCGGTGTCGGTCTCCGCCCAGATGTCGACTTCCACGCGCCCATCGAGCTCATACCACCCGCTGTTCGCGATCGAGTACCAGATCCACGCCTTGCCCTGAGCGCACTCCTCGCTGCACACGTCGCGCACCACCGGGTACAGGCTCTGAACCACCGCGACGGTTTCGCCGGCGCGGAAGTTGTTCACGCCCATCCAGTTCGGCTCGGGGTCGATCGGCATGCCGCCGTCTTCTTCCACGTTGGTGAGGCTGTAGTCGGACTGGTGCCACTGGGTGCGCGCGTCGGTGAACCCGTTGGTGTCGCGCAGCGCCATCAGCTTGCCGCCCGAGGTGATCACCACGATCTCGGCGTGGTCGTCGCCATCGAGGTCGACAACGGGCACGGGGCCCGAGCAGGTGGTGTTGGTGCCACTGTACTCGGCGAGGATGTCGCCCGTTTCGCCGTCGACCACCATGGTGGCGCCGGGGCCGGCCCACACCACTTCCCAGTCGCCATCACCGTCGAGGTCGAACGCCGAGGCGCCGCCGCGACCGCTGCCGCTGCCGCTGGGGGTCAGCGTCCAGAACTCGCCGCCGCTGCCGTCGATCGCGAACAGCTTGCTCGAGGTGGGGATCACCACCTCGGGGTAGCCGTCGCCGTTGAGATCCGCGATCACCGGGGTGCTCGCCATCGCGCCTGCCAGGTCGTAGCTCCAGATCTCGGAGCCGCCGCTGTCCATGGCGCTTACGCCGTAGCTCGACACCGACACGATCTCGGGGGAGCCGTCGAGGTCGAGGTCGGCCACCGCGACCGTTCCGTCCGGACCGCCGTTGGCCCACACGGTATTGCCGTCGGCGTCGTAGGCGGCGTTGCCCACCACCACTTCCTGCAGCCCGTCGCCGTCGAGGTCGGCCGCGATCGAGTGGCCGTAGGAATTGCCCACGCCCAGCCCGTCGCCCTCGGAGCCGTTGCCGCGCAGGCTGCCGGTCACGCCGTTGACGGTGCGACTGCCGATGTAGGCTTCGGGATCGCCGTCGCCGTCCAGATCGGCCATGCCCACTGCCCCGCAGGTGCCCTTGTTCTTGCCTGACGAGGACGGTCCGGTCCAGATGGTGCTGCCCGTGGAGCCGTCGAGCGCGACGAGGGTGTACTGGATGTCGGTGAGGACGTCCGGCCAACCGTCGCCGTTGAGGTCGCCCACCGCAGAGAGAATGTTGGTGGTGTTGGTCGCCGCACGCGTCCAGTTCGTGCTGCCGTCGGCGCCGTTGATCGAGTAGAGATTGGCCGACGTGTCCAAGATGATGATGTCGGGCGTGTCGAACTCGTCCACGTCGCCGTCGCCGTCGTCGTCGTCAAGTTGACCGACCACCGGCGGGGCGTAGGTGCCGCTGCCGAGCTGCTTCTCCCAGAGGACCTCAAGGTTCCAGTCGGGCTGGGCCGGGCCGCCTTCGCACTCGGCATCCTGCGCCACGGCCTCGCCGGGAATGACCTGCTCGTCGCAGAACGTGGGATTGATCACCACGCCGCTGCCCGAGTCTTCGCCATTGCCGCTGCTCTCGGTGTCTACCGGCGGCTCCCAGTCGGTGCTGGTGTCAAACTCAG
This sequence comes from Deltaproteobacteria bacterium, assembly GCA_947484175.1. Lineage (GTDB taxonomy): Bacteria > Myxococcota_A > UBA796 > UBA796 > SXON01 > SXON01. The sequence continues at coordinate 6,243 of CANKOI010000014.1, forward strand.
TGGTCTTCTCTTCGTTGCCCGTGAGCGTGTTTTCCGGCGTACAAGCTGGAATCGCAAGGACAAGGAGCGAACAGGGAAAGAGGCGGTTGTACATGAGTGCTCCGTCGCGGGACGTGAAGAAGAAGCTGTAGTGTGCCACAACTCCATACGTCGCGCACGCCCTTGCTGTGACGATCATGGTTTTGGAGGTGGAGTTGGCCGAAAATTGTCGTGGGTGACCAGAGTCAGGTCGTCGCCCACCACGCGAGCCCAGCGAACCCCATCAGGGCGAAGCCACCCCACAGCCACCACGGCGCGCCGGAGCCCGGCGCGGGGCTTGCGAGGTCCATCGGCCGCGACTCCCCCGGCGGCAACTGCCCGGCCAGCTCCTCGCGGGAGCGCCCCTGGAGCTTCCACTTCCCTGGCCCCTTCTCGTGCATGCGCGACTCGTCGCCCCGCACGCCGCCGAGGCCCTCCCAGCGAGGCGTGGCGCTGGGGCCGTCGTCGTCGTCGTCGTCGTCCTCGGCGGGCGGTGGGCGCGCGGCGGCTTCGGTTGCGGCGCGGTGCGCCTCCACCGAGGCTCGTTCCTCCGCTGCCTCCGCCGCCGCCGCTGCCTCCTGCGCCGCGCGCTCCGCCGCGGCTCGGTCTGCCGCCTCCGCTGCCTCCGCCGCCGCGCGCTCCGCCGCGGCTCGCTCCGCCGCCGCCGCTGCCTCCTGCGCCGCGCGCTCCGCTGCCTCCGCCGCCGCCGCTTGCTCCGCCGCGGCTCGCTCCGCCGCCTCCGCTGCCTCCTGCGCCGCCTCCGCTGCCTCCTGCGCCGCGCGCTCCGCTGCCTCCTGCGCCGCGCGCTCCGCTGCGGCCCGCTCCGCCGCCTCCACCGCCTGCTCCGCCGCGGCTCGCTCCGCCTCCACCGCCGCCTGCTCTACGGCCGCCTGCTCCGCAGCGGCTCGCTCCGCCACGTCGCGCTCCACTGCCGCCCTCGCCGCCGCGCGCTGCGCCTCCGCCGCGCGCTCCGCCTCGGCCCGGGCCGCCGGGCGCGTTGCCGTGCGACCCTTCGCCGCCCGCTCCACCGCGGCCTCCGCGTGCTGCGCCGCCACCTCTCCCGCCTCCTCCTCGTCCACCCGCCGTCGCTGAGCGTCCGCTTCGGCTTCTGCAACCCGCGCGGCCTCCTCTTCGAGGCGCCGTGCCTCCTGCACCTGGGCGGCGCGAGCCTCCAAACGTTCGGGCGAAATGAACACTTCCGCCGTCGCGAAACCGCTCATGCTCACGCCTTCAGCGCTCTCCGCGTCAAGCACGTCTTCGGCGTCGTCTTCAGGAGCCGGTTGCGCCTCGGCACGGCGAGGGGCCGGCGAGAGGCGTAGGCGGGGGGACGCGGGGGCCTCCTCGGCGGCGTCGGCGCGCTGCCCCGCCCCCACGAAGAACGCCGCCGGAGCGGCGGACACGGTGCGGCGGGCAATCTGTTGGGCTTCGTGCTCCGCCACGGCCCGTGCGGCCGTCAGCGTGGCCGCCGTAGACGCAGCGAGCGAGGCGGCGAGGCGCTCAGCCTCCGCCGCGAGGCCGCGTTCGCGGTCGAACCGTTCGCTGCGGGCGTCGTCGAGCGAGCGGTCCAGCCAGGCGCGAGCGTCGGCGGTGCGCGCCGCGCGGTCGGGCGGCGGGGCCACAGACACCGGCCGCGTGCGGAACGGCGGCGGCGCTGGCGGCAAGCGTGCCCCCACCCCAGCGAGGAAAGCGGCGGCCTCGGCGTGGATCGGCAGCCCGCGGCAGGCAACGGCGAACGCTTGGCGCGCCGCACGGCCGTCCAGAAACCCCAGCCGGCCACCGTCGAGCGCGAGGCCTGAACACAGGAACGGGGCTCGGGCTACCCCCGCCGCCACGAGGCGCTCGGCCGAGGCAAGAGCCGCGAGTGCCTGGCCCAACGCTCGCACGTCTCCCGAAGCAGACAGCTCCCCCGCCTGATGAAAGACGGGACGAACGCGGAAGGTGCCCCCCTCCTCAATGCCGAAGCCCTCCAAGGCCAGAGCGCCGTGGGCCCCGCCATCGCGGTGAAGCGCGTCGAGATCGTCGAGGAGACGCGAGAAGAGGCCGAGAATGGCGAGCGGGGGCGGCTGAAGTTCTACGAGACTGCGCTTCAGCGGCGGCCCGAGCAGCACGCACCCCGCCGCCACCGAAACCGCCGCGAAAACGCCCCCCCGCGGCAGCTGCTCCAACCGCCCCTCAGGAAGGGTAACGGCCTCTACGATCTGCCCACCATGGGTGCGGATGAGGTGCCGCGCTACGCCGGGAACGGCGCAGGGCAGGGCTTCAAGGACGTGGAGGTCGCCGACGGGCATAGGCCGACCCTATCATCGCACGGCGCCCAAGACGCAGCCGCCTACCTCGCCAGCCACTCGCGCAGCCACGCCTCGCGGGCCACGATGGTCGAGTCGATCTCCGCGTGCTCCCGTTCCCAGCTCTCGAGGTCGACATGCGGGTCGGCCTCCAATTCGGGGCGCACGGCCTCCATCCACGCCTGGTGTCGCTCGACCAGCACCTCGGGAACGTAGGCCGCATCGAGCACCGATGCGATCTCGTCGATGAACTGTTGGCGCCACGCCGGCACCTCCATGAGCAGGTCCCACACCCGCCAGTGCGCAGCCGGGCCCCGGCCGGTGATGAACGTGAACGGGTCGGCGTCGATGGTGGGGGGCAGCGCCTCGCAACCGGGGCAGTCGGGCTCCGTGAAGGCGCTGTCCAAGTCCCACGGAAGGTACACAAAACACCCCGCGCCGGAGCAGCCGAGGGGGTCGTGGTACATGTAACAATTCGCGGAACCCGCCCATACGCCGTCGGTTTGGGGCATCACGGCCTCGGCGGCGAACGTGCGGATGAGCTGAGTGACGTCCACGATTTCCGGGATGCGGGCGGTGAACTCCTCGAGGCTCACGCTCGCAGGGGTGGCGTTCGCCAGCGCCTCCATCTCGTCCCAGTCGGAGGTGTCGGCCTGCTCCTCGTTGGACTCCAACGAGCCGTAGTGCCCGTTCCAGATGAACCAGTACAGGTTGCCACTGTCGTCGTCGAAGTGATTCTCGACAAAGCTGCCGTTGATCTGCTCGATGTTCTCGAAGAGGCCGTAGTAGCTGCCGTTCACGTGGAGGGTGGCGAAGTTCGCGCGAGGCGCCAGAACGTCGGCATCGGCGAACACCGAGGAGGCGAGGGTGTTCTTCATCCACGTGGGGTCGTAGGGCGCGGCTTCAAGGTTCAGGCTGCTCAGGCCGTGGAACTCAGCGGATGCATCGGCATAGTCGAGGTCCACCCGAAACTGCATCTTGCCGCCTACCCTCAGGCTGCACGGGTTTCCTTTGAGCCGGAAACCCACGTCGAGGGATTCGGCTCCGTAGGTGAGCGTGGCTGGGTACCACGCACGAAACTTCCCCCAGTCCGTCGCCCCGCAGTTGGCGGCGGTCTCGTCGTGCACGCGCTCCATCTTCGCCCAGTCCTCGCGGTCGAGCTCGATCTCGTAGCGCACGATGCAATCTGGATCGTAGAGATCGTCGGGCGCGGGGCAGGTGGCGGGCGCCGTGCCCGGAAGCGTTGCGGCCTCACCGACGGTGGGCCCGCCGTCTCCCGAATCGGCGGGCAACTCGATCGAGATGGACGTGCACGCCAAGGCAGAGAGAATCACGCTGGACCCGAGCACGGGCCGGAGCATACCCTCCCCGGCGGCATTAGCTTGCCCGATGCGTTCGCTCCCTCTGTCCCGCATCGGGCCCGCCCTCTGTCTCACCCTCTTGGCCTGCCCCGAGGAGCCTACGCCCAAGGCCGTCTGCGACGAGGCCGAGGAGAACGAGGGCGTGCCGACGATCGAGGTCGGCCCCCCCCAGGCGGGCGTGGCCGAAGCGTTCGTCGACCTGCCGGTGGGCACGCCGCTCTCCGGCTACACGGGGCGCTGCAAGTGTTTCGGGGGCGACGGCAAAGCCGACCGGCGCGACAGCCAGTACCGCAGTGAGTTTGCGCCTTCTGCGGGCGTACAAACAAGGATTCCCACCAAGGCCTTCTGGATCACCAACGGCGATCAGGACCTCCTCGTCCTCAAGCTCGACGTCATCTACAGCTTCGATGGGCTCGTGGAGGAGCTCGAAGCCAGCATTGGCGAGGCGACGGGGCGCGACATGGACGGCAAGGTGGTGCTCGCCACCAACCACAGCCACTCGTCGTACGGCGACTTCAGCGATCAGGTCACGTACTACTTGGGGAGCGACCGGTTCAACGCCGAGATCGACGCCCGCCTCGTGGACAGCATGACCGCCGTGGCGGTGGAGGCCTTCGACGGACTCCAGCCAGCAAAGATCGGCGTCGGGCGCGCCAAGGACTGGGACGGCGGCGCGGTGTACCACGACCGCCGCGACCACAACGACAGCCTCCAGTTCTTCGACGACATCCCCGCTGGCTCCTACAAAGACCCCTACCTCTCCGTGATCCGCCTCGACACCCTCGACGATCAGCCCCTCGGCATGCTGTTCGCCTTCGGCATGCACGGCACGATCCTCGGCGGCGACAACCCGATGGTGAGCATCGAGGCGCCGGGCCATGTGGAGCTAGCAGTAGAGGAGCTGTTCGACACGCCGGTGGTGGTGGCGATGCTCCAGACGGGCGGCGGCGACTCCTCGCCGGGCGGGAGCGACGACAACTTCGCCCGCCTCGAGAGTGTCGGGGAGTATGCGGCGGCGCCGATCCACGCATTGTGGTCGGCCACCGGCACCTCGGCGGATCCCATCCGGCTCGAAACGGCCTCGCGCTCGGTACCCGAGAAGCTCGAAGACATCCACGTCACCCGGAACGGCACCGTAGACTGGTACTACCCGCCCGCCGACCTCACGTACGAGCCGGACAACGTCGTCTACAACCCCGACGGTACCCTCGCTTCGCCCTTCGACGAGTTCAACACCGAACACGGCGCCGCCTTCTGCGGAGAAGACCCCCCGTACCTCGCAGGATTTGCCCCCGCGCAGGTGTTTCCGTACAACCAGTGCGTCGACATCAGCAAGATGATCGACCTCATCGGCGGCTTCTTCGACCTCACCGACGAGGAGCGCGCGCTGCCGTTGCCAGAGTCTACCAAGGCTGCCGTCACCGCCACCCGCTTCGGCCCCGTCCCCGTACACTCCGAAGATGGCACCGACACCGTGGAAGACGTGCTGATCGGCTTCTTCCCGGGCGAGACGACCGCCATGTACACCGAGCAGTTTCGGCGTCGCGCTGCGGCGGAGCTGGGGCTCAACCACACCATCGCTGTGGGGTACAGCCAAGACCACGAGGGCTACCTGCTGTTGCCCGAGGACTGGCTGATGGGCGGCTACGAAGCCGACATCAATCTGTGGGGGCCGCTGCAAGGCGAACACATCATGGAAGGCATGCTGCAGATGTCGAAGGAGCACCTCCTCACCGACGCAGTAGAGAAGCAGGATGCGTGCGGGAAGTACCAGATTCCTGACTACGGGCCGCGCGCTGCGATGCCCACGGCGCGCCCCGACGCCACGGCCGAGGCCGGCACCATCCTCACCGAGAACACGGGCTATCTCTACAGCCCGTTGTGGTCGGAAGACGAGCGCCAGGACTCGGCCGACTCGGGCGTTCCCTACGTGGTGCTCGGCATTCCCGCGGAGGTGCCGCGCGTGGCCGGGCTCGTGCAGTTCGCGTGGCAGGGCGGCGACCCGGGGGTAGACCTTCCGCTCGTCACCCTCCAGGTCAAGGACGACACCGGAACCTTCGTAAACGTGCTGACCACCGCCGGCCGGCCCGTCACCTCCGGTCCCGACATCCTCCTCACCGTCACGCCCGACCCGCTCTACCCGGCCGATGAAGCCCAGAACTGGACGTGGTACGCCGCGTGGCAGGCGGTCGGTCACTCGGCGCCGCGCACCGGACTGCCCGAGGGCGTGTACCGCCTGCACGTGGAGGGGCACAGCTTCGACGACGACGGCGCCACCACCTGGCCGTGGGCCGCCACCCCCTACACGCTCGACTCCGACGAGTTCACCGTCGTGCCCGCCACCCTCTCCCTCGCGGCAAGCGGAACCGACCTCCAAGCGTGGCTCTACGGCGGCGAGCGCGGCTACCGCCTAGTGGGCCTAGGCGGCTACGTGCGCGGCACGAATCCGCTGGAGGAGAACGAGGTGACCGTCACGCTCGTGAGCCTCGACGGCAGCGAGACAAGCACCGTGGTGACGGGCGCCGCGGGCGGAGGTGTCACCACGCTCTCCGGCGTGCTTCCCGCCGATCTGACGGGGCTCGCCGAGGTGATCGTCACCGACGCCTGGGGCAACGAAGGAGTCCTGAACCTGGCCGCCGAGTGAAGCGATACATCGCCGTCGCGGGCAACATGGGGGTGGGCAAGACCTCCTTCGTGGAGTTTCTCACCCAAGAGTACGGCTTCGAGCCGGTGTACGAGCCGTACACCGACAACCCCTGGCTCGACGACTTCTACGCCGACATGGGGCGTTGGGCGTACCCCAGCCAACTCTGGTTCCTCACCAACAAGTTCCGGCTCCACCTCGACCTGAACCAGAACTCCGGCACGGTGGTGCAGGACCGCTCCATCTACGAAGACGCCGAGATCTTCGCGACCAACCTCTACCGGCAACGGCACATGGCGGAGCGGGAGTACCGCACCTACATGGACCTCTACGCGGGCATGAAGCGCACCCTGCAGCCGCCCGACCTGATGATCTACCTGCGCTGCTCGGTACGGGCGATCCGGCGCCGCATCCAGAAACGAGGCCGGCCGAGTGAGCTCGCCATCCCCACGGTTTACCTCCAGGGCCTGAACCGCCTCTACGAAGAGTGGATGGACGGCTACGACCTCTCCCCGAAGGTGGTCTGGGACAGCGAACGCGCCGACTACCTCACCCACATCGTGGATCGATTGGAGTTCCGAAAGCTGATCGAGCCGTTTTTGTAGGTCGCCGGTGCTGGCTCCCGCAGCAATCACCCGGCGGGTAGCCTTGCCCACTACCGCTTCGGCTCGGCACAGGGCAGAATGGCGCGAGGCGAGGTCTAGTTGGCTACTCCTTCGATCTTTTCGGGCCCGGTAGTCATCGTCGGGGGCGGCGTTGCCGGGCTCGTTACCGCGCATCTGCTCACGGAGGCCGGCGCGGACGTCGTGGTCATCGAGCAGTTCGAGCGGGTGGGTGGTCTCGCCCGCAGCTACCAGTACGACGGGTTCGTCTTCGACTGCGGTCCTCATCGGTTCCACACCGAGAACCCCAACATCAAGACCTACCTAGACCGCGTGCTGGGCGACGACACGACCGCGTTCCCCCGCCTGAGCGAAGTGTTCTTCGAGGGCAGCTACTACCGCTGGCCGCTCCACCCCAAGAACCTCGTGCAGCTGCCGCTCCCGCTGGCGGTGAAGTCGGCCTACGACCTCGCGGTGAACGGCCGCAAGGTGTACGGCAACGACAACTTCGAAGACTACGTGCTCAAGCAGTACGGCCCCACGCTCTACGAGAACTTTTTCAAGGGGTACAGCATCAAGTTCTTGGGCATCCACCCCAAGCAGACGCACCCCGACTGGGCGAAGGTGGGCATCAACCGAGCGATCATCGACGACAAGCTCCAGATGCAAAACCTCACCCAGCTCGCCAAAAGCACGCTGTTGCAGTTCAACAAGGCCGAGATCAACTTCATCTACCCCAAGGGCGGCGGCCTGCAGGTGACGTGGGACCGCGTGGCCGAGAAGATCAAGGCCAAGGGCGGCCGCATCCTCACGAGCACGGGAGCGCGCCTCGCAGGCGGAAACGGGCGCATCGAGGCGGTGTACGCTGGGAGCGAGCGCATCGAGCCCAGCATGGTGATCTGGACAGCGCCCATCACCCTCGCCTGCGACCAGCTGAACATCGAGCGTCCCGACCTTCCCTACCTCAGCACGCTGTTCTACAACGTGATGGTGGAGGAGGAGGTTCAGCGGAAGTACCAGTGGTGCTACTACGGCGCCGATGACATCGTGTTCTCCCGCGTGAGCACGCCGAAATACTTCGCCGACGACACGGTCCCCAACGCGCGAGCGGCCGGCCTCTGCGTAGAGGTGACGTGCCGCGAAGGCGACGAGCGCTGGCTGCACGCCGAGCGCCTCACCGACTGGGTGATCGACGACTTGATCAAGGTGGGGATGCTCAGCTCCCGGCGCAAAGTACACGACGTGCGTGTGGAACGGGTGGCCAACACCTACCCCATCTACCACTCGCGGTACCCCACGGAGCTGGAGCGGGCGCGGAAGGGCCTCGCCCAGTACGAGAACTTGCAGTTGGCCGGGCGAACCGGCATGTTCTGGTACAACAACATGGACCACAGCATCGAAAACGCGATGCAGCTCTCGCGCAAACTCTTGCGGGAGAGCGGGCGCGCGGAGGTGGACGAGAAGCTGCTGGCCGCGGGCAAAGCCGGCTGATGTCCGTTCGAACGGAGCGCGAGGGGGCCGTGGCCACCGTCGTGCTCAGCCGCCCCGAGCGCAGAAACGCCATCGACCGCGCCACGGCCGAGGCGCTGACCGCCGCGCTCCTGCAGGCCGACGCCGACCCCGAGGTGAGCGGCATCGTGCTCTGGGGCGAAGGCGGCACCTTCTGCGCCGGTGCCGACCTCCACGCCATCGCCGCAGGGGAGCCCAACCGCCTCGACTCCGAAGGAACCGCCCCGCTGGGACCGAGTCGGCTCCTGCTCAGCAAACCCGTCATCGCCGCCATCGCGGGGCACGCCGTGGCGGGCGGCTTGGAGCTCGCTTGCTGGTGCGACCTTCGCGTGGCCGAAGCCGACGCCGTCTTCGGCGTGTACTGCCGCCGCTTTGGCGTTCCCCTCATCGACGGGGGCACCGTACGCCTGCCGCGCATCATCGGCCTGGGCCGGGCGCTCGACCTCATCCTCACCGGGCGCTCCGTGGGCGCCGAAGAGGCGCTCGCCATCGGGCTGGTGAGCCGGGTGGTGCCCAAAGGCGGAGCGCGCGCCGCCGCCGAGGCCCTCGCCGCCAGCCTCAGCGCCTTCCCCCAGACGTGCCTGCGCGGCGACCGCGCCAGCGTCTATGCCGCCCTCGACCTCCCCCACGAAGCCGCCATGCGCCGAGAGTTTGAGATCGGGCTCCAGAGCCTCGCGGCCGACGGGGCGGAGGGCGTGCGCCGCTTCGCGAAGGGTGTTGGCCGCCACGGAAGGCAGGGCTGAGCCGCGCGCACCCGTTGCCGATGTGGTCAACCATGACTAAGCTAAGTAGACCATGGCCGCACCCCCCATCCCCGTTCACGCCGCAAAGACTCACCTCTCGCGCCTCATCGACCGCGCGCTGGCCGGGGAGGACGTGGTCATCGCGCGGGGCAAGCATCCGGTCGTTCGCCTTGTTCCGGTCGAGCCGGTCGTTGTCAGTCGGCAGTTCGGCGCGATGCGCGGCCGCCTGGTGATCGACGATGCCTTCTTCGACCCGCTTCCCGAGGGGGAGCTGGCGGCGTGGGAGGGGGAGCGTTGACCGTCCTGTTGGACACCCACGCCTTGTTGTGGTGGCTTGCCGGCGACGAGCGCCTCTCCCTCCCCGCTCGGAACCTGCTGGCCGATCGCGGCACCGACGCTCTGGTGAGCGCAGCTTCGGCATGGGAGATTTGTACCAAGGCACGTTTAGGAAGGCTCCCCGGCGCGGCCGCGTTGGCCGCCGACGTGCGCGCCGCGGTCTTGAGCCAGGGCTTCACCCCGCTCGCCATCAGCTTCGAGCACGCCGAACGGGCGGGGAGGCTGCCGGGCGAGCATCGCGACCCCTTCGATCGCATGATCGCGGCTCAGGCCCAGGCCCTCGATATTCCCGTCCTCTCCATCGATGCGGCCCTCGACGCGTTCGGCATCCGTCGCATCTGGTAGACGCCCCCGGCCCGCGAGCATCCCCACGCCAACGGCGCCGCGTCCTGCGTCGGCCGGCTGCCCGCTTGCCCGGCTCACCCCCCGCGCACCGCGGCTGCCACGATCTGCAAGAACTCCTCCGCGTTGAGCGCGGCACCCCCGACCAGCGCACCGTCGATGTCCGGCATCCGCAACAGCTCGGCGGCGTTGCTTCCCTTCACCGATCCACCGTACTGAATGCGGGTACTACGCCCAACAAACGCTGGGAAGTTTGCCTCGAGCCACCCGCGGATCGTGGCGTGCATCTCCTGCGCCTGCAACGGGCTCGCCGTACGGCCAGTGCCGATCGCCCAGACGGGTTCGTACGCCAGCGTGACCGAGGGCACCTGGTCGGCGTGGAGCTTGCCGATGGCCGCCGCGAGCTGCCGGGTGACCACTTCGGCCTCCTGGCCGGCCTCGCGCTCCGCAAGCGTCTCCCCCACACACAAGATGGGAAGCAGGCCCGACCGGAAGCAGGCCTGAACCCGCTTCTCCACGAGGGCGTCGGTGTCCCCAAAGAGCTGCCGCCGCTCGCTGTGGCCGACGAGGCAGTACGCCACGCCGGCTTGCCTCAGCATCTCCCCGCTGATCTCTCCCGTGAACGCCCCCTGCATCTCCGGGTGAAGGTTCTGGCCCGCCACTACGATGCCCGTGTGTTTCAGGCGCGACACGACGGCCGGGAGGCTCAGAAAGGGCGGAGCTACGCCGACGTCCACGGCGCCGTCGCGGCCGGCAAGCCCGCGCTTGAGCGCGTCGGCGAGCGCGTCGGCATCGGCCGGCCCCTTGTGCATCTTCCAGTTGCCCACGATGAACTTTCGGCGCATGTGAAACCTCACCGGCGTTCTATCCTCGCACGGTGTGCGGGCCGCCCCTCTCGCCCCCTCTCCGCCTTGGCATCCGGGGCACTTCGCGCTACCGCGCCGCATGCCCGCGCCGCCCGCACCCGTCTTCGGCTGGGAAAGCACCTCCCTTCCCTTCCACATGGCCACGCCCCTCGGCACGCCTCGGGCAGTCGGCGTGCTGTTTCCCGGCGCCGCGTACGGGCAGGAACGCCCCCTTTGCGCACTCACTCGCGACGTGCTCGTGGCCGCAGGCGTCGAGACCTTCTTGAGCGACCGCTCCTACGCCCTCGATGCCGCCGTGCGGGGCTTGGCGGGGGAGACAAGGGAGGCCTGCCTTGCGACCGACAGCGGGGCCTTCGCTCGCGCCGCCTTCGCTCGCGCCGCCGGCCTCCCCGTGCTCCTCGCCGGCAAGTCTCTGGGCACCTCGGCGATGGCCCACGCGCTCACGCAGGTGCCCGACCTCGAGTCAGGCTGGTCGATCTGGCTCACGCCTCTCTGGAAGGACACGGCCGTTTTCGAGGCCATCGCAGCCGCTGGAAGCCGCGCCTTCGTGCTCATCGGCACGGCCGACCCGCAGTGGGACGAGGAGCTGCGCGCGGCGCTCGACAAGCGGGCGCTTCGGGTGGCGAAGTCCACCCCGGTGGTACGGGTGGTGTCCGGCGCGGATCACGGCATGAGCGTGAAGGGGAACGCCGCGGCGACGGCGGCGGTGCTCACCGAGCTGAAGCCCGCGCTTGCCGCCCACGTCGCAGCGGCCTTGGGTGGCGTGGCCGCGGGATCCCCGTCGACGCCTGCACTGCTGCCGCCTGCCCTGCCGCAACCTGGGTAAGTACCGTGCTACAGTGCCCGCGAGGAGCGACCGAGTGAAGAGCCCCGACAGCACTGCTGCGCTGTTCGGCACCGCCGGGGCCTACGACCCCTCGATCGACACCCGACGCATCCAGAAGGGCCTCCTCAAACGGATGGTCACGCTGGGATGCGTAGCGATGTTCGCCTTCATGGTGGCGTACGCTCTCGTTGACGTGCGCATCCTGTTCTGGGTGGAGTTCGCCTTCCTGATCGTGTCGATCGGGCTGTTGTGGTGGCTCGAACGGCCCGGCGTGAACGTGTCGACTCTCACGTTCCTCGAGGCCCTGGGCTGTTTCGTGGTGGTGGCAGCCAACACGATTGTCCTCGGGGGCTTGGTCGGCTCGGGCGTGTTCGCGGTGTGGATGTTTCCGCCGCCCGTGGCCGCAGCGCTGCTCGTCGATGGCATCCGCCGCTACGTGCTGTACGGGCTGACGGTGGTGTACCTAGTCGCCTTCCCGATCATCGACCCGTACCTGACCCTCCATCCCATCGAGAAGATCCCCTCGCACCTCATCCCCTTCTTCATCATCCTCAACGTGTCGTTCGCCATCCTCGTCGTGGTCGGGAGCTTGGCGTACTACCACGACGCCCTTCGCGCAGAGAAGTTGGTCGTTGCGGAAGACCAGCAGCGCTACCGGCTCACGCTCGAGCAGATGCCCCTCGCGATCGCCCTGAAGGACAGCGCAGGGCAGTACCGCTTCGTGAACCAGGCCTTCGCGAAAACGTTCGACTGCTCTTCCTCTGCGGCGCTGATCGACGAGAACGCGCTGCTCGATGCAGCGGACGCCGCCCATGCTCGAAGCATCGAAGCCGCGGTAGCCGCGGACGGCATCACGCGGCATGGAGAGGAGGCAGTGGCCCTTCGTGGGGAGCCGCGCACCCTGCGGAGTACCCGCCTGTTGCTGCACGACCGCACGGGGGAGCCGTTGCTTTGCTGGGTGAGCGAGGATGTCACGGAGCAGCTGCGCGCGGTGCGGAGCCTCCAGAACGAGCGCTATCTCCAGGCGCTCGGGACGCTCGCCGGCGGGATCGCGCACGACTTCAACAACCTCCTGATGACGATCCTCGGAAACCTCGAGGTGCTGGGGCTCGAACCGTTGGAGTCTCCCGCGCAGACGAGGCTGCAGAGCGCACGGCGGGCTGCGGTGCAGGGGCGCGACCTGACTCGCCAGATTCTCACGTTCGCCCAAGGAGGGGAGCCGAGCCGCAAGCTGACCAGCCTCGGCGGCGTAGTCGAGGAGTCCGCTACCTTCGCGCTCACGGGGACGAATGCTCGTCTGCGTCTCGATCTCGCCAAAGGCCTGCCGACGGTACGCGTAGACGCCGGCCAGATCTCGCGGGTGATCCACAATCTGGTGCTCAACGCCAGCCAGGCCATGCCCGATGGCGGGGAGGTCGTGGTGAAGGCGTTCAGGACGGCCGACGAGCCCATCGACGGCCTCGTGGCAGGCCAACGTTACTTGCGGATCGACGTGATCGACGTCGGTGAGGGGATCGCGGCAGAGCGGCTGCAGTCCGTGTTCGACCCCTTCTACACCACGCGCAACCGGGGCAGCGGGCTCGGGCTCGCGACGAGCCAGTCGATCGTGCGCCAGCACGGGGGCGTGCTGCGCCTCCAGTCGCGCCTCGGAGCCGGCACGTGCGCCTCCGTGTACCTGCCCGTGAGCGTCGAGAAGCGGGCGCGTGCCACACCAACCGCGCACGCCAGCCGAACAACCGCTTCTCGCCGGCTCTTGGTCATGGACGACGACCCGGCGGTGCTGAGCACCCTTTGCGAAATGCTCCTGGCGCTGGGGCATGAAACGACCGCCTGCGAGAACGGTGAGAGCGCCTTCGCGGTGTACGCCGAGGCGATGAAGCGCGGCCGCCCGTTCCACGGGGCCTTTCTCGACCTCACGGTACGCGGTGGCCTGGGGGGGGCCGACCTGGCCCCGCGCCTGCTCGCCCTGCACCCCGACGCGTGCCTCGTGGTGGCGTCGGGCTACGCCGACCAGTCGGGGCGCGAGCACCTTCAACGGCTCGGCTTCAGGGGGGTACTCGCCAAGCCCTTCACGCTGGCGGAGATTCGGGCCCTACTCGAAGAACTGTTCGGCGCTGCGAAGTCATAGGGCGCGAGGGCGCCTCAAGAGCGGGTCGACGGCGAAGAGCGCGAGGGCGCCCAGCAGCACCCCCAGCCAGAGCGTTGCCCCGCGGATCAGCATCGAGGTGGCCGCCACTTCGCCCTGCGGAAGCCCGAGAAGTGTCACGGGGAGGGTGGCCAGCATGCCGTCGGCGACCCCGAGGCCGCCCGGCGAGAGGCCCCCAGCGGCCGTGGCGAATGCGTACAGAAAGGTGCAGGCATCGAGGCTCACGTCGTGGCCGAAGCCGAGCCAGAGGAGCTGGTAGCCCCAACACTCGGCGCCCCAGGCCACGATGCTCATCACCAGAGTCACCAAGAGCGGCCAGGGGGCGAGACACAGCCGCATCGAGCGGTAGAGCTCTTCGAGTTTGTCGGCGAAGCGGCGGAGGGGGCCCATGCGCCCGAATGCGCGCAGGATCGTGAGGCTCAGTCCCTCGTGCATGAGGACCCCCACGCTCGCGAACGAGAGCGCGATGGTCCCGTACACGAAGGCCGCGCTGTCGCCTGCGAACTTGCTCACGGAAACCGCCGCGAGAATCAGGGCGGCCATGCCATCGGTGAGGCGCTCGGTGACGAGCGCAGGAATGGTTGTGGCCATCGCCGCGCCGGTCCGCTCGCGCACCAACCACGGCTTCAACAACTCGCCGGCCTTGCCCGGACTGATGACCATCGCCAGGCCGGCGACGAAGATGAGCGCGCTCTCCCCGACGGGCAACCGTACGCCGAGCCGGCGCAACAACCAGTGCCACTTGAGCCAGCGGAGCAGGTAATTCCCCACGAGCGTGAGCCCGATCGCCACTCCGAACCACCGCCATCGGAAGCGGCCAAGCGCCTCCTGCACCTCGTCGATGCCGACGTACAACGACCACCCAATCCAGCCGAGGGCCGCCGCCGCGACCGCCCACGCCAACCACCGGCGGAAGCGGACGGTGAGCGACTGGGCGGATTCTGGCTCGGCGGGCAGCGAGGCGCTCACCGCGAACCCATCACCGTGAGCGGGCACGGGTTGGAATCGGCGAGGTCGGGGAAGGTGGCCCGGAACCGCGCCCAGGTGCCCACCGACGACGTCACGCAAGTGTCCACCCAACCGTCGAGTGCGTACTGCACCACGCGCCGAACGTCCGTACGGCTCTCGGCGGAGCTGCCGTCGGCCTCCACCTCCGACTCGTAGGGCGCGTCCGTCCCGTCGTAGTGCGTGAGGCCGTCGATGGTGACGACGGCGTTCTCGACGTTGAACCGCGCAGCGCCCTCCTCCACCTCGGTGGTGGTCACCTTGCCGTCGGTCGTGCCGATCAGACTGATGACGGAGCCTTCGGCTCGGTCTTCCACACGCGTCTCGCCGTCGGGGGCGCTAGCGAGGAGCGCGAGCCCGTTGATCGTTTCGTCACCGGCCCACTGCCGAGCGGCCATCGCCCCGCCGAGGCCGTGCCCGGCCACTCCGACAGGCGCGCTCGCCACCACGTCACCAGCCTCGCGTGCGGCGGCGAGCGCCCGCGCTCCCGCGGTGGGATCGAGGTCGGCGAGGTCGAGCCCGTGGTGGGGAACGAGCACGGTGGCGCCGCGCGAAGCGAGGTGCGCCGCCAGCCAGTCGTAGCGCTCGGGCACCACGCCATCCTCCTGCAGAACGACGATGGTGGCGGCCGCCGTGCCCACATCTGCATCGGCGCCGTCGGCATCGACGGGCGAGTACAGGTCGGTCGGAGGGTCGCCGTAGAGCACGGTCTGCAGGGCCACGCCCCAAGGGCCGTCAGCGCCGGCGAGGCCGGTGCGTGCGGCGTCGTAGGCCAGCGGCGCGGAGGACTCGGATTCGGCGCAGGCGAGGAGGAGCGCAAGGAGCATCGCCGTGTCCTAACGCCGCCGAGCCGCATCGTACTGTCCGAGCAGCTCTCCCAAGGCTCCTCGAACGTCGGCCCCGACCACGGAGGGCAGGGCCCGAAGGAGATGCAGGGCATCCGGAACGGCCGCGGGCTCTCCCGCGCGCAGGCGCTCGAGGTGTTCGTCGCGAGTGCGCAGGTAGGCGGCGCGCAGCCGACGGGGGTGGCTGTGGAGGACGGGAGCAGCAGGTACGTAGCCCACGCGGTGCCGCCGCCCCCAGTGCCAGTCCTCGGCGGTGGGCACAGGGTCGAAGGGGTCGGCGAGCAGCGCGCTGCGCCGGTAGAGCGCGCACACGTTGTCGAGCATCGGCGAGTCCACGACGGTGGTTCCGGGCGGAGTCCAAGCACGGAGCCGCGCGCGAGTAGCCGCGCTCGCGGTGGGCCAGGGGATCTGCCGCGCTACCACGGCATCGTAGCCCCCGGCTTCCAAGGCCTCTACCAGGGTGCGCACCATGCCGCCGCCCAGCACTCGCGCGTCGTCGACGGAGAAGAGGATCCACGGGTGGCGGGCGAGGTCCACGCCGCGTTGTCGGGTAGCGCCATGCCCCTCCCAGGGCACCTGCACCCCATCCGTGTAGCCCCCGTTGGCGAGCACGATCACCTCCACCTCGATGTCCTGGGCGGCGAGGGCATCGAGGCCGAGGGGGCGGTGGCGGTGGGCCGGAATCACCGCGCTCACGGCGAGGCCGCTGCCCCCCCTCCCCGCGGGCGGAAGCATCCACGCGAGGTCGGGATCGTCGACGCCGTGGCACAGCGGCACGATCTCGTCGAGGGGAACGCGGGCGCCGCTCGTACCGGCAAGCTGCACCGGCACATCGGCCCGCAGCGCGGCTTCCAGCTCGCGCAGGCCGGTGCGATCGAGCGAGTGCAGACGCATGGGGGATTCTAGCGCGCGCAGCCCCTCAGCGGTTGTCGCCGCCCCCGCGGCGCCACACGCCCGGCCGAACTTCTTCGGAGTCGGGGTGGCGCGGGGCGGGCGCGCGGCCCCAAGCCGGCTGCGCCGGCTTGGGCGCGCTCGCGGGCGCTTCGCTCGGGCCGGAGGTGGCCACGAGGCGGTCCGGACCGCGCTCGTTGCTGCGCGGGCGGTCGAACCGACCGCCCCCGTCGTTACGCGGCCCGTCGTTCCGGGGCCGGTCGTTGCGCCAACCGCCACCGCCGCCGCCGCCACCGCCGCGGGGCGCCGCGTTGGGTGCCGCGTGCCCCCCACGACCGTCGGCCTTCGCGCGGGCCCGCGCCCGCTCGTCGGCCTTCCGCCCGCGAATCTCCGCGATGCGCTGCCCGATCGGGATTTCGAGGGCTTCCTGGGGCCGGGTGCCGTAGTCGAAGTCGGGAACGGTGCGGCGCTCGATTTTCTTGCCGATTGCCCGCTCAATCGCGCGCAGGTCGTCTTCCTCCTCCGCGGAAACGAAGGTGAAGGCCTCGCCGATCGCGTCGGCCCGCGCGGTGCGGCCCACGCGGTGGATGTAGTCGTCGGGCATGTGGGGAACGTCGAAGTTCACCACGTGCTCCAGCGCCTCAACGTCGATGCCGCGGGCCACGATGTCCGTGGCACAGAGCACACGGATCTTGCCGGACTTGAAGTCGGCGAGCGCCTGCGTGCGCTGGCCCTGGCTGCGGTTGCCGTGGATGCGGGCGTTGGGGATGCCCTGCTTGTCGAGGTACTCGGACAGGCGATTGGTGCGGTGCTTGGTGCGTGCGAACACGATCACGTTGCCGATCTCGTCGCGGCGGAGGAGCGTGGCGAGCAGGGCCGCCTTGGCGGGACCCGGCACGGGGAACAGCACTTGCGTGATGCCCTTCGCGGGGGCGGCCTGCCGCTCCACGTTGATGGCCACGGCGTTCCGCAGCATCTCGCGGCTGAGCGTGCGAACCTCTTGCGGCATGGTGGCCGAGAAGAACATCGTCTGGCGGTCCTTCGGCAACCGCGAAAGCACCCGGCGCACGTCGGGGAGGAACCCCATGTCGAGCATGCGGTCGGCCTCATCGAGCACGAGGTAGTCGATGCGATCGAGGTTCACGCCTGGGTGGGAGAGATGGTCGAGCAGGCGGCCCGGCGTGGCGATGATCACCGGCACCCCGCGACGGAGCGCTTCGGTCTGGGGGCCCATGCCCACGCCGCCGAAAATCGCGGCGGCGCCGACGTTGGCGTACTTGGAGAAGTCGTTGCAGGCCTCGAGGATCTGCGCGGCCAGCTCGCGTGTCGGGGTGAGCACGAGCACCCGCGTTCCGGGGCGGGGCTCTTGAAGGAGGCGGTGGAGGATGGGGAGCACGAAAGCGGCGGTCTTGCCGCTGCCGGTCATGGCGGCGGCCATCACGTCGCGGCCATCACGGGCAGCGGGGATGGATTCGGCCTGGATCGGGGTGGGCGTGGTGTAGCCCAAGTCTTCCACCGCACGCACGAGGCGCGCGTCGAGACCAAGTTCACTGAATTTCACGAATGTCCTGTTTGCTCGGTGCAACGGCATGGTGAGCCCGGTTGCGCCGGTGTCTGTCGATGGAGGCGGCCCGCGGGTTCGCGGATGCCCGGGGGGCGCGGCTCTGGCACCCCCACGGGCGGTAAGGTACGCACGGAAGTTGCGGTGTCAAGGGTTGGGGTGGCCCCCCGCTCCACCCCGTGTCACGCTGCCCCATGCTCCTCCTCCTCCTCGCCTGCATCGAACCGACGGGAACCGGCTTCGCCGCCGACCCCGCCGACAGCGGAACCCCCGACACCGGCGACACCGCTGAGCTACCCGCCACCCTCTACGACGACGACGCCATCGCCGTGATCGAGAAGGCCGTGCGTAGCGATCTGCGGGGGAGCAACGCCTCCGGGGTGCAGATCGCGGTGTGGTACGACGGGCAACTCGTGTACACGCTGGAGAGCGGCACGCGGCACCCCGACACCGACGAGACGATCGCCGCCGACACCCTCTTCCAGATTGGCAGCGACACCAAAAAGATGACCGCCCTCGCCGCCCTCCAACAGGTCGAGGCCGGCACCCTCGCGCTCGACAGCACCGTGGCGTCCGTGCTCCCCAAGGTGGTGCTCGCCGCCTCGCCCGACTGGGCCAAGGCGGCCACCCTCCACGATCTGCTCTCCCACCAGGGCGGCCTCTTCGACTACACCCCGTGGAACGACGACCCCGCCGACTCGCAGTTGCGCGCGGTGGCCGAGGGACTCTTCGCCGAGAACGAGTGGGCGATGAATGAACCGGGCGCCTTTTGGAACTACAGCAACCCCAACTTCTCCATCGCCGGCCTGATGACGGAGGCCGCCGCCGGTTCGATGTGGCCCGACGTGCTCCACGACGACGTTTTCGTGCCCTTGGGACTCAGCAATACCTTCGCCCGCAAGTCGGAGGTCGAGGACCGCGGAAACTACGCGACGGGCTGGGGCTACACCCTGGTCGACGCCGACCCATGGAACGTGTTCGACTCGCCCCGCTACACCGAGGGCACCGTCGAGATGGATGTCGTGATGGACAACGCCTTCACAAGGCCGGCCGGCATGGTCTGGAGCACCGCCTCCGACATGGCGCGCTTCCACGCCTTCTTCATCGACGGCGACAGCGCCGTGCTCAGCCATGCGCTCCGCACCGAGATGACCACGATGCAGACACGGCTCTACCCGGCCTGGGACGCGCAGGGCTACGGTTACGGCTGGACGGTGGTGGAGGGCGTGTCGTTGCCCGACTACTACGACATCCCGATGTGGGTACACGGGGGAAACACGCTCAGCTTCACCTCGGCCAGCTACGTGCTGCCCGAGCAGCGACTGTCGGTCTCGATCCTGAGCAACGGCTACGGCGACGACTTCACCCGCACTGTCGTGGCGCTGCTCGCCGAGTCGGGTGTTTTGCCCGAATCCACGAGGAATCCCGGCGCTCCCACCGCAGAGACCGACGCGGAGCGCCTCGAAGGCACCTACCTAGAACCCATCCTCGGGCGCATCGTGGTGGGGTGGGACGGCTCCGACCTGACGGTAGAGATGCCCGATGCTGACGAGGCTGGAGTGAGCCACGGAGCGAGCCTCGCCTTCGCCGGCCTCACCGACGTGTACACGCTAACCGTGGCCGGTTCGAGCCAAGCCTTCGTGTTCACGCCCGCCGAGAGCGGCGAGTACCGCTGGATGGCGAGTCGCGGTTTTGTGGGCACGCGCACCCCGTAGGCGGCGCGCAGGCAATCGGCACCGAGCGTCCGAGCCGTCACCGGCCAGTCTCCACCCGCGGCCTACCCACACCCGGTAAAAAACAAGCTGGGCTTCGAGCCTTCGCCAACCTGCCAAAAACCACCCTGAAGCGGGTCGTACGCCACCGCTTCGCCTTGTAGCTCCACAGCGAACGGGACGGCGCGGGGAACACCCGGCACACGCGGGTCGGTGACGTCGACTTCGTAGAGGTGAAGGTACGTGCGCAGCAAAAGCGTTGTCCCATCCGTCGACAGGTCCACCGCCGTGGCGCGCGCCGTGAGGTCTTCACCCTCCCCGCCTGTGGGGACGTCGCCGAGCCATTCCAGCACCGTGGCGTCGTCTTGAAGCTGGAACAGTCCCGCTGTGGCATCGGTGCGTTTGGTCACGATGAGCGAGGTGCCGTCCGGGAAGAGTGCCAGCCCCTCGGCATCTTCGGGGTCGCCCGGGTAGGTGAACGACCGGACCTCGGGGAGCGCCGTGTACTCGGCAGCGCCGTCGAGTTGCGGCTCCTCGACGATGAGCACACTGTGGTCCCAGGAGGCGGTGCCGATTTCCCCGACCGCGAGGCACCAGCCGACGTCGCATGGTCCGATTGCGACATCCTCCCAGTCGTTGTTCGTCACTCCTTCCAGATGGAGCGTCGCCACCGTAGCGCCCGTGCTGTCGAGGGCGTAGAGGTCCGCGGCGCCCCCGGAGTCCTCGTGAGTCCAGAGGATGCCCGGATTTTGGCGACTCACGGCGAGACCGGAGATCTCGTCGAGCGCGCCGTCCTGCACGGGGCCGAGAACCACCGCGGAAACGTACGTGGCGCAGGGGCCGGTGAGAGGCTCCGCGGCGGTGTCTGGGGCGGTGTCCGCGGCGGTGTCCGTGGCGGAGCCGGGGACAGGCCCCTCCGAGCCCGCCGAGTCGGTCGGCGTGCGGCTGGAGCCAGAGGCGGCGACGCAGGCAACGACGAGCAGGACCACCTTGCCCTGTACCTCACGCGACCCCGTGAAGCGATGGCCCTTTGGGGAACGCAGCCCGGACTCTTCGATCACCTTGGCGCCGCGCCGCCCCTTCGCCATTCATGTTAGCCGGCCCCCCACTACGGGACCTTGACCATGGGCGTTCGTGTCGCAATCAACGGGTTTGGCCGGATCGGCCGCTGCGTTTTCCGCGCCGCGTTCGGCGATGCCGACGTGGAGATCGTCCACATCAACGACCTCACCAGCCCCGCGCAGCTCGCCCACTTGCTCGCCCACGACAGCGTGCATGGCAAGTGGAACGTGGCGGTCAGCCACGAAGAGCGCGGGCTCGTGGTGGCCGGCAAGTCCGTTCCGGTCACGGCGCAACGCGACCCCGCACAGCTGCCGTGGCGGGAGCTCGGCATCGACGTGGTGCTGGAGTGCACGGGCGCCTTCACCAAGCGCGAGAAGGCGCAGCTTCACCTCGACGCGGGCGCTGGCCGCGTGATCATCTCGGCCCCCGCCGACGGCGAAGACATCACCGTGTGCCTCGGCGTGAACGACGACAAGCTCGACTTGGCGAAGCACCGCATCATCAGCAACGCCAGCTGCACCACGAACTGCCTCTCGCCCTTCGCCAAGGTGCTGAACGACACCTTCGGCATCACGCAGGGGCTGATGACGACCATCCACAGCTACACGATGGACCAGAACCTGCTTGACGCGCCCCATGCCAAAGCCGACATGCGCCGCGCCCGGGCCGCCGCGCTCTCGATGGTGCCCACCAGCACCGGGGCCGCGAAGGCCGTCGGGATCGTGCTGCCTGAGCTCAAAGGCAAGCTCAACGGCCTCGCCGTTCGCGTGCCCACGCCGAACGTGAGCGTCGTCGACCTCGTGTTCAACACGGAGAAGCCGGTCACCAAGGAGTCCATCAACGCCGCGCTCATTGCCGCCGCCAACGGCCCGATGAAGGGCGTGCTCGCCTGCTACGACGCGCCGCTTGTCTCCATCGACCTCAACGGTGACCCCCACTCCAGCATCGTGGACTTGCAGCTCACCCAGGTGATCGGCACCAACATGGCGAAGGTCATGGCTTGGTACGACAATGAGTGGGGCTTCTCGAACCGCATGGTCGACCTCTGCCGCAAGATCGCGAAGGCCAGCTGACATGAACAAGGTTCTGGGCCTCGCCGAGCTCGACGTCGCCAACCGGCGTGTTTTCCTGCGCGTCGACTTCAATGTGCCCATGGCGGGCGGCAAGATCACCGACGACAACCGCATCGTGGCGGCACTCCCGACGATTCGTGCCCTTCGCGAGCAGGGCTGCCGCGTGATCATCGGGAGCCACCTTGGTCGCCCCGCCGGCGAAGTGGATCTCACCCTCTCCCTCGAGCCCGCCGCCGCCCGGCTGGCCGCGCTCCTCGACGACGACGTGCTCTTTGCCCACGACATCGTCGGCGACGACGTGGAGAGCATGACCAAGGAACTGATCCCCGGCGGCGTGATGATGCTGGAGAACCTTCGTTTCCACCCCGGCGAGAAGGGGGGCGACGAGGAGTTCGCCAAGGCGCTCGCGCGCCTCGCCGAGGTCTACGTGAACGATGCCTTTGGCGCGATGCACCGCGCCGAGACCAGCATCGCCGCCATCGTGAGCCACTTCGAAATGGCCGGTGCGGGACTGCTCGTGACGAAGGAGCTGGAGGCGCTGGGCCGCTGCGTTCAGGGCGCCGCGAAGCCCTTCGTGGGCATCCTCGGCGGTTCGAAGGTGAGCGACAAGATCGCGGTGATCGAGGCCTTGCTCGGCCGGGTGGATGCCCTCCTCGTCGGCGGAGCCATGGCCTACACCTTCCTCAAGGCGAAGGGGCAGGACGTGGCCGCCTCCCGCGTGGAGGCCGACAAGCTCGCGCTCGCCGCGCGCCTCATCGACCGGTGCGTGGAACGCGGCGTGGCGCTGCACCTGCCCATCGACCACGTGATGAACACCTCGCTCGACAGCGAAGCCGCACCCGACGTGGGCGTGAGCTTCGGTCCCGGCCAGATGGGCCTCGACATCGGCCCGGAAACGGTGCGGGCCTACGCGAGCGTGATTGCCACGGCCAAGACGGTGTTCTGGAATGGCCCGATGGGCGTTTTCGAGCAGCCCGCCTATGCAGCGGGCACGCTCGGCGTCGCGCAGGCGGTGGCCGCCAACACGGGCGCCTACACGGTGATCGGCGGTGGCGACAGCGCCGCAGCGGCCGCCCAGTTCGGCCTTGCCGAGAAGTTCAGTCACGTGAGCACAGGCGGCGGCGCGAGCCTCGAACTCATCGAAGGCAAGGACCTTCCCGGCGTGAAGGCGCTACGCCTGAAGGGGCGCTAGGCTCCCTGCGCGCGCGGAAACCGCCGCTGGATGGGCTTTCCCCGCCCATCCAGCAACGGGATCTCCTACGTGGTCAGGCTGCGGCGTCTCGCGAGCGAGTGGCCGACTGACCGATGAGGTCGTTGATGACGGCTGCGGTCGCCACGCTCGCCAGTTCTTCGTCTCCGTACGCTGCGAGGAAGTGCTCGTAGAATTCAGAGATGAGGTCACCGAGGTTTGTGTCTAACGTGTGGGTCATCGCGGCCTCCCAGGCACGATAGGGTGTACTGCAACTTTCGTTCCATCCACCCATGGCCTAGGGATCGGCGGGTTTTCGTCACGCTTGAATGAAATTTCGCCGAAGTGTGTGCCGCTCTTTCGGACGACGTCAAGAAACTCCGACACGCACCCGCCGCAGCGGGCCGGCCGCGCCGAGCACTAGCGAGGACACCGAGCTTGCGCCCGCGGCGAGCAGCTCCGCCGCCGCGGCGTGGAGGGTGGCTCCGCTGGTGACCACGTCGTCGACGAGCAGAACGTGGCCCGCGACGGGCCCCGCGATGGCGAAGAGCTGGTCGCCCGCCGCGAGGCGAGCGGCGTAGCCCCGACCGCCTTGAGCGAGCCCCCAGCGCCGGCGAAGCAGGCGCGCCACGGGGGCGCCGAAGTGGGGGGAGGCGACAGCCGCGAGCTGGTCGGGGAGGTGGAAGCCGCGCGCCGCCAGGCGCCACGGCGTGGTGGGCACCGGCACCACCACATCGGGGAGCGTGGGCACTCCGCTCGCGAGCGCGTCGTTCAGCGAGGTGCAGAGGAGGCGCGCAGCGCGGGTGTCGGTCTGGAACTTCGCGCGGCGCACGAGGGCCCCGATGGCGCCGGTGTAGGCGCCGAGCGCCACCGCGCAGGCCAGCAGGGTGTGGCGAGTCGGGAGAGAGCGCAGGGGGCCATCGAGGTCGGGGGCACAGTCCGGACAAAGCACGGCCGACGACGCACAGTCGCAGGCGAGGCAATGGGAGCGGGCGATGAGGTCGAGCACGGCCGCGCAAGCTGCGCACCGGCGGCGGCGCGTCAATCCCCGTGGTGGTAAGGGCTGCCCGAACGGATGGCGCAGGCGCGGTAGAGCTGCTCGACCAGCACCACCCGCGCGACCGCGTGGTTGAGCACGAGTCTGGAGAGCCGCACTGTCTTCCAGGCGGCTGCCCGCGTTTCGTCATCGAGCCCGTACGGCCCGCCGATCACGAAGAGGAGCGGGTGGGCGGCGGCGCGCACGCCCGCCTCGATCAGCTCCGCGAACCCGGCGCTGTCGCGCTCCTCGCCGCGTTCATCGAGCGCCACCACCCGCGCGCGGCCGGTGAGCTTGGGGAGCCGGTCCACCTGCCGAAACGGGAAGGTGTGCGCGATGCGACGCCCCCAGTCCTCACACGCGGCGTTCACCCAAGCCGGCGCGCGGCCGCCGCCGGTGACGACGACAATGTCCACTACGGCTTAGGGCGCGGCGGAGGGGCGCGGCTGGCCGGTGGGCGGCGCCGCCGCCGTGAGGCCGGCCTTCTCGATCCGGGGCGAGTCGCTCCACAACGCTTCGAGGTCGTAGAACCCACGCATCGGCTCGTCGAACACATGCACGATCACGTCGCCGAAGTCGATGAGCACCCAGCGCGAGGCGTCGAGCCCTTCCACACCCACGGCGCGCTGGCCCTTCGCCTTGAGGTCCTCCACCACGCCTTCGGCGATGGCACGAACCTGCCGGCGGTTTGTGGCGTGACACACCACGAAGGCATCGCAGTACGAGGAGATGCCGCTCATGTCGAGGATCACGATGTCCTCGCCCTTTCGGGCCGCGATGGCCTCACCCGCGGCGATCGCCAGCTCAGTTGATCCTTTCATGCACCCTCACGAGTTGATCACGCGCCAGGAGGTGAGCACCACCAGCTGGCCTCCATCGGGGTCTTTGGCCATCCTTCCCGACAACGAGAGCGTGGCGCCCGCGTAGCCGCTCAGCACCAACTCTTCCAGCAGTTCGGTGGCAACGAGCATCGGGCCGCTGTTGGCCTGCGTTCGGTAGGGGGTAGCCACGCGGTCGTCGGCCACCTCCGCGTTGAGCACGATCTGGCCCGTGAACTGCCAGTCCCGGCCCTCGCTCATCACGCGCCGGGCGGCCTGAGCCGTGGAGAACGCGGAGCCCCCCCCCAGCAACGCCGAGCTGTGCGCGGCATGCACTGCGTCGGCCTCGGTCGCATGGGCCACTTCCACCCCGACGCGGGCGGCGAGCACCTCGGCGGGGCACGCCTGCGCGGGCGGAGCGAACCAGAGGGCGAGGGCGGCGAGGCGGGCGGGCAAGATCCCCAGTGTAGCGGGGGCGCGGCCGGGGTTCAAGGCCCAGCTGCGGATGGAGGGGGCTCCGCCCCCACGTCTCCCCCGAGATTGGTCATCGCGAAACGAAGGCGCGTGCTCTTTCGCTGGGTCCGGAAGGTCGTTTCCACCGTCAGCTCGCCGGCGAGCCGCACGGCGGTAACTTGATCGATCCACACCTGGCCCTCAACCCGCGTGACGTCGCGCGACTTCCGGCCCGGCGTTTCGTTCGGCAGGAGCGCGAGCCGGTAGTGCCACACCTTGCGGCCTTCGATGTCCTCCTCGCCGGCATCGCGGTAGCCGACGCGGGCGGCGGCGGTGCCGAGCACACGCGACCAAGGGTCGCCGGAGAGCACGAGGTCGGCGCGGGCGCTCGCGGGGTCGGCCTGTCGACGGAAGATGCCCGCGGCGGCGCTGCGCCACGCCACGCCATCCCACACGCGCACCTCGGAGACCCGCACGCCATCGCGCATCTCGAGCCACTGCCACCGATCCTCGGACTGCCAGCGAAGGCGGGTGAGCTCCCGGAGCACGGTCGGCTCGGCGCCCTCGCGGGTGGTGGTGATCTCCCGGTGGGCCTCGCTCACGTAGGCGCCCAAGGCCTCGGCGCTCGCAAAAGTGGTCTGCGCCGCCGCGACCGGGAACACCTCGGGCGGATCGGCGGCCGGCCCGACCGGGTCACACGCGAAGAAGAGCGGGAGCAGGAAGCGCACGAAGTCGGCTCCAGACGGACTGTATGAGGGCGCTCACCCCCTGTCCCGTCGCGGCGCTGATCACGAGCAGGTCGGGAGCACCGGCCTTCGCAAAGGCCTTGCGGGTGGCGGCGACGACCTTTTCGTCGGCCGTGTCGGCCTTGGTGAGTACGATGATCTCGGGACGATCGAGCAGGTCGGTGTCGTAGCGCCGAAGCTCGTCGCGGAGAATCTGCCAGCGGCGAACGGGTGTGGGGTCGGTTTCGTCGAGCGCGACGAGGTGCAGGAGCATCCGGGTGCGCTCTACGTGGCGCAAGAACTGGAGGCCTAGACCGCGCCCTTCGGCGGCGCCCTCGATGAGCCCAGGAATGTCGGCCACCACGAAGCTGCCGCCGACGTCGTCGGCGGCCACCACCCCGAGGTTCGGCACCAGCGTGGTGAACGGGTAGTCGGCGATCTTGGGGCGGGCGGCGGAGATCACCGAGATCAGCGTGCTCTTGCCGGCGTTCGGAAAGCCGAGGAGGCCCACGTCGGCTACCAGTTTGAGCTCCAGTTGCACCCGGCGCACCACGCTGGGCCCACCGGGAGTGGTTTCGCGGGGGGCTCGGTTCGTGGCCGTCTTGAAGCGAACGTTCCCCAGGCCGGGCTTGCCGCCCTCGACAACGATGCGCTCCTCGCCGTCGGTGAGCAGCTCGCAGAGCACGATGTCCTCCACCACGTCGCGCACCAGCGTGCCGACCGGCACCCGGATCGTGAGACTCTCTCCCACCGCGCCCGTCTTGTTCCGCGCGCCGCCCGAGGATCCGTCGCCCGCCTTCCAGTGGGCCCTCCCTCGCAGATCGAGCAACGAACCGAGCTGAGCGTCGGCCCCGAAGATCACGTGGCCGCCGTGTCCACCGTCTCCCCCGTCGGGCCCGCCGTGCTCCACATACTTCTCGCGCCGCATCGACGACGCCCCGCGCCCCCCACTGCCGGACTGAACTTCGATCTCGACTTCGTCTACGAACCGCATGGGGCGGGGGCTAACGTGAACCGGGCGTGGCGAGGGCTTGCAACACCCCGATCGTGTGGGTCAGGCCCTCGTCGGTGATGTCGAGATGGGTGACAAACCGCAGCCGGTCGTGGGCCAGGGCGATCGCTCCGACCCCCGCGGCGGCCAGCCGCTGTGCGAACGCCGGGGCTTCTGGCAGCCGCATGTACAGGATGTTGGTGTCGGGGGCGCCCTCCACGGCGTACCCGACGTCGCGCAGCGCTTCCCAGAGTCGAAGGGCGCGGGCGTGGTCGTCGGCGAGGCGTTCGACATGGTGATCGAAGGCGTACTCGGCAGCGGCCGCGAGCACCCCCACCTGACGCATCCCCCCTCCCAGCATCTTCCGTACCCGCCGCGCCCGCTCCGCCAGGGCCCGCGGCCCCGCCAGCAGCGAGCCCACGGGCGCGCCGAGCCCCTTGCTCATGCACACGTTCACCACGTCGAAGCCTGCCGCCAGCGTCGCCAGGGGCGTGCCGCTCTGCACGTGGGCGTTCCAGAGGCGGGCACCGTCGAGGTGGGTGCGGAGCCCGGCCTCGTGGGCCACGACACAGAGCTGCGCGCAGTGAGCGGCCGAGATCACGGCCCCGCCACCCCGGTTGGCCGTGTTTTCCACGCTGAGCAGCGTGGCGGGGGCGTGGTGAACGTTGGGTTGCCGCACCGCGGCGCGCACCTCGTCCACCCCAAGGTGCCCGCGCTGGCCCCCGAGGAGCCGGAGCGTGACCCCGCTGATCACCGCGGCGCCGCCGGCCTCGTAGTGGAAGGGGTGCGCGTCGTGGTGCATCAGCACTTCGTCGCCGGGCGCCGTGAGCAGGCGGATGGCCACCTGGTTGGCCATCGTGCCGGAGGGGACGAAAAGCGCGAACTCCTTGCCCAGCCGCTCGGCCACCCGGCTTTCGAGCCGGTTCACGGTGGGGTCTTCACCGAACACGTCGTCGCCTACTTCCGCGTTGGCCATGGCCATTCGCATCGCGGGGGTGGGCTTGGTGAGGGTATCGGAACGGAGGTCAACCCACACGGTGCACCAGGGAGGGGAGGTAGTCGTCGGGGGGCGTGAGGCCGGCGAGCGTGAGCAGGGTGGCGCCGATGTTGGCGATGCCGGCACCGGGCACATCGCAAAGCTCCCAGCGGCCTCGGGAATCCACGAGAATGAACGGAACGGGGTTCAGCGAGTGGCTGGTACGCGGCTTGGGTTTCCCGTCTTCGCAGACGGGCGCCCCGGCCTTGTCGAGCTCCACCATCTGGTCGGCGTTGCCATGGTCGGCGGTGACGAGGAGCACGGCGCCAGCCACCTCGCAGGCGTGTACGAGCCTGCCCACGCAGGCGTCCACACACTCCACGGCCGCCACGGTTGCAGCCAGCTTCCCGGTGTGCCCCACCATGTCGCCGTTCGCGAGGTTGAGCCGCACGTGGTCCACCTGGCCGGCCTGCAGCGCGGCCACCACCAAGTCGGTAATCGCCGCCGCTTTCATCTCGGGGAGCTCGTCGAAGGGCACGCGGTCCGACTCCACCTCCGCGTAGGTTTCCAGCGTGGCGCTGAACCGGTCGCTGCGGTTTCCGTTGAAAAAGTAGGTGACGTGCCCGAATTTCTGGGTTTCGGAGACGGCGTAGGTGCGAAGACCGGCCGCTGCGAGCTGCTCCCCCACGGTGCGATCGATGGCGGGCGGCTCCACGAGAAATCGTTTCGGCAGCAGCAAGTCCCCGTCGTACTGCATCATCCCCGCGTACGTCACGCGCGGGACGCGCTGCCGATCAAAGCCCGTGAAGGACGCACCTTCTTCGAAGGCCCGAGTGATCTCGATGGCGCGGTCGCCGCGGAAGTTGAAGAAGCAGACACTGTCGCCATCCTCGATGGTCCCCACCGGCCCCGCGGAGTCGGTGATCACGAAGGCCGGCAACCACTGATCGTCCTTGTCGGGCGCCGCCGCGTAGAGCGTGCGCACGGCCTCGCTGGCGCCGCCAAAGGGCTGCCCCTCGCCGCGAACGTGGCACGCCCACCCGCGGGCCACCATGCTCCAGTCGGCCTCGTACCGGTCCATGGTCAGCGCCATCCGCCCCCCGCCGGAGGCAAAGCGCACGTCGCTCCCCGCTGCCGCGAAGGCAAGGAACTCCTGC
Organism: Deltaproteobacteria bacterium; assembly: GCA_947484175.1. Lineage (GTDB taxonomy): Bacteria > Myxococcota_A > UBA796 > UBA796 > SXON01 > SXON01. Next base: position 35,415 of record CANKOI010000014.1, read on the forward strand.
TCCAGCGGCGTGATCCAGGTGAGCGCGGACCGCCCCGAAACGTCGCGCCCGTCGGTGAGGATGTGCACCCGGATGCGGCGGTGCCCCTCCGCCACGGCGCGCCCCACGAGCGCGCGCAGGTGGTCCACGTGACTGTGCACGTTGCCGTCGGAGAGCAGGCCGAGGAAGTGGAGCGTGCGGCCTGTGAGGAGCGCTTTCCAGGCGTCCGTTGCGAACATCGCCTCGGTGCGGATGGCCCGCTCCACGAGGCTGGCCCCCTGCTCGATCACCCTCCCCGCCCCCATCGCGTTGTGCCCCACCTCGCTGTTGCCCATGTCGGCATCGCTGGGAAGGCCGACGGCGAGCCCGTGCGCAGCGAGCAGGCGCCAAGGGTGGCGGGCCATGAGGCCGTCGAGCACGGGGGTGTCGGCGAGGTACACCGCATCGCTGCCGTCGCGGCGCCCCCAACCGACGCCGTCGAGGATGCACAAGACGAAGGGGGGGCAGGGCACGGCGCTGGCCCCGTAATCCGTACCGGGGGCACTAGCAGGCGATGGCGATGGCGGCTGTGCGCAGCTCCACCCGAGCCTCGCCCACGCCGCGGGTGCGGCGCAGGAGTCCGGCCATCAGCAGCTCACGGTCGATGGCGGGCTCCTCCTCAAGGGGCTCGCCGGGCATCAACTGGTAAAGGCGGTCGGCCGCATCGGGGTTCGTGAGCGCGGCCTGGACCGAGGCCCGGAGGTCTTCGCCCACCGATCCCATCGCGCGGAGCAGCTCCTCGGGCAGGCTCGGAAAGGCGGATGAACCGACGCCCTGACCGAGCGCCTCCACCAGCGCCGGCACCCCGCCGCTGAACCGTGCGGCCCGCTCGAGTAGGAGCGGCGGAATCTCCCCCACGTGGGCCACCAGAGACAAGGCGGCTTCGGCCTCGCCGAGGTCGCAGAGGTCAACCCGAACCGCGCCGCCGACATCGAGCGCAGGGGAGTCGACGGAGGTGGCGAGCAAGACCGTGCAGCGGCGGGACTCGCGGGCGCGCTCGGCGTAGCGGGCCCACACCAGCGCGAGGTCTTCAAGCACCTCGACAGGCAGTTGTTCACAAGAGTGGCCGAGCAGCGCCACTCGGTAGGGGGCCTCCTCGTGGGCCACGTCGAGCAGCCTCTCGGCGGCGTTGTAGAAGCCGCGACGGTCGACGACGAGGGGCAGCGGCCGGGATTGCCACCCTTCGGCTCCGAGGTCGGCGAGCACCCGGAGGAGAAAGTTCCAGGCTTCGACGGGCGGCCGACCGACTAGGGGGCGGAAGGACACGGTGCGGCAGCCCAGCCCCGGTTCGCCCACGGCGAGGTCGAGCGCGAGGTCTTCGAGGAAGGCTTGGGGGGCTGTCCACCTCGGGGTGAGCAGCGACACCGTTTCGAGGCGACGAAGGCTGGTGCGCACGCGACGGGCCGTACGGGCGCGGATCGCCGCCTCGCTCTGGGCTTGGTCACGGTCGAACGTGGTGCTTAGACGAGACCGCCACACCTCCAACCGTCGCGCATGCGGGTTCATCAGGGAGGAGGGTACGGGAAAAGTGTTGGCATGTCAAGAGGTGGTGTCCGGACGCAGGGGAATGGGAGCCGGGAGCCGGGAGCCGGGAGCCGGGAGCCGGGAGCCGGGGATGGCCGGCGCGCCTCCGATCGATGCCCGGCGGTTTCGAGACGACGTAGACGCGATCTTGGACCAGAACGCGGAGCCTACGGCATGAGCGTACCGAGCCCCGCCATGCTCGACACATCGGTGGTGATCGACCTCGATCGCATCCCAGCCGAAGCGCTTCCTGCTGAGCAGGCCATCTGCGCGATCACGCTGGCCGAACTCGCCGCTGGTCCGTATGCAACGGACGACAGGGACGAACGGGCGCGACGCCAAGACCGCCTTCAACGGATCGAGGCACTCATGGACCCCCTGCCGTTCGACGCCGATGCGGCCCGCGCATACGGCCGGGTGTACGCAGCGACCTGCTCGGCCAGCCGAAAGCCGCGCCGATCGCGTGCAGTGGACCTTATGATCGCCGCCGTCGCCCTGTCGCGGTCGTTGCCACTCGTCACGCGCAATCCAAGCGACTTCGCGGACCTTGCCGGTCTGGGGCTGCGCGTCTACGAGATCTGAGGCGTCAAGCGTTAACCGCGCCCTCATGAAGCCCCGCGCCCCCCCCGTGCTCGGCAATCCGCGGCGCCTGCTGCGGCTGCTGGAGGCGATCGCCGGGGGCACGCGCCGACCGGGCGCCCTCGCGCGGCAGCTCGATGTGGAAGGTCGGGTCGTCCGGGCCTACCTCGCGCAGGCCGAGTGGTTGGGCCTGCTCTCGCGAGTTCCCGACCTGAGCCTCACCCGCACGGGCCTCCAGTTCGTGTACGGCGGTGTCCGCCGCGGGCAGTGGCTCGCCGCCGCCGTGGCGGCGCACCCCCTCCTCGGGCGCACGCCTCCCCCCCCTCTCGACGCCGTGGCCCACGCGCTCCTCGAAGCAGGCGTGAGCACCTCGGAGGGCCTCGCCCGCCGCGATGCGCGTGCCATCGCCCGCTTCGTCGCCTCCGCCCGCCCCCCCCGCCCCCTCGCGAAGGTGGGCGAACAGCTGGCGCTCTCCTTCGGCCCCCCCAAGGCCCCCCCCCGCGCCGCCTTCGAACCCCAGCCCGGCGACGACAGCCTCGACGTCTACGCCTTCGTGTTGCGCGCGCTCCTCGAAGCGGGAGAGCTTCGCCTCACGACCCTGCGCGGCCTGCTCGACGAAGCCGGCGCGGGCGACGCTGGCCTGGGCGGGTACGTGGCCCTTGCCGTTCGGCGGGGCGACGCCGAGCGACGCGGCGAGGGCCTGGTGGTGACCCTCGGCGCCCTCGCGCGGGCCGACCTTGCAGACAGCGTGGTGTCGGTGGCCCTCAGCGACCCCGATTTTCGGGGGTGGCTCGCGGCGCCGGACGCCCCGAGCCCCGAATCGCGGCGCTGCGGGCGCTGGGGGCGTCGCCTCTTCGGCGCCGAGGCGGCAGCCACGGTGCTGCCCCGCCTGCTGTTCGGGCGCAGCCTTGCCACGGTTCCGCTCGCGGGAGTCTTTGTGGGGGTGCTGCCGGCGGCGGAAGGCGCCTTCCTCGACCGAGTGGGCGAGCGCGAGCTGGCGCTCGCCTTCCCGGCCGCCCTTGGGCTGTTGGCCCAAGGGGTGGCCTGGGTGCACGACGTGTGGCGCGGCGTGGTGCAGAACCCGGCCGGCGTACGCCCGCCGGGACCGCTCGACACACGACAGTCGGTGCACGGCGGCCTCTTCGCGCCCGGCGAGAAGCCGCCGCGCAACATCCCCGACATGCTCAGCCTGCGCCTGCGCGCCGTGCGCGCCGCGCCGGCGTTCGCGCTGCTTGTGGCGGCCGGGCTCCTCCATCGGCGGCGCAGGCTGCGGCTCCGTCTCCAAGGCGCATCGCTCCTCGTCGAGCTGCCGCAGCGCCGCGAGCTGGCGTGGCCGGTGCTTCTTCACCGCCTCGCACGCTCGCGCGGCTGGCACCTCTGCCCCCCCACCAGCCCCGTGGCGTGGCGAAGTCACGTCGAAACGGCCCAGGCACTGGGCCTGCTCACGCCGCTCGTCGGCGGCCTCACCATCCTCGACGAGGCCTTCGCCTGCCGCCTTTCCACCGATCCGGAGCACCACGAGCTGCACGACCGCCTTCAGCCCTTGGTAGACATGCTGGAGGCCGAATGCGATCCCGACCGGTAACGAGCGACCCCAGCGCGTCGGCGCCCCGGCGCCCCGGCGCGGGCGTGTTCCTGTACGATCTCCGCGCACTCAGCGGCGAGGCAGAGGGCTGGCTGGGCTCGCGACCGGGGCACCCCGCATCGGTGCGCGGCCGACTCTTTCGCGACCGCCGCGGCCACCTCGGGCTGCTCCCCGACTCCACCGCTAGCCCCGTGGCTGGCCGCTTCGTGGAGCTCCTCCCCACCCAGCTGCCTGTGCTCGACTTCGTGCTCGGTGGCCCCGGCTCCGGCCTCGTGCGCCAATCGGTTCAGGTGGTGAAGGGCCTGCGGTTGGTTCAAGCGGACGCGTGGGTGCTCACCGACACCGCGGGCTGGCGCCCGGCCAAGGAGCGCGGATGACCGAGCCCGAGTTCGAGTGGCACGCCTGGGGCGAAGCAGCCTTCGCGAAAGCGAAGTTGGAGGGCAAGCCGGTGATGCTCCACATCGGAGCCACGTGGTGCCATTGGTGCCATGTGATGGACCAGGGCACCTACACCGACCCCCGTGTGGCGAAGCTGATCCGCGACCGATTCGTGGCGATTCGGGTAGACACCGACCACCGGCCTGATCTGAACGACCGCTACAACCAGGGAGGCTGGCCCACCTGCGCGGTGCTCGACGCCGAAGGTGACGTGCTCGTGGGGCGCCTCTACATGCCCCCGCACGAGCTGGTGCCGCTCTTGGAGAGCTGCTCTCAGCCCGGTCAGCGCTGGGTGCTTGGCTCCCCGCCGGAGCCGCTGCTGGCCGACGCCGCGGCATCGGTCGAGGCGGTGTGGGCAGCGGTGAAGAAAGCCTGGGACCCCTGGCACGCCGGCTTCGGGGAGCTCGAGAAGTTCCCGCACCCCGGCGTGCTCGACTGGCTCGCCGACCGCGCGGCCGCCGGCAACGCCGACGCGACCGACATGCTCGAGCGCACCCTCGACGCGATGGCCGTCAAGGGCCTCCACGATGGTCACGACGGCGGCTTCTTCCGCTACGCAACCCAGGACGACTGGGGCGAGGTGCACTACGAGAAGCTCGCGGAAGACCAGGCCCGCCTGCTCCGGCTCTACCTTCGCGCCGGGCGGCAACGCGCCGTCGCCGAGCGCGCCGTCGCCTGGCTCTTGCGCTGGTTGTGGCGCGACGACGTGGGCGCCTTCGCGGGGTCGATGGACGCCGACGAGCGCTACTACAACACCCTTCCGCGGGTGTCGCCGCCTCCGGTGGATCCGGTGGTGGTGGCGAGCTGGAACGCACAACTGGCCATCACCCTGGTGCAAGCAGCGTGCGCGTGGGATCGTCCGGGGCTCGGAGTGCTGGCCGAGAGCGCGATGATGTACGTGCGGGAGAACCTGGTGGACGCAGACGGCGCCGTGTTTCGGAATGCCACCGGCGTGGCCGGACTGCTCGAAGAACAGGCCGCAGTGGCCGACGCGGCCGCCGTGATGGCCCAGTACACCGGCGACGACAACTGGCTGGAGCTGGCCGCCCGCGTGCTCGCCCACGCCGAGGGCTTGGCGCTCGCCGAGGGCGGTTTCCGCGACGCCCCTACCGGCGGAATCGGCCTGCTGCGCTTCTCGCGCCGGCTCCTCCCCCCCAACGCCGCCCTCGGCGAGGCGGCGTGGCGGCTCGCGGCCCTGACCGACGAACCGAGGTGGCTCCGCCTCGCGGCGGCGGCCAGTCGGGGGGCCACGCTGGAAGCGGACCGCTACGGCTTCATGGCGGCGCCGGCGGCCGCGTTGGCCGAGCGCCTCGAGGCCCGCCCCGTGGTGGTGAAGGTGCACAACAACCCAGCGTTGTTGTCAGCCTTGTGGGGGGTCCCTGCCTCGGCGATGCTGGTGCGACGGGTGAACGCCGGAGTGCCTGCCGGCAAGGCCCTCGCATGCAGCGGCCGCGCCTGCGGCCGTCCCGTCGAAACTGTGCTCGACGTGCTCGAGCAGGTGCGACAGCTTCGGGCCGTCACCTGAGGAGTTGCAGGGTGCCCCAAACAACGAGACCGAGACCGATCGCCGCGACGCCCACCCACCGCAAGGCGATGCGCTCCTCGTACCGCACCACTTCCGTTTCGTCGCGGTCGCTGAGCACGTGCACATCGCCATCGCCGCGCATCCGACAGCCCTCGCCCTCCTGGCTCACGGTGCCCACGGCGTGCATCCGGTCGCCGGGAACGACCCACTCTTCCCGGTACCGAACGTAGGGGCCCTGAAGGTTGGCCGGCTCCTCGCCTAAGACCTCCAGAACACGGGTAAGCTCGGCGCTCGGCACCCCGAAGATGCCGCCTGCGCCGTGTTCGTTACGGGTGAGGATCACATCGGCGGTGAGCACGTCGAGCTCTAAGCGGCCGCCGCCATCGTCGAGCCAGGCGGGCACGCCCGCCTTGCGCTCCACCAGCGTTTCCCAGCGGTTCTGGCGCCGCTGTTCCAACAGGAAACGCCAGTACACGCAAGCGCGTTCGGAAAGCGGCGAGGTGACGCTACCCTCGCCGTGAATGGCGCCGCGCACCTCGTGCAGGCCAGCGGTGAGCGCGGCAATCGACGAGGGGGGCGTGGATGAGATCAGGCGTGCTGTACGCCACGAACGGAGCGCGAGCCACCCGGCGACCCCGAGCACCACTACCCCGGAACCGAGCACGGAGTACAGGATGGACGGCTGAAGTGCACTCACGGGGATGAGGCTACCACAAGCGGCCCCGCAATTCCTTGCGCCGTGCGCTCGTCAGTCCTCCACCATCTTCACGATCTCGTCGAGGGAAACGTAGGGAACGGAGACGAAACGCCGTAGCGCCCGGTTCACCAGCTTGCCGTCGAGGAAGCCCACCGCGTGGCGCAGCGCGAGATTGCGGGCGAGCGCGTGGTGGAGGCCGCCGCTTAGCGCTTGGAGGTAGGGCAGGAGACTGGAGGCCATCGCGCGCGAGGCGGTGCGCGCCACCTCGCTGGGCAGGTTCGGGATGCAGATGTGCCGCACACCCTCGCACTCGTAGGTGGGCTCATCGGCGGTGGTGGGCCGGCTCGTCTCGGAGCAGCCGCCTTCGTCGATCGACATGTCGATGAACAGAGCGCCCTCTTTCATCGAGCGCACGTGGCTGCGCCGGAGCACCCGAGGGGCGGGCTCTCCGCGCACCGCTACTGCGCCGATCACCACATCGGCCTGCTCTAAGAAACGGGCGAGGTGAAACTCCGTGGCCACGGCGGTGACAACGGTGTGGCCGAGCAGGCGCTCCACTCGCGCGAGGCGGCGGGGGTCGTTGTCCAGCACCACCACCTGCGCGCCGTGTGCAGCGCAGCCCGCCGCCGCCGCCGTTCCCGCCGCGCCGCCACCGATCACCACGGCCACTGCAGGCGGCACGCCCGGAGAGCCGCCGAGGAGGATGCCGGGGCCGTTCCCAGGCTGAGTGAGGTGCCACGCCGCCAGCGTGGCCGCCACGCGACCGCCGATCGCTGAGAGCGGCTCCATGATCGGGTACTCGTCGGAGCCTTCGCGCACCAGCTCCATCGAGAGCGTAGAGCACCGCCCGGCCACCAGCGCTTCGTGGAGCGCGGCCGGCTGGCCGGCGAGCTGCATGAACGCCATCAACGTGGTGCAGGGCCGGAGCTGCTCCACCTCCTCGGCGCTCGGCGCGTGCACCTTCAGCACGAACTCGGCCTCGGCGCCTACCTCGCGTGGCGTGTAGACAATGGCCGCTCCGGCCGCAAGGTACTCGGTGTCGGAAAAGCCTGAGCCGGAGCCGGCGTTCGACTGGACCACCACGAGGTGATCGCGGGCCACTAGCGCCCGCGCGCCCTCGGGGGTGAGGGGCACCCGACGCTCGCCGGTCAGGGTTTCACGGAGCACGCCAAATCGCATCGCGGTAGCGTACCGGTGCCGCGCCCTCGGTACAAGCGCGGAGCCCACTCAGCGGCGCGTTAGTCTGACCCGAATGTCAGAAGCCGGGCCCCGCACCCGCTATTGTAGCCGCTGCCTCACGACCTTCGTGGGCGACGACGAACGTTGTTCGAATCTGGGGTGCGGGAGCGCGCGCCCGCAGGCGGGGTGGGGCGAACTGCTCGAAGCCGGCGAACTGATCGACCGCACCTACCGGGTTCATCGGCGGCTGGCCATCGGCGGCGCCGGCGTGACCTACCTCGTGCGCGAGGTGGGCGAAGCTCAGGACGAGGTGGGGCCGCTGCTCGCCGTGAAGGTGCTGTATCAACAGCGGGATCAGGGGCCCTACTTGCGCCGCCTGGCGACAGAGGCGCAAATCCTCCAGGGGCTGAACCACCCGCAGATCGTGGAGTGCCGCGGATTTGTTCACCGCAGCGGGCATTCACCCTATCTGGTGACCCGCTTCGAAGCCGGCGGCTCGCTCCTCGACCACGTGCGCCGCGTGGGCGTACTGCCGCCCCGAGCCGCAGCCGGCGTGGCCATGCAGGTGTGCGACGCACTGGCAGTGGCGCACCGGCAGGGCGTGATCCACCGAGATCTGAAGCCAGAGAACGTCTTGATCGAGCAGGAGGTGCCGCGCACGACGGTCCCGCAGATCCGCGTGGCCGACTTCGGCATCGCCAAGGTCTTCGGCGGGGTGGGTGACCGACTCACCCGGGTGGGCGCGTTCATCGGTACGCCGCAGTACGCGGCGCCCGAGCAGTTCGACGGCATGGCCCCCGAGCCGGCCACCGACGTGTACGCGGTGGGGGCGCTGCTCTACTTCTGCGTCACCCTCCGCCCGGTGGCCGAATTCATGGGTGAGCTCGACTTCGAAGAGCAGCGGGAACACCTCGTTCGCCACCTGCCGCCGGTCGTGACCGACGTGGACGCGCCCGAGGTGCTGTGGATCAACGAGACCCTCGCGGCCGCGATGACCCCCGACCCCGGCGATCGCCTCGCCATCGACGTGCTGGCCGAGCGTCTCCACAAAATTGCACTCGGGAACGACCCGGGGCGCTTGGTTGCGCCGGCACCGATGCCCCCCCGCAGCGCGGGGGCGGGAGGAGAAACGCCCGCAGCGCGGGCTGTGGGAACCATCTCTTCGCAGTCCAAGCTTCCAGCGGGGGGCCGAGCCTCGTCACCAGGCCTGTCCAAAGACCGCCCGCGGCCGCCGGTCACCGCCCACACTGGAGGCTCGCTGACCTTCACCCGAACGGGCGAACGCGGCGGCGCCACGACGGCCGCGAAGACCTCGGCCGGATGCGCCGCCGTACTCGTGTTCAGCGGCGTGGCGCTTGCCCTCGCCGCCGGCGCTTGGTGGGCCCTCACCCAGCCGGTCCAGCTCACCGGAGGGGACGCAGATCCGGCGCGGGTGGCCGACTGGCAAGGCATCGCCTTCGAGCTCGGCGAGCGCGGTGCCGCTGCCGAGCGGGCGTGTGCCACCGACCCCTACCTGTCCATCGAAGTGATCGTGGACGGCGCGGGCCACGTGGAGAGCGCCCGGTTGCTGAACTACCCGTACGAGCCCGCTCGGGCGTGCATCGAGCGGGAGCTGCGGCGGGCGACCTTCCCGCGGAAAGGGTCGGCGCGGGTACGAGTGGCCGTGCAGATGGTGAAGTAGGCGCCAAAAACAAATCTGGCCCGGCGGGTTTCCCCACCGGGCCAGTTTGAGCCGAAGAGGACTACTCGACGGCGGCGGTGGCGGCGGCGACAGCGCCGATCGTCACTTCCACGGTCGCCGTGAGGGCGCCCGAGGTCGCGGTGATCGTGGCCTTGCCGTCGACCTTGCCGGTAGCGAGGCCGGCCGCGTCGACTTCGACGATGGCCGGGTCGGAGGAGGCCCAGGTGATCGCCTGGCCTTCGAGGGCGGTCTCGCCCGCCTTCACGGTGCCGGTGAGCTGGGCAGTGCCCAGAGCGGTCCACGCCACGGCGGCGTCGTAGCCGGCGATCTCAAGCTTGTCCGGGAGGGCAACGACGAACTTGTAGGCGCCCTTGACTTCGCCGACCTTCGCTTCGACCTTGGCTTCGCCGGCGCCCACGGGGGTGACCTTGGCGCCGTCGAGCTTGGCGACGGTGTCGGGGGTGACCGACCACGTGACGGTGGGCTGGGGGTCGAGGGCGTTGCCGTCCTTGTCGAGGACGGTGGCCTTGGAAACGTCGACCGCGTCGAGCGTGTTGACGGTGATGGAGTCCGCGCCTTCGAACTTGATCGAGGCGGGTTCGGGGGTGCAGGCGAGGAGAGCGAGAACGATGAACATGTGCTGTACCTGTGGGGGAATCGCACCCTCATTGAGTCTGGCGAATGCTGACTCTGGCCGATTCGGGTGGACGCGAATGCGGAGCCTACCCGAGGGCGCGCTGGTTTTACTCCACTGGAAACGAATTGCAACTGTTTTTGTCACAAATCTGTGAGCGACCACGACGAATCCTCCGATTCGCGAGCATTCGGCAAAGTGGGTGGTCTGGGCTATGGCATCTGCCCGATGGCCGCCGACGCCGCCCCAGAACCGCTCCGGTTCGGCAAGTACCAGATCCTCGAACGCGTAGCGGCCGGTGGCATGGCGGAGATTTTTCGCGCGCGTCTCGACGGAATCGCAGGTTTCCAGCGCTCCTTCGCGATCAAGCGTATCGCACCGCACCTCAGCCAGAACCACGAGTACGTGGACATGCTGGTCGACGAGGCGAAGGTGGCCGGGCTCCTCTCGCACGCCAACATCGTCCAGATCCTTGATCTGGGGAGCGTAGATCAGCAGTTTTACATCGCGATGGAATTCGTGAACGGGCGCGACCTCGGCCAGGTGATGCAGCGGTGCAGGGCGAAGGGGATCACTCTACCGGTGCCGCACGCGGTGTTCGTATTGTTGGAAATGCTGAAGGGGCTCGAGTACGCCCATCAGCGTCAGGTCATGCGCGGGGGGCAGGCCGTCCCTCTCAACATCGTGCACCGCGACATCTCGCCCGGCAACGTGCTGGTGAGCTTTGGCGGCGAGGTAAAGCTCACCGACTTCGGGATCGCCAAAGCCTCCGTCCGGGCACTGGAGACGATGTCGGGCGTGGTCAAGGGGCGGTTCGACTACATGAGCCCCGAACAGGCGAGCGCCCTGCCCGTCGACCAGCGCGCGGACCTCTACTCTGCGGGAGTGCTCTTCTACGAGCTGCTCACGGGAAAACACCCCTTCCGGCAGCCGGGGGAGATGGCCACGCTGGAGGCGGTGCGGCGGGGGGTCTACGTGCCGCCGAGCGAGGTAAACCCGGATGTTCCCTACGCGCTCGATGTGGTGGTGGAGCAGGCGCTCCGCGCGCGCGCCGAAGACCGTGTGGCCACCGCCACGATATTCAAGGAGTCTCTCGACCGGTTCTTCCACGACTCCGGCTTCATCTTCTCCGCCAGCACCCTCGCCGCGTTCCTCCGTGGGCTGTTTCCGGAAGCCGCGCCGCAGGAACGTCGGCCGCCAGGCGAAGCACCTACACGGCCACTCGAACCCGAGGACCTCTTCCTGGAGGACGAGGACCCAAGCGGCGCAGCGGCGTCCGGACTGAGCCAACACGCCACGACCGCGCGGCGTGGTCCTCGACCGCCCGACCCGGAGGACGCATCCCACCCCAGCCTCACGCTCAGCGAACCGTTGCGGGGCGCTGGGGCGGCTGCGGGGGCATCGAGCACGGCGTTGGGCATCCTCCGCGGGATGCCGGGCGACGACAGCACGTTCATCCGGCCCGCCCACCGCCGGCCCCCCGGGCCCGAAAACCCCTTCGGCGACGTCAGCACCGTCGTGCGGCCCGCGGACCCCCTGCCCGACAGCGGAAGCGAATGGGCCGCCACCACCGCCCGCTTGGCCGTCACGGCGCCCCCCCTCCCCGCCGCCACCGTCCGCGCCTCCGCCACTCGCATTCCCATGGAGGTGCACCTCGCCTGGATGCTCGTGGCGTTCGCCTGCACCGTGCTCGCCTTCGTGGTGGGCCTGCTCGTCGGCAGTCGACTCGCCACCCCCGCGCCTGCCGCAGGCGTGACCGCGCCACCCTCGGAGCCCTGAGTGGACAGCACTGCACCACGTCGCCCCCTGCCGCTCGCGCTGCTCGTGGCGTTGCGCCCCAAACAGTGGACCAAGAACGGCCTCCTGTTCGCGGCGCTCATTTTTTCGGCGCAGTTCAATGACCCTGAGGCGTTCATGCGCAGTGTGGTGGCCTGCGCCGCGTTCTGCCTCCTCAGCAGCACCGGCTACGTCTACAACGACCTCCAAGATGTGGAGGGCGATCGCCGACACCCCAAGAAGCGCCTCCGTCCGTTGGCCTCGGGGGAGGTGGGAACGACCGCCGCCTGGCTGCTCATGGGCACCTGCACCGCAGCGGCCCTCGCGCTCGCGGCCACGCTCGGCTTCTGGTTCGTAGTCGTGGCCTTGGCCTACTTCGCCACGACGCTGTCGTACTCCACGCTCTTCAAACACTTCGTCATCCTCGACGTGATGATGCTGGCCTCCTGCTACATCTGGCGCGCAGCCGCAGGTGCAGTGGCGATCGACGTGCGGATCAGCCCATGGCTGCTCGTGTGCACCGCATTCGGCGCGCTGTTCCTGGGCTTCAACAAGCGGCGGGGCGAGCTCCTGCTGCTGGAGGGCAAGGTGCCCGGCACGCGCAAGTCGCTCGCCCACTACAGCCCCGCGATGCTGATGGAGTTTCAGGCCATCACCACCAGCGGTACGATCATCAGCTACGCGCTCTACACCGTGCAGTCGCCGAACCCGTGGCTGGGACTCACCCTGCCCTACGTGCTCTACGCGGTCTTCCGGTACATCTACTTGATCGACCAGAAGGGGGAGGGCGCCGCGCCCGACGAGACGCTGCTCCGCGATGGCCCGATCCAGGTGACGGCCCTGCTCTTTCTCCTCACCGCCGTGGGGGTGATGGTGCTGGGGCCGCCCCACGCCCCGCCGTAAGGGTCAGGGCGGAAGGTAGAGGGCGCCCGCCGGGCGGCCGTCGAAGAGCGGGGAAGTGGCGAGGAGGTCGGCGTCGTCCTCGCCATCGCGGTCTTGGAGGAGAGCCGAGAAGGGCACGCTGGCGCCGGATGGGGTGCGGGTGCGACACACCTCAAACCGGTGGCCGAAAGGCTCCCTAGCGAGGACGAGGCCGTCCGCAACGGCATCGGGGTGCAGCGGAAGCGCCCAGCGGTCGGCGCCGAGGTGGAGGGTGAGTACGTCGCCTTCCCGGAGATCATCGTCGCGGAAGCGGCCAGCGAAGCAGAGGCGAGTGGCGGTGGCGCGAGCGGCGATGCTGAAGCTGGCGTCGTGCGGCCCGAGCCAGTTGCGCCGAACCGCGGCCTGCCAGGGCGACTCAACTACGTCGGGGTCGCTGGCGTTCCACTCGCCGAGCTCACCGTCCAGTTCTACGGCGCCGCTGATGGCCGTGAGGCGACCCACGCCCCGGAAAGAGCGGTCGAGGTACTCGCGCACGGCAGCCCCGGGAAGCGCCTCGAGCCAGCGCACGGCCAGCAGCCCCGCCACGTCGTCGAGGATGCGCTCCCCGTCTGAGCCCTCCGGGAGGTGGGGCGGCCAGAACCGCAAGGTACCCTCGCGCAGGGCGAGCCGGAAGCCTCCAGCGGGGCCGGCGCGGCGCAGGCTGAGCGCGGGGGGAGGAGTCTCAGCGGGCTCGCAGGCGGCGCCGACCAGATCGCAGAGCATGGTCGGCGCGGTGGCGGCGGTGAACCACGCCTGCCGGGGTTGGAACCGTTGCAGCGACCACGCGGGGCCAACCGGGAGGGCCAGCGACACGCGCGCTGCCTGCACCTCCTCCACCACCGCCCACCGATCACTCTGGCGCTCGCCGTTCCCGAGGGTGAACACCCCGCGCGGGCCCGCGAGCGCGATGCGATCGGTCACGCGAACATCTACACGACCCCGGGGATTGGGCTCCAAGGCGAAGTAGACCGAGAGCGGGCGCCCGTCCTCACGGGCGGCCACCAGCGCCACCGCGCGCGGGAGGGGCCCCTCGTCGTCGTCGGCGCGCGGCTCCGCCCCGAAGCAGCCGAGGAGCAGAAGCAACACGCTCAGCCGCGCATCGCCGCCCACACGGCCTCCGCATCGAGCCGGTCGTTCACCGAGGTGCCACGCCACGCCCAGGAAACCAGCCCCTCGCGGGTGACCGCGAAGCTGGCCGGCAGTTGGTCGGTGTGGGCTTCAGGCAGGGCCTGACCATTCCGCCAAACGCTCAGGGCGTTCTTGAGGAAGGCGGGCCGGGCGCGCAGCAGGGTGGCGGCGAGCCCCCCCACCTTCCCCACGCCCCACGCGGCCGACGCCTCGCCGGAATCGTCGACCAGCACGGGGAAGAGCACGTGGTGACGGGGAACGAAGTCGCGTGCGCTTTCCAGCGGCGACCGCGTGATCAGCACCATCCCGCCGGCCTCGGAATCGATGCGGGGCCAGATGCCCGTGAGACGCTGGAGGTTCTCCTGGGTGGCGCGGGTAGTGAGCGACGCGAGGAACACCACGGCCACGGCACCCCGAGCCCGCACCGTTGCGAGGTTGAATGGGAGCCCGAACACCGGCTGCCCCACCAACTCCGGCGCGGAACCGCCAACCGTGATCATCCGGACTCCGGCCCGCAGTCGGTGCCGTCCGTGACGGTGGCCTCAAGCGAGCGTTGGTGCTCGAGCCAACGGTCACGAAGGTCAGCGGGGAGCCCGGCTGCTTCGATCTCGGTGCGTAGCAGGGCCAGACGGCGCCGAAAGTGGCCCGCGTTGATCTTGAGCGCGCGGTGGGTGGGGGCCAAGGGCCTTCCCGTGTACGGCACATCGGCGCCGAGGGCGATGGCCGCGTGTTCGTACTCATGCGCGATGATGCGCTCGAGGTCGCGGCCGGCGAAGAAGAAGCCGATCACGAAGTCCGCGGCCATGCGCCGCACGAAGCGGTCCACGAGGGGGCGGAGCACGGCTTCTCCGCCCGCGCGGTCGAAGTCAGCCGCGGCGGGGGGGCGTGGCGTACTCACGGGGTCGGCGCGACAGGAGCGGCGGGGGGCGCGCTGAGCTGCAAGAGCTGCTCGGGCGAGAGCTGTACGGGGCCCTCCTCCTTGAAGTCGGCGAGGCCCACGCGCTGGGCCCCCACTTCGCGCGACACGTCGATCCAGTGCACGACGACATCGTAGGCGGAGTCGGGGTGGGCGTCGATGAACACGTTCTTCTTGTCGCCGACACGGCCGAGCAGCTGCTTGCGCAGCTCCTTCGTGAGGGTGGCTTCGTCCATCGGCTTGAGGTTGAGCGCGAGGCTGTTGTCGGCGTACACCGCGATCAGCAGCTGCTTGGGGTCATTTGGGTCGGGGGGCGGCGGCTCGTCTTGCTCCACCGGGGGCAGCTCCGACGCCATCTTGGTGAGCGTGGTCGGCGTGAGCACCATGAAGATGATCAGCAACACCAGCACGATGTCGATGAGCGGCGTGACGTTGATCTCGTCCATCCCCCCTTGGTTGCCGCCCCCGACCTTCGCGCCCATCCTACTTCCCCCCCTCAGTCTTGAGCTTCTCGGTGGCGAGCAGCATGGTGTCGGTTCCGGGAATCTTCTCGTGGATGAGGTCCATCACCTCGCGCACTTGACGGTACTTGGCCGCCTTGTCGCCCTTGAGCACGAGGCTGCGATTGGCACGCTGGGCGTCGATCTCCGCTACCAGAGTGTCGAGAGTGACGAGCTTCTTGTCGACGTAAACGCTGCCGTCGCCCTTGACGCCGATCACCAGATTCTGCCCCATGTCCTTCTCTTCCTGAGCCGTTTTCGCCTTCGGAAGTTTCACGTCCACCCCGGAGCTGAGCATGGGAGTGACGACCATGAAGATGATCAACAGCACGAGCACCACGTCCACCAACGGGGTGACGTTGATGTCGGCCATCGCGCCCTTTTTCTTGCCTCCTACCCTCGCGCCCATCGGAGCCCTCCCCCCTCGTTGAGAACGTCTACTTGGCGGCCGTTACTTCGGAGCGACGGAGAACGTCCTTCTCGAGCCAGTCCACCAGCTCGGCGGAGGAGACCGACACGTCCTTCATCACCTCGTCGATCACGGCGTTGAAGTAGTTGTAGAACCAGATCGCCACGATGGCCACGGTGATGCCCACCGCGGTGCTCACCAGCGCCTCGGCGATGCCACCGGAGATCGAGGTGAGGTCGCCGCCGCCCGATTCGGCCATCATGCCGAAGGCGTTGATGATGCCGAAGATGGTGCCCACCAGCCCCACGAACGGCGCGGTGGATCCGGTGGTGGCGAGCATGTTCATGCCCTTACGAAGGGCGGCGCCCTCTTCGGTGGCCACCGTGTCAAGCGCACGCTTCGCCGCGGCGATGCCGTGCTGGTCGGGCCGCGAAGCATACTCGGTGAGCGCAGCGCCGAGGATGCTGGCCAGGTAGGACTTCTTGAAGGCCTCGCCCTTGGTCATCTTCACCGCCGATTCGAGGTCGCCGCCCTTCAGCGGAGCCCCGATGGCCCCCGCCAGCATGCGCGACTGAGAGCGCGACGCGAAGAAGAAGAGACTGCGTTCGGCGGCGACGTACACGCACCAGAACAGCATGATGACCATGGTGACGATGACGAGCTTGGCTGGGATGCCCATGGCACCCCACATTCCGGCAAGAGAAAGGTCCATCGGTGAAGATCCTAGTCGACGAGATTGAATTGGAAGACGAGATCAAACTGGGCGCTGATCGGCTGGCCCGACTCCATCAGCGGGTACCATCGCCACTGCAGCGCGGCCTCTTTCGCGTTGGCCTTGAAGAGCTCGGGACAGGCCTTGAACGTAACGTCGCTCGGTTCGCCGCTGGGGGCGATCACGATGTGCACGATGCAGCGCTCCTTCTTCAGGCCGAGCTGCTTGGCCGCTTCGGGAAAGGCCGGCTTTACACGGTTCTTGACGATCGCTTCGGACCAATGGACCGTCTTCACGCCAGTGCCGCCGAGCTGCCCGCCCAGCACGCCATCCTTGACGCCGCCCACGACCCCGCCCACGACCCCGTCCTTCACGCCGCCCTCCACACCGCCTTCCACGCCCCCGTCGACTTCTTCTTCGACGACGGGATCGGGGGCTTCCTCGATGGGCACCACCTCCGTGACGACCTCCTCCTTGGGCGTTTCTTCCTCCTTCTTTTCCTTTTTCTCCTTCTTGCCACCGCCGGGGGGGGGTGGAGGAGGGGGCGGAGGAGGCGGCGCCGAGAGATCGACAGCCACCAGCTTCTCTTGGATTTCGGCTGCCACTTCGGGCGCCTTCATCGTGGCGAACCCGATGCAGGCGAGCAGGCTGCCGTTGAACAGCACGGCTGCGAACATGCTGCCCGCAGTGCGCCCGGTGTCGGCTTTTCGGCTACGGCCCACGTTGTCGAACATTCGCTGGTGCTCCGGCCCAGAATCGCGCAACCTTACTCGCAGCTTTCGCTGCTTGTGTCAATGGCGTGTCTATCGTGAAATGGGGGGCGCGGCCTCAGCCGGAAGCCGCCCCGGTAGGCGGCATGGTGCCGGACAGGGTGACGATGCGCGCATCGGCCGCATCCAGTCGTTCGTGGCACTCTCGCACGAGGCCGACCCCCTCTTCGAACAGGCGCAGCGCGTCGTCGAGGGGGAGTTCGCCGCTCTCCAGCTTCTGCACCCGCTCCTCAAGCTCGCGGAGGGCGGCCTCGAAGCTGCGGCTCTCGGGTGTGGGGTCCGAGCCGCTCAAGAGCCCTCCCCGAGCCGCTTCTCCGTGGTGCGGGCGCGCTCGATTTGCAAGATTGCGTAGCTCAGGCGATTGCCCGACTCGGTGTCGATGGCCACCAGAACGGCAGCACCCTCACGGTTCAGCGCGACCTTCTCGGGCAGCACGATGAGTTGCTTGCGCGAGTCGTCCTTCGCGGAGTGGTAGATCATCTCGATCCCAAAACCGTTGGTGATGGCCTTCTCCACGATGGCGCGCACCTCTTGGGGGTTGGCCCTCTGCGGCCCCCGCGGGGCCTCTCGGCGCTTCTGCTGCTGCGCCACGCTCGACCCCGGCACGGGCCGCAGCTCTGAACTCTGGGTGTCAGCCCGGTGCGCCCGCGCCACGGGGTCCTCGCGTTGTTCTCGAGCTTCGGCAAGGAGATGGTGCAAGCGCTCGCGGCTCTGGGCGGCCTCTTCGTCGGCGGGGTATTTCCGGATCACCTTTCCGGGGTTCATGCCCGCCTCCGAGAGCGCGAGAGTGATCTCCGGCAGGCGTTTACGGTCAACCGCATACAGGCCGGGAGCGAAGCGGTGTACCACGTAGGCACGCAGATGCCGCAGGGACTCGAAGCGGTGGATGTGGGCGCGGTGGACCGTGAGCGCCGTGATCTCGTGGAATTCCACTTCGCCGTCGGGACCCATCCAGGTACGGATGGTGGTCTCCACGTTGGAGGGGAGGCCGATCTGGCTGTACTCCCTGAGGAATTCGAGGAGTTCCTCGCGCCGCCAGCCCTTCTTCAGCGCCTGTTCGATGCTGATCTCGGTGATGCGGTAGGTGTTCGCCCGGTCGCAGCCCACCAGCTCGGCGATCTCGCCGAGGCGGAACAGCAGCACGGGAGCGAGCCCGGCTGGTGCGATGATCTCGTAGTTCGGGGTGAGGTAGAACTTAGAGAAGCCCTCATCTTCCGGGGGATCCAGCAGGGCGGTGCCGCGCGCCGAGAGGCGGTACACCTTCTGCTGGCCCCAGATGCCGATCTCCACCATTCCGCTGTTGACCAGCGCCGTGAAGCTGTACCCTTCACGGTCTGCGCCACGTGGCGAGGCGTACACGCCCTTGTGGAAGCGGTCCCGCCAGTCCTCGCCGCGCTTCCAGCGGCGGTAGAGCGCCATCAGCGGCGCCTCGGGCACCCATTCGCCCTTGGCCGAGTGGATCGCCCACAGCACCCACTCCGCCATCATCTGGCGTTTCTCCAAGGCCCGGAACATCAGGTCGCGCTGGTCTTCCGGTTCGAGCGACAGCCACTCCTCGATGACCTCCCGGTTCACTGACACCCGGTCGCCGCGCAGCTCGATCATCCCGTGCATCATCAGGAAGTCGTAGTGGAGCTGGAAGATTTCGGACTCGGGAGTCCAGAGCTGGGCAAAGAACCTATCGAGCTCCTCACGCTGCTGCTTGAACACCTCCTGCCGTTGCGTGAGCTTGGGCGGGTGCTGGTCCATGAAGGTGGCTAGCGTGGCGAGCGAGAAGTCGAGGGGCGGGCAGAACGGCCGCTGGTCGGACACGCGGATGTCGTCGTGTTCGAAGGTGGGCAACTCCAACTCGGGCCCCAGATGCTCCAGAAGAGCATCCACGAGCGGCTCGGGCACAAGGTAGTAGAAACCGTCTTCCACCGGGCCGCTGCCACAGACGATACCGCGGTCCGCGAGCGCCGCCATGGTACGAGCCCAGTCGTTCTCGCGCCCGCCCAACATCAGCACCAGCTCCCGATGGAACTCGTCGGCGTGCGCGATGCCGCCGCACTGGAGCAGCGCCGCGAGGGCCTGACGATCACGAGGCTGCACCTGCTGGAGCAGCCCGCTCAGGCGGTTGCCCTGAGCCAAGGCGCGCACGGTGAGCTGCACGACCCGGTCTTGCTCGCCAACGCGGACCGGCTGGCCGCCCAACGAGCGGTAGAGCGCGTGCACCAGCGGCTCGGGCATCGCCATGAAGTAGTCGGCGAGCTCGGAGATTTCGCCGCGGCTGAACCGCCGCCGACGCACGAGACCGGAGCTCGGCTTCCAGCGCTTCCGGTGCTGGCGGGGCTTCACCACCAGCTTTCCCGAAGGGGGCGCGCCGGCCCCTGCCGCGTCGAAGTCGTCGCGGAACACCCGGCGCTGGCGGCGGCCCCGCGAAGCCCCCTCCCCCGGACGCTCGCCCAGCTCGTGCACCTCCACATGATGCTCGAGTTCGCCGCCTTCGCCCCCGCCTCCGCCGCGACGACGACGACGACGACGACGCCTGCGGCCGCCGCCCTCTCCACCTTCACCGTCCACCGGACCGACCTCGTCGTTCTCCGTGCTCATCTCGACGTTCCTCTGCGGCTCGTTAGACCGAGCCTTCCTGGATGTAGTAGCGGTAGCCCTGCTCAGTCAGGAACAATTGTCGCTTCATCGCGAACTCTTGCTCCTTCGTTTCTCGGGTGATCAGGCTGTAGAAGTGGGCGCCGTCCTTCTTCGGCCGCAGCACCCGGCCGAGGCGCTGGGCCTCTTCCTGACGCGAGCCGAAGGATCCCGAAACCTGCACCGCCACGTTTGCGTCGGGCAGGTCGATCGAGAAGTTCGCCACCTTGCTCACGATGAGCAGCTTCACCACTCCGGCGCGGAACTGGCCGAAGAGGAGGTCGCGTTGGGCGCCGGGCGTTTCGCCTGTGATCAGCGGGGCCTTCGTGCGCCGGGCGATGTCGTGGAGCTGGTCGAGGTAGGTGCCGATCACCAGCACGTTGTCGTCGCGGTGGCGGGCGAGCAGCACGTCGAGGATTTCGAGCTTCGCGGGGTTCACCGCGGCGAGGCGAAACTTCTCCCCTTCGCGGGCCCGCTCGTACTTGGCGGCGCCCCCGTTCGTCCAAGGCACCCGCACCTCGTAGCACTTGGCTTCCGCGATGAATCCCTGCTGTTCGAGGGTTTGCCACGCCATGTCGAACCGTTTCGGCCCCACGAGCGAAAACACGTCCCCCTCGCGGCCGTCCTCGCGCACCAGCGTGGCGGTGAGTCCGAGCCGCCGGCGACCCTGAAGGTCGGCCGTGGCGCCAAACACCGGAGCGGGCAGCAGGTGCACCTCGTCGTACACGATGAGGCCCCAGTTCTGGTCGCGGAACAGGTGGAGGTGCTTGAACTCGACTTCCTTCGACGGCCGCCACGTGAGGATCTGGTAGGTGGCGACAGTCACATCGCGGATGTTCTTGGTGTCGCCGGTGTAGGCGCCCACCTGGCTCTCCGTCAGCGAGGTCTTGTCGAGGATTTCCCGCACCCACTGGTTCACCGCCGCCCCGTTGGTGGCGAGGATCAGCGTTTTCTGCTGCACCCTCGCCATGGTAGCGATGGCCACGATGGTCTTGCCGGCGCCGCAGGGGAGCACAATCACGCCGTTGCCACCCGAGGGCCGCCCGTCCTGGAACCAGCGATCTGCCGACTTCTTCTGGTAGTCGCGCACCACGAAGGGTTTGCCATTGCTCACCATCGTTTCGCGCATGCTCATGGGCAGCGGGTCGCCCTCGATGAACCCGGCGAGGTCTTCCACGGGCCAACCGGCGGAGAGCATCCGCTGCTTGAAGATGCCGCGGTGGCCGGCCTGGATGGCGAGGTAGCGCCGACCGTCTTCGACGAGCAGCTCGCGCACCGGTTTTACCTGACCCACCAGCTTGGCCACGTAGGCGGTGGCGAACTCCAACCGCAGCAGACTGCGGTCGTCGGGGTGCTGTTGCAGCTTCACGAGCCCGTACCGCTCGATGGTTTCCCCCACCTGAGTGAGCACATCGGGGGGCACGTCGAACTTCGACCACTTCCGAAGGCCGTCCACGATTTCGGCCTTACTCATCCCGCTGCTGGCGGCGTTCCACAGGGTGAGCGGGTGGATGCGGTAGGTGTGGAGATGCTCAGGCGAAGTTTCCAGCTCGGCGAAACGGGACAGAAAGTCCCGCACCAGCTCATGCTGGGGGTGCTTGGTTTCGAGGAGGACCTTGCCGTCGCCCTGAACAATCAGGGGGTTTTCAGGCCTTACATGCATCGGTAGTCAAAACGTCCTCCGGGGACGGATCGGTGTCGATCGGAGCCGGGCTCCCAGGCTGGCGGGGCGGGCAGGAGAACGCGCCGGCCGACAAACCCTGCGTGTGCGGCGCACCGCCACGCTGTGTACCCCAGGCCGGAAGATCCGTTCCCTCAGGGTGTACTTCCTTATGCCATCCTGTGGGCTTCCTGTCAACCCCCGGCCGCCTTCACGCCCCCAGCATGACGAGGCGTTGCACGAGGGAAGGCTTCACATCCGCGGTGCTGGCGGGGGCCCCTGTGGCTTCCTCCACGCTGGAGAGCAAGGCGGCATCGAGCCCGCAGGGATGGATGCGTCGAAACCAGCCAAGGTCGGGGTTCACGTTGAGGGCCAGTCCGTGCCACGTCACCCAGCGGCGGCACGCGATTCCGATGCTGCCAAGTTTCCGCCCGGCTACCCACAGGCCGGTGTTGCGCGCGTCGCGCTCGCCCTGGAGACCGAAGTCGGCGACCGTGTCGATGAGCACGTCTTCGAGGCGGCGCAGCCAGCGATGCAGGTCGCGCGCTTCGCCCTTCAGGGCCACGATCGGGTACGCCACCAGCTGGCCGGGGCCGTGCCACGTCACATCCCCCCCGCGCTCCACCTCGATCACCTCCGCGGTTCCGGGGTCGAGTACGTTGGCCAGCGCTCCCCGCTTGCGCCCCACCGTGAACACCGGAGGATCGTGTTCCACCAAGAGCACGGTATCGCCCACCTCGCCGGCGATCCTGGCATTGAGGAGCCGCTCCTGCTCCGCCCACACGGTGCGAAAGTCAGCTCGCCCGAGGTCGACTACCCTGGCCACACGGCCGCCCGCACGCGCTGGTGCACTTCGGCCGGGGCGCCGCTCGCATCGATTCGCACGACCCGGTCACCGCGCGCCAAACACCTCAAGATGGCCGACTCGTAGCTGGCGGCGATCCGCTGGAGCTGGTCGAGGGTCTCGAAGCGGTCGCGCACCCCACCGCGAGCCTCCACTCTTCGCAGGCACTCCTCCACGGGAAGGTCCAGCATCACGACGGCATCGGGAGCCGGAAACTCGGCGTTGTATTGCCACACCCGGTCGATGCCCAGCGACTGCGACTGGTAGGCGAGGGAGCTGAGGAAGTATCGATCGGTGAGCACGACTTCGCCGCGAGCTAGCGCGGGAAGCACGACGCGGTCGAGGTGATCGCGCCGGTCGGCCGCGAAGAGCAGGCCGAAAACCGCATCGCC
>CANKOI010000015.1 GCA_947484175.1 Deltaproteobacteria bacterium
AATGTAGCGTGAGGCACAACGGATGTAAAGCGCTTGTTTCCTTTTGTCAGAGGAATCAGGCGTGCACCACCCCGTAACGAAGGCCACGTTCGGACACCCGCCACGCCTGCCGGCGCGTGAGTTCCAGCGCGGAGAGCAGGATGCATGCGCCCACTAGGAGCGTGTCTGCGCGTTCTGGATTGGCGACGACCAGGGCCCGGCGCTGCGCCGGGGATGCTGTGAGGAGGAGATCGATCCAATGACGGAGGGTTCCCGCGCTCAGCAGGCTGTTGTGGATCTGCGAAGCGTCGTGGTGCGCGAGCCCCAGGCCGCAGGCGGCGAGCGTGGTCGCGGTGCCGGCAACGGCGATGGCGGTACGAGGTGCGTGGGCGAGGTGCACCGTAGCGAACGCGGCGGCGATCTCTTCCCGCACGCGCGCGAGGCCCGCTGGTTGGACATCCCCGTATCCGAGGTGTTTCTCGGTCAGCCGAACGGTGCCGATCTCCAGCGAAGTGCGCGAGTGGATGTGGCCGCCCTCGCCGAGGATGACTTCCGTCGAACCGCCGCCCGGGTCGACCAGCAACACGGGCCCCGGAGCGATCTCCATGCCCGACACGCCGCCCAGCCACGTGAGGCGCGCCTCTTCGTCTCCGGAGATGACGTTCACGCGCAGGCCGGTGGCGCGGAGCACTTCCTTGTAGAAGGTGGTGGCGTTCAGTGCGCGGCGGGAGGCCGAGGTGGCGACGGCGCGAACCTCCCCGGCAGGCACGCCGAGGGCGGCCGCGCGCTCTGCATACTCGCGGAGCACCCCGATCGCCGCTTCCGTCCGGTCAGGCTTGAACAGGCCGCGCTCGCCCATCCCCCGACCCAGCCCCACCACCCGCGCCTCGTCGTGCAGCACGCGCTCCCCGTCTGTCACGAGCAGGAGCAGGGAGTTGCTCCCGATGTCGACGGCCGCCTTCAGCATGGGGGCTTCGCGGCTACCATGAGAGGTGGCCGGACCAGTGGGGATTCGTGTAGCCGCCCGCGCCGGTGCTGAGCTGCACCTGGTGCCGACCATCGACGCTTGCGAGCCAGATGTGGGCGCTGCCCGTGCGCGTGGACGAGAAGGTGAGAAAATCGCCCTCGGGCGACCAACTCGGATCTTCGTTGTCGCCCATTCCTTGGGTGACGCGCCGCATCCCGGATCCGTCGACGTTCACCGTGAACACGTCGAACGCGCCGTCGCGCCCCACGAAGGCGATCTTGTCACCCTTCGGCGACCACGAAGGCGACGTGTTCTGGCTGCCCTGGAAGCTCACCCGCCGGGCCGAGCCGCCGTCGCTGTTCATTACATAGATCTGCGCGCCCCCACCTCGTTCGGAGACGAACGCGATCTTGCTGCCATCGGGCGACCAAGAGGGAGACACGTCGATGCCGGGGCTGCTGGTGATCTGCGCAATCTGTGTGCCCGCCACGGGGTCGATGGTGAAGATGTCGCTGTCGGAACCCGGAGACAGGGTGAGCGCGATGCTGTCGCCCTCCGGGGCCCATGCACAACCCGTGTTGATCCCCGTGCGCGCGGAGATGCGCCGGATGGCCGACTTCGCGAGGTCGGCGACGTACAGATCGGGGTTGCCGTTCACGTAGCTGGTGAAGCAGAGCGCCGAGCCCACCCGGTTCCAACGCGGCGAGAGGTTGATGGACTTGTTGCTCGTGATCTGCCTCTTGCCGCCGCCATCCACGTCCATCACGTGAACCTCTTTGTTTCCGCTCACGGCGGCGACGTAGGCGATGCGGGTGTCGAAGAAGCTCGGCTGGTTGGTGATCAGGCGGATGATGGTGTCGGCCGTGCGATGGGCGAGCGTGCGCTGGGCCGTCGTCGGTCCGGAGAAGGCCTTGGCGCCCAGCTTGACGCCGCCGGCGACGTCGTAGACCCACACTTCGGCTCGGCGCCCCGTGGCGGTGGATTGCACCTCTGTCTTCGCGAGCGCGGCCGCGCCGGGCGTGCGCCAGGCCGCGAAGTCGAACTCGCCTAGGCGAATGCCGGTTCCGGGGGCTTCGGTGTACGCCGCGGCGTCGATCACCCGGAACCACCCGCTGATCTCAAGGTCGCGCTTGAGCGTGGTGTAGAATTCGTCGGTGGCGCTGCCTCCCTTCGGAATGGGGAGGGCGATGGGAATGTCGGCCTTGGCGCCCCCTGCCGAAAGGGCCACGCTCGTGGTCGGCTCGTCGGCCGCCGAGGCCGCCGAAAGGGTGGACAGCAACGCGAGGCACGTGAGGGCGACGGCGGCGCGGGCGATCAGTTGCAAGGGCAGTCCAGGACGCCGCGAATGCTGGGGGCAAAGCGGCTGGGGAGGGGGGGGAGGCGCGTGGTGTTGGCGAACGCCCGGACACAGGCGGCGTCGAACGAGGCGTTGCGACTGCTATCGACGATCGTGGCTTCATCGGCCAGCGACCCGTCGGCGCGCACGGTAGCGGCCGCGCGCGCAACGAGGTCGGGCTTCGCCGCGCACCACGAGGGCAGGGGGTGGAAGTTTTTCTTGAGCTCCTCGTTCGCCTTCGCCACCCAGCGGGCCAGCTCAGGGTCCTGCACGCCGGACTGGGCCTTCGACCCGGCAGCGGCGCTGTTGTCACCGCTCTCGAGACGGTCGACCTTGCCCTCAGGCGCCTCCAGGTCCGCCAGCAGTTGCTGCTTGCGCAGCTCAGCAAGCAGCGCATCGCGAGCGGGGTCAGCGCCCCCCTTCAGAGGCGGAGCGGTAGGGAGCGCCAGTTCGGAGGGGTTCGGCGGGGGGGGCGTGAGCGGGGCATCCGGAGCGCCCTGCGCTGGCGTAGGTGCGCGCTCCGCACGCTGCGGCATGTTCGACTTCACGGAGGCGGGCCCGGCCATCTCTACGATGATGGCATCGGGAGGGCGAAACAGCGGCTCGCTCTTGCTGCCGCACTGCCCAAGCGCCACCAGCAGGAAGGCGGCTACATGCGCGACGCCCGCCACGGGCCACTCCCAGCTGGGCAGGGCGTGCCGCGCCATCAGGGCGCCGTGGGTGGGCGGGTGACGAGGCCGACCTTGGGAATACCCGCCTGCTTGGCCATTTCGAGCAGGTTCATGACCTCTTGGTAGGGCAACGCGCCATCCGCCTGCACAAAGACCGCGTGGTCGGGGTGGGCCTTCCCTTCTTCCCGAAGATTGGCCTCGAGTTGCTCCTTGGTGAGCGTCTGCGCCGGGTTGCTGCCCCGCGCGAGGGTGAACTCACCGCTGGTCTTCATGCCGATCACCAGCTGCTCACCGGTCACCTCGACAGGCGGCGTATTCGCGCTCGGCAGGTCGATCTCCACCCCCGTGGCCATCAGCGGTGCGGTGACCATGAAGATGATGAGGAGCACCAGCATCACGTCCACGAAGGGGGTGACGTTGATCTCGGACATCATTCCTCCGTCGCGCGACGGGCCGCTCATTGCCATCAGCGACCCCGGTAGTGGCGCTTCACGATGTTCAGGAAATCGGAGGAAAAGGCGTCGATTTCGCCGTGGATCTCCTTGATCCGGGTGTTGAAGTAGTTGTAGGCCATCACGGCGGGGATCGCCGCCAACAGCCCCACGGCCGTGGCGACCAGCGCATGCGCGATGTCGGGACCGACGGTCTGGATGCTGGCCTGCCCGGTTTCGCCAATCTTCTGGAAGGCCCGCAGGATGCCCCACACCGTGCCGAAGAGGCCGATGAACGGCGCCGTGGACCCGGTCGTGGCGAGGAACGGGATGAGGCGCTCCAGCTGCGAGAGTTCGGTGTTCGTGGTGCGCCGCAACGCTCGCTCGATGTTCTCGGTGAGCCCGAGATCCATGGCGCCGGGGCCGGCCCCCGAAGTGAGGCGCCCGAGCTCGACGTAGCCGGCCTTGAACACCTCCGCGACGGGCGAGCTCGGCCAGCGGCTACAGCGCTGGTACACTTGATCGAGGTCGGGCGCCTTCCAGAAGGCCTCCACAAAACCCGCCGACTGAGCTTGGGCCCGCCGCACCACGTTCCACTTGTTCACGATGATGCCCCAGCAGGCCACCGACATGCCGATCAGGGCGAAGAGCACGAGCTGAACGACGATGTCGGCGGAGAGCACCAGCTCCACGATGGAGAAGCCGTCGTCGCTCGAAGCGTTCACGACGGCGACGAGAATTGCCTGTTGCGGGTCCATGCGCGCCGTCTATCGCGTTCGCATGTATCCTTCGATGGCTTCGGCGTTTCCCGGCGACAGCTCGGTTGCGGTGTGCCAGGCCTCGGCCGCCATCGCCCGTTGGCCAAAGTCTTCGTAGGCCTTGCCCAGCATCATCCAAGCGGCGGGGTAGCGCGGCACGAGCCGCGTGCTGTTTTTTAGGGCGCGGATGACGAGGTCGGTGCGCCCGGCATCCGCTGCGAGCTGGGCGATCGACATCCAGGCGTACCCGTTGCACTTGTCGA
Source organism: Deltaproteobacteria bacterium (assembly GCA_947484175.1). Classification (GTDB taxonomy): domain Bacteria; phylum Myxococcota_A; class UBA796; order UBA796; family SXON01; genus SXON01. Next base: position 4,406 of record CANKOI010000015.1, read on the forward strand.
GGGTGAGGGCGGCCTTGTAGTCGCGGAGGGCTTCGTCGGTGCGGCCCGACATGCGGAGGTCGTCGCCGGTGATCACTCGCTTGCGCGCCTCGGCACGAGCCGCGTCGGCGGTTGGGGCGCAAGGATCGGGAGGATCGTTGGGGAGGGCGAGCACGGCGGGGGCGGCTGGCGGCTTTGGGGCGATGGGGGGAGGGGGAGGGGCAGACGCAGCGACCACGGCAGACGGCAGCGGAGCGGCTGGAGCGACCACCCGATCAGCGGGGATACCGCCCGCTCGCGCGCCCTCTGCCACCAGCGGGCGACCGTCCATGACGACGACGAGGGCGCTCTGGCTGGGGGCTGCCCCAGGAGCGGCGGCGAGGTCGGCTTGCGATGCCGGAAGGGTGTCCACGCAACCGACGAGCTGCACATCGCCGGAGAGGGTGGCCGGTCCGACGCAGATTCCCTGCGGCAGCGCGCACGCCTGCGCGAAGCAGTGGACCGCGAGTGGATTGCGCCCGCTGCCCAGCACCTCGGCGTAGGAGGGGTCATGATCGACCTCCACGCTCAGCCCGGGGTCGAAACGCCCGCTGCCGTCGCAGGAGAGTACCCAGCCCCCTTGCACGTGGGTGTCCATGCCCGAGGGCGAGAGCCGCGAGGCCTCGGTGCGAACGTGCAGTTCAGTTGGGCAGCCGGGGAGCCCGCCGGCGGTGCAGCAGAGGGTGCAGAGCATGTCGTCGGCGACGGCAAGGGCAACGAGGAGCAGGAGCACCTGAGCTTCTAACGGCTGGTTGGGGAGGTGCGCAGCCTCCGGTAGTGGGAGAGGAGCAGTTCCGCGTGCTCGGCCATGGTCGCTGCCACCTCGGGCGGCACCCTCCCTCGCCCCCGGCGTACTTCGGCGGCGAGCGCGGAACGAAGCGCGCTCGGCGAGTCGGCTTCGACGAAGGCTGCGGAGGGCGCCACCTCGCGCATGCCGCCGAGGTCGGAGGCCACCACGCGGAGGCCCGCGGCGCGGGCCTCACCGAGCACCAGCGGGGCATTCTCTTCCCACGTGCTGGGCACCACCAGCACGTCGGCAGCGTGCAGTTCGGCGATGACCCCCTCGGGCAGCACGGCTTCGCCCAGCGACACGCCCGGCACCTCCGCCGCCCGCCGCGTGAACGCCGCCGCCCAGCGCGGGCTGCCCCGCCAGAGCGGCGAGGGCCCCACGAGCCGCAAGGTGGCTGCGCCGGCCGGAAGCCCAGCGAACGCGGCCAGCAGCACGTCGACGCCCTTCGTGGGCAGCAGCGAGCCGAGGAACAGTAGCCGCAACGGGCCGGAATCCGGCGGAGGAGCCGGCGGCACCGGGCGGAGGAGCGGGAGCGGGGTGAGCACAGCCTCCACCTGCATCCGCTTGGCCACATGTGCGCTCGGCGCGAAGAACGCGGTGGTGTGGGCACGAACGGACGCCCAGCCCGCCTCGCGGCGCTCTACCGGCTGCAGGCGGAGCGGCAGCGCTCGGGCCGCGAGGGCCGGTACGGGAGCGTAGAGCTCCGGCGCGAGGCAGGCGGCGCAGCGCTGAGTGGATGGCCCCTCGCAGCGCGCGCCGCCCTCGTTCACCAGCTGGCCACGGGCGCAGGCGAGCCAATAGTCGTGCAGCGTGACGACGACCACGGCGCCCGCCTGTTGCGCGATGCGTGGGAGCTGCATCGAGAGTCCCGTGAGGTGGTGGACATGCACGACGTCGGCCCCGCGAACCGCCTCAGCGAAGCGCTCCTCTACGGCCGTGTTGGCGAAATCGGCCTCGAAGCCACGCGCCCCGCCCTCCCGTCCACCGCTCGGACCGAACCGCTGCACCCGCTGCCCAAGGGCCTGCTGGGCGTCGGCGAGGCCCGCCGCATACAGCTGGCTGCCGCCCTGTCCCCACCCCTGTGAAACGTGGAGGACCTGCATCACTCCTCGCGTTGTGCCGCCTCCAGCAGCTCCTCTGTGCGCTCACCCCCGGCTAGGGTTTGCAGCTCTTCGTCGTGATCGTCGGCCACTCGGGCCAGGTAGAGGAGGGTCGCTTCGAAGTCGTCGAAGCGGAGGTCGTGGGCGCGCAGGGTGTGGGTGAACGCGACCGTGTCGTCGTCGAAGAGTTGGAAGGCGCCGAAGAGCACCTCGTTGTTCATGCGCAATAGGCGCGTGAGCAGGGTCAGCGACGCCCGCGCTCCCGTGACGACGATGCTCGCCAGCCGTACGAACGGGGTGCCGTCGTCTTCGAAGGTGGAGATCACCACCATCGAGGAGCCGAAGCGGAGGGTCCAGAACCCTTGGTCGGAAGGGTTCGCGTCGACCCCGAGGCGGAGGAGGAACTCGTCGATCCGGGCAGCGAGAGCGTGGAGGTCGGAGGTCATCGCACCGAATCGTATACGCCGATCAGGCGATCGACATGGGCATCGAGGGAAAGCGGCGGGCGCACCGGGAGCGGAGGGGCGACCATCGCTTCGCGGATGCACATCGCGAGTGCGTCGGTGTTTCCGGGCTCGTAGAGCCAGCCGTCCACCCCCGGCTCCACCAGCTCCGGAAGCCCGCCGATGGCCGGGGCGATGACGGGGCAGCCGGCGGCGCGCGCTTCGAGCACGACCAGCGGGGCGTTCTCGGGCCAGCGCGACCCAAGTACCAGCGCGCGCGCCTGGGCCAAGAGGGGGCCGGGATCGCCGATGGGGCCCGCATTTTGGACGGTAGCGACGTAGGCGGCATCCGGGCCCGGGGGGCCATGAATGAGGAGGGGCGCGCTGACCTTGGCGGCCTTGTGGGCCTGCCAGACGAGGTCGGGGCCCTTGTGGCGCGACAGCGTGCCGAGGAACAGGAAGGGGCCGCCGCCGGTGTGTTCGGGCCCCGCGGCGACCCCGTGAGGCAGGTGGGTCGCTCGGCCGAGTCCGCGTCGTTCGGCCTCCGCCGCGATCCAGCGGCTCGGCGCGATGCGGGCCGCGCAACGGGCGGCAAATTGCCGCCACCGCTCGGTCTGCCCGGCAATTTGTCCAGCGGTGACGGGCGCGCCGCCGGCGGTGGCGCGGGCGCGGAGGGCCGCGGGGAGCCGTTGCCACGCGCGGTGGAGCCGGTGCGGGCTGATGAGCCGGGAGGCGCGCCCGGCGGCGCCCAGGGCGGCGGCCACCACGGGGCCGTCCTGACACCAGGCGGTGGCGCAGGCCGGGCAGGCTTCGCCAGGTCCCGGACACGCATTGCCATCGCGAAGGAGCTGGCCGCCCGCGGCGCACCACGCCCATGCGTCGTGGAGGGTCCAAACGAGCGGCGCGGGGCAGTGGAAGTCGGGGTCGAGGCTGGCCAGATGGTGCACATGCACGACGTCGGGGCGGAGTGCCCGGAGCTTGGAGTTCAGCCAGGCGCGGGCCGCAGGATCGGCTCCCCCCCGACGGAGCGCCGCGAACGGGGCGTTGGTGACCAGCCGGCTAACGAAGGGCTCCTCGATCGGCGTGTACATCGGCACACCGGGCGCACTGGTGGCCGCGAGGGTGTGCACCTCCCAGCCCCGCGCCCGCAGCGCCGCGGCCGTTCGTGCGGCGACCTGTTCCGTGCCGGCGTTTTCACGCGGCGGGAAGCCGTGAACGATCTGGACGAGGCGGGACATGCGGTGGAGGGGAGGTGGGCAGGCTATCCTCCCGTGGTGGAACCTCCGCGCCTGCGTGTGCTCGTAGTGGACGACGAAGAGAATCTCCGGCACCTGCTGGAGATCATCCTCGTGCGCGCCGGCTACGCCGTGGTCTTGGCGGCAAACGGGCGTGAGGCGCTTGGCCGGCTCACGGAGGCCGACATCGTGCTCTGCGACATCCGGATGCCCGACCTGGACGGCCTCGGCTTCCTCGCGGCCCGGCCCGTCGACGGCCCGCCGGTGGTGATGATGAGCGCCTACGGCACCGTCGAAACGGCCCTCGAAGCGATGCGGCGCGGCGCCTACGACTACGTGAGCAAGCCTTTCAAGGCCGACGAGATCGTGCTCACGCTGCGTAAGCTGCAGGAGCGGGAGCAGTTGGTTGCGGAGCGGAGCCGCCTCGCGGTGGAGAACGCCCGGTTGTCGCTGCGCTCAGGCGAGCCTGTCGAAGGCTTCGTGGGCCACTCGCCGGCGGTCGTGGAGCTGCTCCGAGTGCTCTCACGCGCGGCGAATCACGACTCTTCGGTGCTCCTCACCGGAGAGAGCGGGACCGGCAAAGAAGTGCTCGCGAGGGCGTTGCACCGCCTCTCCCCGAGGCGCGACGGGCCGTGGGTGGCCGTGAATTGTGCCGCGATCCCGGCGCCGCTTCTGGAAAGCGAGCTTTTCGGCCATCGCCGAGGCGCCTTCACGGGCGCCGTCCGCGACCACGCCGGGCTGTTCGAGCAGGCCGGCGGCGGCACGCTCTTTCTCGACGAGATTGGCGAATTGCCCGTAGCGCTGCAGGCGAAGCTCTTGCGAACTCTTCAGGAGGGCACGATCCGTCGCATCGGGGGGTCCGGCGAGGTGAGCGTGGACGTGCGGATCGTGGCGGCGACCGCGTCGTCGCTGGCTCCGCCTCGCTTCCGGGAGGACCTGTTCTACCGCGTTGCCGTGATCCACCTCCAGATTCCGCCGCTTCGGGAGCGGGCGGAGGACATTCCCCTTCTTGTGGGGCACCTGCTGAGCGGGCTCTGCGCCAGGATGCGATTGCCGCAGCCCCACGTGAGCGATGAGGCGATGCGGCTCCTCGCTGCCCACCGCTGGCCCGGAAACGTGCGCCAGTTGGAGAACGTGCTCGAGCGCACGCTCCTGGTGTCCGATGCCGAGGTACTCGACGTTTCCGCGCTGCCGGCGGAAATCGCCAAGCCTTCGGGTGGGCCGGTCTCCGGCGACTCCCTCTCGATTCCCGCACGCACCGCTGCCTTGGAGCGGTCGTTGATTCAGGAGGCACTTCGGCTGAACGACGGCAACAAGGCGGCGGCGGCGAGGGTGTTGGAGCTGTCGTACAAGGCGCTCCTGTACAAGATCCGCGACTACGGGCTCGAGGGAGCATGACGGCGCTCTGGGCCTCGTTGTTCCTCCTCGGCGCGTGCGGCGGCCCCCTGCTGCGGGGCGAGGCCGCGTTGGTCGCCGACGACCTGCTTACGGCCGAAGAGTCGTTCCGCGCGGCGCTGGCTGCGAGCCCCGACGACGCAGACGCGCTCTACGGACTCGGGTGGACCTTTCACCTCGCCGGCGAAGAGGATGCTGCGCTGGATGCCTTCACCCGGCTGGCGCGTCTTCACCCGGAGCGCGCCTCCGGATTTCGCGGACTGGCTAGCGTGCGGCTCGCGAAGGGCGACCTGCCGGGCGCCCGTGAGCAGCTCACTCGGGCCGACGCCGTCGCGGCGGACGATGTGGCGGTGATGCAGTCGTGGGTCATCCTCGAGTTGGCGAGCGGGGACGCCAAGGCGGCTCTCGAGCGCGCTGACGCCGCCGTGCGGATGCACCCAGACAGTTCCCCGCTGCAGCAGGCGCGCGCCGCGGCGCTCCTCACCGCCGGGCGGGCGAGTGAGGCCCGTGAGGTGGCGGCCGCCGCAGTCGCGGCGGCCTCCGGCGGCCGCGAGTTGGCCGCGGCGCGCATCACGTGGGTGGACAGCGTGCTCCGGGAGTCAGACGGAAGGGTCGACGCCGATCGATGCGCCGAGACCAGCCCAGCCGTCGTCGGGTGGCTCGACGCTGCAGACTCGGTCCTCGACCATGTCGAATCCAGCGGCGTCCACCGCGGGCAGGTGCTGGAGGTGCGGAAGCAGGTGCGCCGGAGGCGCGGCTACATCGAGGACCTGTGCACCCGAGGTGGGAATTGAATGCCGATCTGGGAAAAGAGTTCCCGGATATGGGGGTCAATGATCGGAACCACGCCGAGAAGTCGACGGGTATGATTCTTGCATCCCGGGCGGGACACACCCTGGTTGAGATCGCTGTGGCGATCTGTGTCGTCGGAATCGTTGCGGGAATCGGATTCGGGGTGTTTCAAGATCGAGTTGCCACCTTCCGGATGCTCTACGTCGCACGCATGCTGCACTCCGACCTCGTCCTCACCCGCTCCCTCGCCATCGATGCCAATCGAGAGGCCCGCGTGCACTTCCTCAGCGCCGATGTGGACATGGATCCTTCCGATCTGTCGCACGGGGCATGGGATCTTCAGCTTGGAAACCGGGGGTCGGGCTCCACCCAGTGGGACACGCTGCCCGCCGACCTCGAAGGCGTGGTGGATGTGAGTCAGGGGGAGCGGAGCCTCGAAGAGGGCGGCGCCCAGGAGTCGCGGTGGGTGAGCCTTGCCGAATGGAGCACTTTAGAGGATGATTCGATCACGTTCACCCCGCGGGGGTGGGTCGGAAACCAGGGTTCAGACTTCGTGAGCGGTGAGATCGAGTTGAAGGTGGTGAACAAACGAGCCCTTGCCGACGGAACGGACCAGCATGTCACCATCACGGTTTCGCGCTCGGGTTTTGCCCGGATGGCGGCGGTGACCCAATGAGGGCCCTCTCCTCCACGCAGCGAAGGGGCTTCACGTTGGTGGAGGTGATGGTGGCCTCGGCCATCCTTGGGGCCGCGCTCATCGTGATGTTCGGGTTCCACAGTCAGGCCGTCCGGTCGAACCTGAACGCCCGCCGGCTCACCGACTGCACCTACCTCGCGCAAACGCAGATGGAGCGGCTGCTCGCCCAAGACTGGGAAACGTCGAACCGGCCGACCGACCTGTCCGAGGGCATGCAGGACGACACGTGGATGGGCACGGAGTCGTGGGAAAAACTCACCTGGCCGGCCACGGCGCTGCTGGTGAATGCCGCGTTCCAGACCGACACCGTTCTCGGCCCGGTGCTGTACAGCCTCTCGTGGGACATCGAGGACATGGACGACGACGCCACTTGGGCCCGCGTGCGCGTGCGCTGCACGTACGACGATGCTGCGTTCGACACGACGCACGGCACCACCATCTCGTCGTTCCGGTTCCGGGACTCCTGATGAAACGCGCCCTCCGCCGCGGCTTCACCCTGATCGAGCTGTTGATCGCCTTGGCGATCGGAACCTTCGTGGTGGGCGCGCTCTATTCGCTGTTCAACATGCAGCTCAAGCAGTTCATCTACCAAGACCTTCAGATGGAGATGCACCAGAACGTACGCCTCGGGTTGGACATTCTCTCGAGGACCGGCAGGTCGGCAGGCTTGGGAACGGTGGGCGTGGTGAACGGCGCCCTCGGCCTCGGCGGGGAGGGCGAGGCCCTCCCGGCGGTCATCTCGTACAACGGTACGGGCCCCAACGGGAGCGACGCCATCACCATCGTTTCGCAAGACCCGAACCTGATCATGTTCTCCGACCCCGACGAGCTTCGGGACTGTGGCGACAGCACTCTGATGTTCGATCTGGAGCGACCGGGGTACGCCGACCGCGTGGGCGAGCTCGCCGCCAATGAGTTCCTCCTCTGCAGCGACCTCTCGAATCCCACCAAGAAACGTTCGCTGATGTGGCTGCTCAGCGCGGATGGCGATGCCTCCACAGGGCAGGTGACGTTTCCGAGCGGGCCCACGATCTACTCCGACTTCGGCACCACCTGCGCGCTCGGCGAGAACATGCCGGTGGCGATGCAGTGCTCGCGGGCCGACGTCATGACCTTCTATATCGACGCCGATGACACCGATGGCGTGGGTTCCGGGTCGAGCGAGCACCCCGTACTCATGATGGATCTGGACTTCGAGTCGCCGGACTCCGACGACGTGCCGGTGGTGGACGGCGTGGAAGACCTGCAGATCGAGTACTGTTTTCGGGACGGAGATTGCTCCAGCACCTCCAGCTCGGGCTGGGTGGACGAAGTTGGCACCGACGCCGACACCGTGGCGGACAACGAACCTGACGACTTGTACATGATCCGCTTCACGTTGGTCGTGCGCTCCTCGCGCGAAGACCCGAACCGCATTCACGAAGGCACGCGGGTGGCGGTGGGAGACAACGTGCCTGCGACGACAGCGGACCACTACTACCGGCAGGTATTGGCCACCGAGGTGACCGTGCGGAACATGAGGTACCTGTCATGGATTTGAACCGCAGGGGTCAGGGTCGCGAGGGCTACGCCATGCTGGTGGCGCTGATCCTCATCGCGATCATCACGATCGTAGGCGCCACCTCATTGAGCATTGCAGGGGTGGACCAACGGGTGGCCAACTACACCCGGCGTCACGCTGCGATCACCGACGCCGCCGATGCCGGCGGAGAACATGCGCGGATGCAGCTCATGTTTGAGGTGCCGGCCGATGAAGGCTGGGACACCGCAGCCCAACTCTTCGTCGAAGAGGCCGACGCTCAGACCTGGTTCGAGGGCGACGTCGTATCGCTGCCGCTCGGAAACTATGAGGTGACGGCGGCGTTTGCGAAGTGCGGCCAGCCTCCGCCCGGCTACAGCACGGAGGAAGGCACTGCTGCCTTCCGGGCGGACTACTGGGAGATGGAATCGCATTCGTGGTTTGAGTCGATGGAGTCGGCCGGCTCGCAGTCCAACCCCTCTGAAGCGCGTGTGACGTCCATGATCCGCAAGGTCATGCGCGGCACGTGCACCGAACGGTGATCCCTTGAAGAAGCACAACATGCCCCTGGCCGCGATCCTGCTGTCGCTTCCCACCTCGGCTTACGCTGTCGGTCCGAGTACGGTGTCGGAGGCGTTGTCTACGAAGCAGGCGGTGCCGCCCGCGATTCTGTTCGTGATCGACCGTGACACGGACATGGGCAGTCCCTGCTTCTCGGGCAGCAGCACGAGTTGTTTTGAGGATGCAGTCGACCTCGTGAGGCAGGTGTCGCGGCACTACAACGACGTGAAATTCGGGGTCGTGGGCACAGCCGACTCGGCAGGGTCGAGTACATTTTATCCGGTTGCTCCGATTGGAAGCACCTATGCGCAGATCTCCGCGGGGCTCACCGCCCTCACCGTGAGCACCGGCAGCACCAGCAACCTCGCCGAGGTGGTGGACAGCATCAGCGAGGACTACCTCGACCTGACCGACACTGAGGATGGTGTGGACGACGACGGCGACGGTTTTGACGGGGATTGGGACGAGTCGCCGCTCTCCTACTATTGCTCCGAGGTCTACGTGATCGTGCTCACGTCCGGCCGACCGGAGGACGACGACGACCCCGACTCGAGCGCCGGTTCCGCAACTCCCTTGGCGGACGTCTACTGCGACACCGCCGGGTACGCCGCTTCCGCGGGAGTGCCTGACACCCAGTGCCGCTACGACAACGTCGTGACCGACCTGTACACCCACGACCACTCGTCGCTGGCCGGCTACCAGCGGCTGGTGGTGTCCACCGTGGCTATGGGCCTCGACCCCACCGGCAGCACCGACGACGAGATCGCCGACGCCCTGTACCAGAGCGCCGCAGACAACACGTACGGCGACGGTATCTACACGAACGCCACCTCCAAGGACGATGCTTTGGCGGCCATACTCGGGGTGACCTCCGACCTGATGTCGGGCACCTTCGCGCGTTCGAACCCGGTCATTGCCAACGACGGTTCGTATCTGCTCTACGTCTACTACGAGATGACGGGTGACCGGCCACTCGCCGAAGGTCACGTGCTGGCGTTCGAGATGGACACCGACCCGGGCAGCGCCACCTACGGCGACATCCTCTACTACAGCGGCGCGCCCTACGACGACTACCTCGGCGCCGTTTGGGACGGCGGCTGGTTGCTCTACTCCCGCGTTGCCGACGCCGGCGAAGTCAACGACGACGACATGGACGGGTTCCAACATCGCGACATCTACTTCTACGAAGAGAACTTCGCGGTGTCGATGGCCGGAGACGCTGCCCAACGGCGCCTGAGCTTGGATGCGGAGATGGCCAACCTCACCGTCTCGTCGTCGCTCTTGGATCTGGTGCTCGACGCCAGCGTGGACGGCAGCGGCACGCTCACTTCGCCCGAACATGACCTCGACCAGAGCGGCGCGGTGGACAGCCTCGACGTGCAGGAGCTTGTCGACTTCACCCGCGGCGTGTCGTCCTCCCGCTTCCGGTACATCGACCTCGAACGCGGAAAGTGGAAACTTCAAGACTCCCCGTACTCGGCCCCCACGATCGTGACCGCGCGAAACGACCGCTACTCGATGAGTACGTCGTACAGGACGTTCCTAGACCTGCTGGAGGCCGAGGAAATGCCCGACCTCGTGCTGCTCGCGGCGAACGACGGCATGCTCCACGCCTTTGCGCTGACCGACGACGAGAGCACCCCTACCGCCGACGAAGCAGGTGAGGAGCTGTGGGCTTGGGTGCCCAACACGTTGATCCTGAGGGACCGTGGCAACGCTTGGGGCAACGGCCTCGTGGACTCGGTGGTCTACGGCCGCAGCTTCCTCTTCGACGGCACCCCGGTCGTGGAGGACGTGTGGATCGACGCCGACGGGGACCGGAAGAAGGACTGCGGCTCCACGCTCGACGACTGCGAGTGGCGGCGCGTCGCCGTGGTGCAGCAGAGCTTCGGCGGGTCGCGCACCCTCGCGCTCGACATCACGAATTCCGACGCACCGGAGTTCCTGTGGGAACAGACCAACTCCGTCGACTCCACCGCGATGGGGTACACCACCAGCCGGCCGTCCATTTTCAACATCTACGACTACACGGACTCCGCGTTGCCTACCGACCGCTGGGTGGCCCTCTGGGGTTCTGGTCGCGCGGCGGAGTACTCGGACTCGAGCACCAACTACTACCAGACGGTGGAGGGCAACCTCTACATGTGGGCGATCGGCGATTCGGCGTTCAGCTCGTCTGCCGCTTCATTTTCTGTGCAGGGCTCGAACATCGGGTCGGATCATCCGGACTACGCCTCGGCCGGCTCCACGTTGGACATCGACTCCGACGGACGCCTCGAGTACACCTACATCTCAGCGCCCCCCACGGTGGTAGACGCCGACTCCGACGGCGACGCCGACGTGGTCTATTTCCCCGTGACGCTGGGCTACGACCCCGCGACCGGAGTGGGCACCAACGCCAATCCGGGCCAGTCCTTCATCTACAAAGCACTCATCGACGACTCCGATCCGAGCAACCTCACGTGGTGTGAGTTCTACGATCCTGAAGATGGCGCAGAGGGCTCCGGAGACACCGGGAGCACCGGCACCACCGTTGCCTACGGCAGCCGGCCGGAGATCTACTACGCCGTCACGACGTCGTGGATGAAGGATGGCAGCCTCGGCGTCTACTGGGGTTCGGGCTCTCCGTTCCAGGACACCGACGATTTGACGGCAGGCGCCTTTTTCTTCATGAAGGACACCAGCCCCGAGACCTGTACGGCGCCCTTGGCGCTGGAATGCGGCACGGAGACCGGCGGGTTCTACCAGCTGGCAGCCGGGGAGCGCCTCACCAGCGATCCGCTGGTGTACAGCGGTGTGGTGTACTTCAGCACCTACACGCCGGACACCGACCTCTGCACCGCTGGCGAAGGCCGCATCTACGGCCTCGACTACCGGGACTGCGGGTCGGGACTCGACACGACCGGCGACGGCGCCGCCACCTCGGCCGATGAGGACTACATCGCCACCACCGGGTTCGTCTCCAACATCGCCATCGGGGAGAACGGCAAGCTGTACTTCGCCGCCGGAACCACCATCGACTCCTTCGACTCCGTGCAGGACCCCTTCGCGGGCACGGCCACGGTCGGTTGGATGGAGATGTACTGAGGGGTCGGGCTCAGAGCTCGTCCGTAGGCAGGTACGGTCGCGGGTCGACCCGCTCGTCGTTGAGGACCAGCTCGTAGTGGAGGTGGGGCCCGGTGGACATGCCGGAACTGCCGACGAGCGCCACGGTCTGGCCTGCGAGGACGTCTTCGCCTTCGAGGACGAGGAGCTCGGAGGCGTGGCAGTACCGCGTGGCAATGCCGCCGCCGTGGTCGACCTCCACCATCCGACCGTGGCCGGAGTGCCAGCCAGCGAAAGTGATGGTGCCGGCCCCCGTGGCGAGGATGGCGCTGCCGTACTCCGCTCCGATGTCGAGCCCGCCGTGGAACTTCCAGCGCGTGCGCCCGAAGGGGTCCCGTCGCCACCCGAAGCCGCTCGTTACGGGACCGTCTACGGGCCACAGCTGCGGCATCGACTCCGTGGAGCGTTGAAGTCGGTCAAGGTTGTCGTCGAGCGCGTCGAGATCGATGGCGGCGAGCTCGGCGAACAGAAATGCGGAGGTGAGCTCGGAGTCGGGGCGGGGGGCGCCGACAACGCCCGAGATCCAGGCCTCGCGGGCCGCGAGGGCGTCGGCGTCGAGGGGGCCGAAGCCGGGGAGGGAGCCGGCGGCGGCGAGGCCGCGGAGCTGCTCATCGTAGGCGCGCACGCGCTGGATGAGGGGCGCGAGCTCCCCAAGCTCACGGCGAACGCTCTCGACTTCGGCCTTGAGCTGAACGTTCTGCGAGACGAGATGATCGTGGTCCGTTACCCGCGAGAAGGTGGCGGCCTGCACGATCGCCGCGAGTACGAGCGCGCCGAGGCCTGCGCCGGCTGTCGCCACGATGGCGCGCACCCGCCCCCTCGTCACCGTGATCTGGTGGGGCTGGCCGCGCCCGCCGTCCGCTACCACCACGAAGGTGTAGTGGGGCTCAGGCCTCGGCCGCTCGCCAGCCGGCGCCATCAGTTGACCTCGTCGACCCGGGCGATCACGGTGGTGATGTTGTCGTCGCCGCCGCGCTCGCAGGCCAGCTGCACGAGGTGTTTGCAGGCCTCCTGCGGCGACATCGCGCGGGCACACTCCCCGATGTCCGCGGGTTCGACGAGGTTGGAAAGGCCGTCGGTACAGAGCAGGAACTTGTCACCCCTGCGGACGGCGCGCACCTGAATGTCGACCTCGACGTCTTCGAGGTAGCCCAGCGAGCGCGTGATCACGTTTTTGAGCTTGTGGTTACGCGCCTGATCGGGCGTGAGCAGCCCCGCGCGGATCCGCTCGTTCACCAGGGAGTGGTCCTCCGTGAGCTGCTCGATTCGCCCATCGCGCACGACGTACGCCCGGCTGTCGCCCACGTGAGCGAGGAAGGCGTTGTTCCGTTCGAGCATGAGCACGAGGCAGGTGGTGCCCATGCCGTGGTACTCCGGCTGGGCCGCTGCCTTCTCGAAGATTCGTTTCCCGGCGAGGCGCACGGCGTAGCGCAGTCGCTCGCGGGCGAACTCCACGTCTCCCTCTTCGCGCGCCGCCTCGATCTCCGGAACCAGCACCGCGCCTTGGAGGACTTCCTCGACGGTGTTCACCGCGATCGCGCTTGCGAACTCCCCGCCGGCGTGGCCGCCCATCCCGTCGCACACGACGAAGAGGCCGATCTCGTCATTGATCAGGTAGTTATCTTCGTTATTCGTTCGCTTTATGCCGACGTCGGTAATTCCGCAGGAAGTGATGCGCATGATGGTTCAAGGTGCGTAGCGCGCCAGCCCCCGGGGAGGCAAATCGGATCCTCGATCAGGGGTGCTCGGCGGCCAGCCGCTTCCATCCGGCCACGTCGACCTGCTCGGCCCTCGCGCCGGGATTGATGGCGGCACGTTCGCACCACGCCACGGCCTGTTCGCGCCCGACCTGCGCCCCAAATGCGTTGGTGAGGGTCTTCCGCCGTGCGGAGAAACCGAGTCGCACGGTGCGATCAAATCGCTCCCACGTGGCCCCGCCGAAGTCGACGACCGCTTGTGGCGTGAAGCCGACCACGGCGCTGTGCACTTTGGGGGGAGGGTGGAACGCTTCGGGGGGCAGGGTGACGAGGCGTTCGGCACGGCTGCGGACCTGCACCTGAACCGACAAGGAGCCGTAGGTGCGTGAGCCCGCCTCGGCCTCGATGCGGTCGGCGACCTCGCGTTGAAACATCAGCGCCATGGGCACGCGGAGCTCCAAGAGGCGGAGGAGCAGGGGGCTGGCCACGTTGTAGGGGAGATTCGCCACAACGCGGTCGACGAGGGGGAGCGGGAGCTTCATCGCGTCGCCCTGGAGCAGCTCCACGGAGGGGACGACGTCGGGGAGCGCGGCGGCGAGGTCCCTGTCGAGCTCGATGGCCACGACGCTGGCGCCGGCGCGGGCGAGCGAGGCGGTGAGGACGCCGAGCCCTGGGCCGATCTCGAGTACCCGCTCGCCCCTGCGAACGCCGGCTCGGGCGACGATGCCGTCGGCGATGTCGTCGGAAACGAGAAAGTTCTGGCCGAAGCGGCGGCGGGCCCGCGCCTCCAGCTCGCGCAGGCGGGCGGCGGGGTGGAGCGTAGCGTTCATGTGCCGACCTCCCAACGCGCGCGGGCGGTGGAGTCAAGGGGCCAGGGTGTGTGCCCCGCGGCGAGGTGGAGCGCGGCGACGTTGCCAATCATGGCCGCGTTGTCGGTGCACCGAGCCTTGGCCGGCAGGAAAACTTCGAGGCCGCTGCCGGAAAGGGCCTCGCGCAGCCGGCCGTTCGCCGCGGCGCCCCCACCAATGGCCACACGTCGGATTCCCGTCGTGGTGGCGCCCCATTGGATGCGGTCGAGGAGGTAGCGGGCGACGGTGTCTTGGAAGGAGGCGGCTACGTCCTCCCTCGACGTTTCGGGGTGGCGCTCGAGCCAGGAGCGCACGGCTGTCTTGAGGCCGCTGAAGCTGAGGTCGTGGGGGCTCGCGCTGGGACGGGGGAGCGGCAAGGCCACCGCCCGAGGGTTGCCAGTGGAAGCGAGGGCCTCCACGCGGGGGCCGCCGGGGTAGCCGAGCCCCAGCATGCGGGCGACCTTGTCGAAGGCCTCACCGGCGGCGTCGTCGGTGGTCTCGCAGAGCACCCGGTAGTCGCCCAACGCCCGTGCCTCGTAGAGCGCCGTGTGCCCGCCGGACACCACGAGGCAAAGGAAGGGGAAGGCCGGGGCCGGGTCGTCGAGCAGGGCGCTCAGGAGATGGCCTTCGAGGTGATTCACGCCCACGAACGGGACCCCCCAGCCGAGGGCGGCCGCCTTCCCGAACGAGAGCCCGACGAGAACGGCGCCGATGAGGCCGGGCCCGGCCGTTGCAGCAACCGCATCGGGTCGCGCTACATCGGCCTCGCGGAGGGCGGCGGTCACGGTGGCCACGAGCTGTTCGGTGTGGGCGCGCGAGGCGATCTCGGGCACGACGCCTCCGAACCGGGCGTGGTCGGCCTGACCGCGCACCACATCGCTCAGCACCCGTACCCGGCCCCCCTCGGCACGGACCACCGCGCACGCGGTCTCGTCGCAGCTGCTCTCGATCGCGAGGACGTTCACGGGCCGCTGCTAACCGGCGCGGGGCTCAACCCGTCGGATCGGTAGCCGAGCCTCGTCCGCCTCAGTGCTTCACCCGCGCCCGGTAGGTCACCTCCTCGAAGCGGCCCCCATCCTGCCGCGAGTCGTGGCAGCCCACGCACTGGCTCGTGGGCGGCGAGCGCACGAGATGGGCCTCAGCTGGGCTGGTGACGTGGGCGCGCCCGGCCCCGTGGCAGGATTCGCAGCCCACGTCTTCGAGGCCACCGAGTTGGTGGGGGTCGGTGGGCCCCCCGGAGCTCTTTGCACCGGTCACATGGCAAGCAAAGCAGTCGGGGTCGTACTGGCGCTCCTGTGCCACCAGCGACGCCCAGGCGCGCGCGTGCCCCGTCGTGGCCCACTGTGCGGCTTGCTTCGCGTGGCAACCTGTGCACGCGTTGTTGCCGACGAAGGTGCCGAACCCGGTGCCCTCGTGCTGGGTGCTCGGCCCGGTGCTCGGGGGCGCACTCTTCGTGCCGGAGTGCTGCGACTTGAACGCGGCGACCAGAGCGAAGGTGGCGGGGTGCTCGGCGATGTCGGTGCCGAGCGGGCGCAACTCGTTCTCGACCGAGCCCGCACCGGCATCCGGGGCGGTGGAGCTCGCGAGCGCCGCCTCGGCCTTGAGCTTCTTCTTTTCCCAGAACGCCTCTTGCCGTGCCACGCGCTCGCGGGACCGCTCGTCGGTCGCGGCTGCCTTCCGTTCTGCCAGCTCGGCCAACTTGGTTTGGGCGTCCGCCACCTCCTGAGTGCGCGCGGCACCGGCACCGGCGTCTCGCCAGCCCCGCCCCCCGGCGGTCGGCGAGACCCGGAGGAGGCCGAGAAGTTTGCCGCGGCTGCCGCTCGCCAGGAGCAGTCCTCCCCCCTCAAGCGCCTCAGGCGAAGCCAGACTCTCCATGGAGTTGCCCCGCACCAGGAAGTCGATCGCCGGCGCCTTCGCTGCGAGGGCCTCGTCTTGGCCCTTCGGCAGGTCGCTGAGCACGATGACGACGGTGTCGTCGGCGGGCAACGAGGCGAGAACGGCACCTGCATCGCGCACCGTACACCCGGGAACGGCGAGGTCGGGACTGGCGATTCCGACCACGATGACCTCCGAGCCACCGCGGGCGAAGCGCAACGCCGTGGGCCAGGGGAGGGGGTCTGCGCAGACTACGTTGCTGAGGACGTAGGGGAGCCGGTGTTTCGCCGCGAGGGCTTGGAGCGCGTCGCGGCCGAGGCTGAAGTCTCCGCGGGCGGGAAGCATCGCCTCCACTCCGCTCAGCGCATAGGCCTCGGCGATCAGTTCGGCCTTCGCCAAACGGTCCGGCGTGTCCTCGGGGGCGAGGACCGGCCCACGGTTGAAGAGGTTGCCGGCGTCGACCGCTACGCGTGCTCCCCCGCCCGCATCGAGCTGGCTGAGGACCGAATTTCGCCTGGACAGACCGCCCTGGGGATGCCGTGGTCAGCCACAGGGCTCGATTTCTCCATCCACCGAGCCTTGGTAGACGATCGTGAACCCGGTGGGCTCGTGGGAAGGGGGGACCTCCCCATCGGAGCAGCCCAGCACGAGGGCAAACCACATCACCGCTTCTCCTTCGCCGCGCCTTCAGCCTTTCGCTTCTCGATGCGCTCCAGCCGCTCGGCCTCCCGCACCTTCTTGCGCTCGGCGTCGATGCGCGCCTGACGCTCTTCTTCTTCGGCCTCGCCGCGCGCGTGCCGCCCGTTTTCGCGGTGAAGGTCTTCCACCACGTCAAGGAGGCCGTCGTCTACGAGGTAGACCTCCGGGAAGCCAAGGTTGCGTGCGTACCACCGTTTGCGCACGTTGCCTTCGTCGTCGGTGACGGCGGGGCCCGCTTTGCCGAGGGCGAGCGCGGTGGCCTGCCCGGCCTGATCAACCATGTCGACCCGCAACACCGGACGATCGAAACCGTACTCGGCGTCGCTGCCCGTGGCCGCCACGAACTCTACGCTCTCGAGGTTGGCCGCCCGCGAGGCCACTCGCCGAGGCGTGCTCCCCGGCGCGATTACGCCGTCTTCCCACTGCCACTCCGACGCGGCCTGGCGAACCGTTACTACGCCCGCGAGCAGGGCATCCGCTTCGTCGATGGGGCGAAAGGTGCTGGTGAGCGACACCATCTCGTTCTCGTCCACTCGAGAGAAGCGGCGAAGGCGCAGCTCGGCGGGATCGACTTCGAAGTCGGAGAGGAACACGTCGCGCACCTCGTACACGAAGGGCTCGCCTTCCAGCATCGCCCACGCCAGCGGGTACTCGCCCTCCAGCTGGCCGGTGGGGGCGCCTAGGAGCAACGTGAGCGGTTCGCGCCCACCGGCGAAGCGGATCTGGATGCGCGCGCGCGGGGTGACCAGCCCGTACACCGAGAGGTCGCTGGGGTTGGTGCTCTCAAATCGGATCGCCTTCATCGCGCTGATGCGACCGAGAAGACCGCGCACCTCCATGTCGGCCGCTGCGAACGCGACGGGCTCCAGCAGGTCCCAGAGCCGCTCGCCGGTGCGTTGCAGCTTGAGCCTTTTCCCTGCGGGGAGGGTGGCCTCGATCCCGTCCACATCCTTGGAGTCGAAACTGGCGAAGCGACGTTCCCGGAAGTCTTCGAGGCCGAGCGAGTAGTAGTCCATCGCCGACTTCTTTACGGTGTAGACCTGAGCCTCTCCCGTTTTGCGCACGTAGAAGCTCACGCCGGTGGGGTTGGGATCGCCGGCGTCGAATTCGTGGATGGTGCCATCCCTCATGGTGAGCTTCACGTGGATCGCGCTGGGACCGAGGCCGTAGAGCGAGTCGTCCTCGCTCTCGTCGACCACGGTCGCACGCGACACTAGGTCGTGGAGTTGGTGCTTGACACGGTTGACCATCTGGCGGCTCGCGCGCATCTCCTTGCCTTCGATCCACCAGCCGTCGGGGCGCTCAGTGAGGGAGATCGTGCCGTCGGGGCGCTTGACGTCGATCCGTACGAGGTCGGCCTTCTCGAACACGAAAAGCGCTACCCCCTCCACCTTCTGCAGCGCCGCCTTCCGCTCCTTGGGCGTGAGCTCCACCGGCTTTGACGCCCAGTAGCCGCCGGCGAGCAGCGCCAGTACGAGCAGCGCGACGAGGCTTCCGCGGAACTGTTTCACCCTACCTCCCCCGCCGGGCAGCCCAAACGCCTGCGCCCAGCAGCAGCACGAGAATCGGCCCCAAGCCGAGCGCCAGCCAACGAATCTGATCGATGTCCTCTGCGCTGATCGCGAGGCGGCGCACCGAGGCCGGCTTGCCCACGACCGAGATGCGATCGTCGTCGCCGACGAGCCACCGGAAACTGTTCAATACGAAGCTGGAGTTGCCAGGCCCCTCAGTGAGAAGGCCGTTGGTGAACAGGTCGGCGTCTCCCGAAACGAGCACCCGGGCCGTGCCCTTCTTGACCAGCCCGGAGTCGCTGGACACCTCGAGGGCGATGGCCATCGAAGCCGGGCCGGCGCCGTCGATCTCCGGCTCGAACAGCCCCTGTCCATTCTTCACTTCGCCACCCCGGTCGATCCACCCGTCTCGACTGGTCTCGAGCACGATGCTGCTGCGAATTCCCTCTCGGGCGGGCACCGAGGGCTGTACCGGCGCAGCGCTGCTCACGACCGTCACCATGCTGTCGTCTGCGAGGTCCTTGGTGATGCGGTGGCCCTTGTACCGGGGCACCGGGCGGTCGGGATAGGGGAAGACCAGCAGCTTGTCGAGCACGCGGCCACTCGGGATGACGACCCCGAGGCGGCCGAGCAGGGATGGGACGGGTGTTCCGGGATCCACGGCGATGAGCACCGAGCCGCCGCCCGCGAGGTAGGCAAGGATCAGATCTTCTTCCAGGGGCGGGATCGGCACCTTGGGGCGGAGAATCGCGAGGGCGGCGGCGTCGTCGGGCACCCGAGGGACAGGCTGGTCCGTCTGGCGGACGAAATCGAGCCGCTTGAGCTCGTAGTCGTCCTGCTCGAGAACGGCAGCCACTTCGGAGAGACCGCCCAGGTCTTGGGTTTGCGGGTCGAGTTCGCCATGGCCCACGAGGGTGTAGACCACCCGATGGTTGTCGGCGGTGAGCTGGGCGAACGCTCGCGCTACGGCCTGCTCGCCGAGGAAGTCGAGCCGCCGTTCGGCTCCGCTGCCCACCCGCCGAAACAGCTCTCGGTCCTTGATGTCCACCCGCGCTTCTCCGCGTTGGACCACCACCGTGCTGTAGTCGGTGACGCCCAGCTTCTCGGCCGTGAGCCGGTCCTTGTCGAGGTCGACGAAGTGTACCTCCACCACCTGCGAGGCGAAGTCGAGCTCCTCGACGAGGTCGAGCAGTGCCCGGTCTTTGAAATACGACTCCTTTTTGCCCCGTTGACCGCTGAACGCCGTGATCATCACCGGGCTGCCCGCACGATCGAGCATCGCGAGCTTGGTGCGAGTGTCGGATAGCAGCACGGAACCCTGATCGGCGCTCAGGTCGACCCGCACTCGATTGAGGTCGGCGATCAGGTAGGCCACGCACGCGGCCACCACCACGAGGGCGCTCACAAGGATGGCGTTGCCGCCGGCAGCAAAGCGCCGCTTGCGTTGGCTCATCGCCATCGGCGGGACTCCAAAGCGCGGAAGGTGAGGAAGAGAAAGCAGAAGGTGAGCGCGGCGAAGTAGGTGACGTCGGCCGAATCGACGATGCCGCGGCCAAAGCCCTCGAGGTGGTTGAGCACACCGAAGGCGCTCACGCGCTCGGCCAGTTCGTCTCCCACAAGGGCCTCAGCGCGACTCACGAGCCAAAAGGGCAGGAGCATCACGATGCCGAGCAAGCCCGCCGCGAGCTGATCGTCGAGCAACGACGACGAGAAGAGCCCCGCGGCGCAGAAGGCTCCCGCCACGAGCAGCAGCCCGAGGTAGGTCGTGGCCACCACGCCCCAGTCGGGGTCACCATAGTGGGCGAGGATGAGCGGAAGGATGGCCGTTCCCAGAAACATCAGCGCGCAGAGGGTGAGGGAGGCGAGCCACTTGCCGATCACCAGCGAGAACGGCGACAACGGCGACGTGAGCAGCATCTCGAGGGTGCCCTGTCGGCGCTCCTCCGCGAAGTGCCGCATCGTGAGCATCGGAAGGATGAACAGCTCGGCGATCGCGAGGTTGCTGGCGAGCACGCGGAGGCTGGCCTCGCCGGTGAGCGTGATGCCCAGAAAGAAGAACAGGCCGCTGAGGAACAAGAAGACGGCGAGGAACGCGTAGGCGGTGGGGTTGACCGCGTACACCCGCAGCTCCTTCTTCCAAATGGTGAGGATGCCTCTCACGCCGCAGTGCCCTCGCGACCGACGACCCCGATGAACGCTTCTTCGAGGCTGGGGAGCCGACGTTCCAACGCGCGCAGCCGGAAGGCGCCGCCTGCGGCCAGTGCGGCCAACCCCTCCCGGGGATCGGCGCCCGCCCGCACACGCCAGCACTCCCAGCCGTCGACGGTGCCCAGGGGCTCCACTACTTGAACGCCGGGGAGCCCACCGAGCTGCCGGCCCTCGATGCCCTGCACCTCCACGTAGGTCCACGCCCCGCCGGGTGCTCGGGCGCGAAGTTCCTCCAGAGAGCCGTCCGCGACGATCCGCCCGTTGGTGATCACCACCGCCCGCGGGCACAGCGCCTCCACCTCGGAGAGGATGTGGGTGCTCAGAATGACGGTGTGATCGCCTGCGAGGGAAACCACGAGGTCACGAATCCCTGCGACCTGGGCGGGATCGAGTCCCGACGTCGGCTCGTCCAAAATGAGCACCGGCGGATCGTGGACGAGCGCTTGGGCGAGCCCTACGCGCTGCCGGTACCCCTTGGAGAGCGAGCCGAGGAGGCGGCGCTCCCACCCGGCGAGGCCGACCCGCTCCATCGTTTCGCCAACCCGGCGGCTCCGTTCGGCTTTGCCCATCCCGCGAAGCTCGGCGCAGAAGTCGAGGTACACCCCGACGCTCAGCTCCGGGTAGAGCGGCGGTGTTTCGGGGAGGTAGCCAACCCGCTCCCGAACGGCGCGGGGTTCGTCAAACACATCGAAGCCCGCCACCTTCACGTCGCCGGCGTCGGCCGACAGAAAGCCAGTCAGGATGCGCATCGTCGTGGTCTTCCCGGCGCCGTTGGGGCCAAGGAAGGCGACGATCTCACCTCGGGCCACCGTGAAGGAAACATCACGCAGGGCCGCGCGAGGGCCATAGGCCTTGTTCAGTCCCGAGACTTCGATCATGCGCGGCACGGTTAATGCGACCGGGATGTGGATGCTGACAATCTGCTTGGCGTTCGCCGCTCCTGCCGATCGCGTTCTATTCGTTGTGGGAAGCCGAATTGTCACTCAGAGCGACGTGGCGTTCGAGACTTTTTTCGGCGATGCCGATCGCAGTCCGGTTCCGGCGTTTGAAGATCCCGCCGTCCCGCTGCCGGAGCGGCTTCGTGACATTGCCGCGGTGAGGCAACTCGCGGGGGACACTGCGGTGTTCCGGCCCGATCCCGGCGACGTCCGTGCTCGCGCGGATGCCTTTCTGTCGCACTGGGCCCGCCCCGACGATGGACTGGCCGCGCTTCGAGACTGGGGCTTCGACGAGAGCGCCTTCCTCGGCTTGCTCTACAGCCGCCTCGTGGCCGAACGATTCGTGTCGAGGAGCCTGCCGCCGCCGAGTGCAGACGCCGCCGAGGCCGAACGGGCCGAGTGGCTGCAACGCTATTCGGAGTGGATCAAGGAGGCTCGTGGCCGGGTGGAGATCCGCGTGCCCGCAGAGACGGGCGAAGATCCGTGAGCGGGGAGGGGGTTTACGCGCTCAGCCGCACGCACCGTCAGGAGCTCATCGAGCTTCAGGAGGCCGCGTTGGGTGGAGAGGCGTGGACGCCGGGCATGGTGGACGAGGAGTTCGATCGGCCCGGCGGCGTGCTCCTCGGCGTGGGTGAGCCGCTTCAGGGGTTCGCATGTGCCTGGATTGTGCTTGACGAGTTGCACCTCCTCCTCATCGCCGTGGAGGCCACCTCCCGCCGTCGGGGCCTCGCCCGGGCCCTGCACACGGCGCTGCTGGCTCGAGCGAGGGGCCGTGCCTCCGCTGGCTGGCTCGAGGTGCGCGCAGACAACGCCGCGGCTCGTTGTTTCTATGGTTCGCTCGGATGGGAAGAGGTCGGCGCCCGCCCCCGCTACTACACCGATGGCTGCGACGCCGTGGTGATGCGCATGGCGCCGCTCTACCAGCCTGCCGCGAAACGGTAGGTCTTCGCCACCTTGAACGGGTGTGCGATCCGTTGGAATCGCCACGCCGAGATGGTGCGCTCAATGCAGCCTTCCAGTTCGTCATCGGGCGTGTCGAGTGCCGTGCTCTTGAAGCCTGAAACTGTGCCATCGGTCTCGATGGTGAATCGGACCTTCCAGCCGCCCTTGAATTCAGGATCGGCCTTCAAGCGCCGCTGCACGCAAGCTTCCACCTGTGGGTAGTAGGCGCTGGAAACCTCCTTCGCCATGGCCTTGATCTCGTCCTCGGTTTGCAGCACCGTCGTGTTCACGCGAGTGACGGCGATCTCCACTTCGCCGAGCGCGGAGCCGCCAACCTTGGCGCTGGTGATTCCCAAGGCAATGTCTCCGCTGCCGCCGCTCCCCGCCGGAATGAACTTCACGCCCACCGGCCCGCCGGAGCCGCCCTCGGCAGCGGTCGCCACGTGTTCGCCGCCGCCGGTCGGCAGGTTCGGTAGCCGCTGCTTCCGCTGTGCGGGAGTGCGTGTCGTCTCCACGGGCGGAGGTGTGCTGGGCGCGACCTCCTTGTGGGCGATCATGCCATCGCGCGGCGCCATGTACACATCTTCCAGTTCGTAGACGAGCTCTTCTTGCTGAGTGCGCCACGCGCTCCAGCCGGCCCCGGCCCCCACGAGGACGACGAGAAACACGGCCGCGGCCACGCCGCGGGTGCGGGTACCGGCCCGTTTCGCCACCACCGCCGACTCAGCCGCCTGCCGCCGACGTTGCTCTAGTCCCGGGTCGGTGGCCGCCTCCTCACCGGGCACCTCCAACATGCAGTGGGGGCAATTGCCGCCGGCACGGGAGAGCTCGGGCGTGATCACGCCCTTGCAGAAGGGGCAGTTGGGGGTGCGGGCTGGCGCCGTAGCGGTCACGGGGACGGAGGCTAACGGGGAAAGCGCGGCCCCGGTAGGGGGAACCCCGGCGAGGGATTGCCCCCGCTGTTTCTTGTTAGGATCCTGACACCTTCTCACCGCGCCACTCCGACATCCCCCCCAGCACGCTGTAGATGTACGTGCCGCCGATGCTGGTCACGAACTCGCCTGCCGAGGCGCTGCGGCCGCCGCCCTGACATACGAAGATCACGTGCGTGGTCTGGCCCAGTTCGGCGTATCGATGGGGGAGTTCGTCGACGGGGATGTGCTTTGCGTGGGGCGAATGCGAGGACTCAAATTCGCGTTTGGTGCGCACATCCACGAGGATGTAGGGGGAGTCCTGCTCCTTAAGCATCGTCATCGCTTCCTCGCCGGTGATGTCGTTCACCAGAGCCGAGGGTGCGCCGGGCGTGCGGAGTTGCCCATCGCCGGAGGCGTTCGGCGGCGGAGGGGGCGCGGGGGGAGGGGGGGGCTCGCGGCCGGCGATGCCGGACACGATGTCGAGCAGGCGATCCACGCTGGGTAGGCCACGTTCGTTGAAGCGGACGACCCCTTCTTGGTCGACGATCACGACCTGATCGCGACACTGTGGCAGCAGACGACCCGAGGCACGGTACCCACGGGCGGCTACAGCCAGAGGATCGTAGAGCAGGAAGGTCTCGACGCCGAGCTGGGACCGCCACGCACGGAGCGCATCCGTCCTCGCCGTGTTCACGCCGAAGAGTGCGCAGTCGAGGGCTTCAAAGCGGGAACGCTCGCCATCGAGTCGCCGCAGCCATTCGGCTCTCGAGTCGTCCAACTTTTGAAGAAAAACCAGCATTACGTGCAGGTTCCCTTTGAAGTCGGCGAGCTTGATCCACGTACCGTCGTCGGCGGTCAGGGAGAGCCCGGTGGCGGGACTACCCACGGGGAGTGGCTTCCAGCGGAGCAGCGAGGCGAGCGAGGACATTGTGCGCCTCTAAGTCACTGCGCGCCCTCTCGCTGCTCGTCGCGCCGGCGGAGCGCTTCCAACAACAGGAATTCGGCCTGGCTGTGGATGTTGTCGGCGCCCCCGTCGTCGAAGCGTACTTCGAAGGAGCCATGCTCCAACGCTGCGAGGGAGAAGAGGGCCTCCTCTCCGGTGCGTCGACCGTGCTGGGCGGCGACGATTTGACCCTCGCGGACCTGAACACTGCCGGGCTCCCCTGCTTCGGTGATCTGCACCAGTGCAGTCTTTCCGCCCAACGTGAGAGTCTGGAGGAGGTCGATGAGGCCAAGGTCGCGCAGGGCGCCGCTGATTCCGCTGGCCTGACTGGGGCTGCGCGCTACGGCCCGGCGGAGCTTGGCGACCACCACGTCGGGGTGGAGCGGCTTCTCCAAAACGTCTTCGGCACCCAACTCCAACCCTCGAGCCACGTCCTTGGCGCCACTGCCCTTGTCGGTGAGCAGCAACACCGGGATGTCCCGAGTCTCTGCGGTGCGACGCAGCTCCAACATCAGCGTGATGCCATCTTTCCGGGGCAGACGCAGGTTGGCGATCACGGCCGCCGGGATGAGGTTTTTGGCCAGCTGAAGTGCCTGCTCCCCGTCGGCGGCCACCATCACGTCAAACCCGGCGGCACCCAGGCGCGCTTCGAGGGCCGTCAGGACGGCGGCCTCGCGCTCGGCGAGGATGATCGTGGAGCTGGCGCCCCCTCCTGCTGCGACCTGATGCCGCAGCCCCTGCCGACGGAGCACGTGTGCGAGCGCGCGGAGCACACGCGCGTCGTGGCGGGCCGCTTCGGGACCCAAGGCCTCCACAGGGTCGCCGCCGTCCACCACGGAGGCGTGTACGGCTGCCCGCGCGGTGTAGAGGACCTCCACGCGCAGGTCGCGCCCGGGGCCTTCGTGGCCGGCGAGGCGGCGCTCCACCGACGTGAGCAGGCCATCGATGTCCCACGGGGGATCGAACTGTCGGAGCACGGTCATGGCGAGGGCGAAGCGTCGCCCTTCGTCACGCCGGTCGAGCATCCCGCTGATCAGGCTGAGCTCGTCGATGTCACAGAACATCGCGGCGATCTGCACGGCATCCCGGTCTTCGGGCCGGAGTTGCATCTCCGCAGCGAGTGCCGCGGTGAGGCGCGCCATGCGGCGCACGCGGCCTCGGGCATCCATCTGGCGCGACTCGCCCGCGAGGAGGAGGAATTCAGCCAACTGGAGGAAGAAGTGTCGGGTGCGATCTTCGGGCGCCGCGCTCCGATTGGTAAGCCCGAAGCCGTCGACCGGGCAGAGCCGCAGCCCGGGACAAACCTTCTTCCACCCGGCCACGTTCGCGTCGATGAGCCGCGCGTTCGCGCGGCGGTAGAAGAGTCGAACCAGACGGTCGGCGCTCAGGTGCGCGTGGACGGCTTCGGGATCACTGACCACCACCGCGTCGCCGCCTTCAAGCGCCTCCAGTCGTCGGAGCGCCATCGCCGTGTCGGCGTCGGGCTCGACGAGCAGGGTGGTGGCGTCGTCGGGATCGAATTCCCGCGTTTCAGGGCGCGGCAGCGCGCTGCCTTGAGCGTCTTCGGGGAGCATGGGCGCCAGCCGTTCGACAAGGCGCACCAGCGCGGATCTCGACGCCACGAAAAGGCGCAGCCGGGCCGCGTTGGTGGCCGCCTGCACCTGCCGCAGCGTTGCGATGTCGGTGGGGTCGGGGGTGAGCAGCGAGAGCACGCGCTTTTCCGGCTCGTGGAAGGTCGGAACAATCGTGCGTTCGCGGATCAGGCGTGCCGGAACCAGCGCCAGCACTTCGGCCGAGATCTGGAGTTTGTCCACCCGATCGTCGGGCACCAGATTCAGCCTGAATTGTTGGGCAAGGGCCCGGCTCATGCCGGCGTCGTCTATCAGCGACAAAGCAAGGGCCACATCGCCGAAGCGCATCCCCCGGAACTCAGGCCGGGACTTCTGCGCGATCACCTGGGCCACCTCGGCGGACGTGAGCAGGCCGAGCGCGACGCAGACTTCGCCAAGCGGGCTGTGGCTCATCGCATGCCCTGTATTCCGATGCGCCGTTTCTTGTAGGCTTGCTACATGCGCTGGGCGATCACCTCCATGCACACCCGGTAGCGCTCGCTGATTCCGTACCGCACGGGGCGGAAGCCAGTCTCCTCCAAGAGCGCGTAGAGCCGCCTGCGCCCGAAGTTGTGGTAGTGCTCGAGCTCCCCCCAATAGGGATTCTGCTTCTGGCCATCCAGCAGCTTCCATGGGATGCAGTCGAGGTTGGGCATCGACAGGAAGACCACGCCGTCGGGTTTGAGCAGGGTGCGCGCATGGGCCAGTCCCGCCTTGGGGAAGGGCATGTGCTCGAGGACGTCGGCCATGCTGATGACGCGGAAGGTCTCCGGGGCGTCCAGCGAGAGCAGATCGACACAAAGGCCGTCGATTCCGCACTTCTTGAGGGTCTCGACATTTCCCGCTCGCAAGTCGGTCCCGACTGCAGAAAAGCCGTACTCCTGCGCCGTGAACAGCAGGGAGCCGTTGCCACACCCGACGTCGAGCCACGCGCCGTCTTGCGCCCAGGGCAGGACCTTCTCCACGATGCGGGCCGAGACGGGGCGCTGCCGTTCGAAGTCGTGGCCCACCTGCTGGTTGGTGTTGGTGCGAGAAAAGAGGACCTCGCATGCTGCCGGCGTGAAGTAGCCCTCGGTGAAGATGTGCCAGCAGCCTAGGCACTGCATCCAGCGCATCTCGGCGGGGATGCGCGGGTCGTAGAGGGGATGGGTCGCGCAGGAGTCTACGCGGACCTGTCGCAACTCCGTGAGCGCGCACAACGGGCAGGCGGTGTACGGGATCCGGGCTCCCGATGCGAGGGACTGAGGCATCCGTGCAACGTAGCGTGCGCCGGGGGGTCCGACGTCGGCGGTGGCGGATTGCGTGCCTTGGCGGCGGTTGGGCAATAGCTTGAGCCGCATGGCGAGTGGAGTACCTCACGAGGATGACGGCGCAGGGGGGCGGGCTCAGCAGGTGGCGGCCACGCGGGTGAAGGAGGCGTTTGCCGCGCTCCTTAAGGGCCACCGCGCGCAGAAGATGTACGCGGGCAGCGACAACTCCGACTCTCGCACGGCGCGAGAACGTTTCCGTCGGGGATACCTCTCGGGCATTCGTGAGGCGCTTCAGGACGTGCCGATGTTGATGGTTGAGGTGACGCCCGACGGCTTTTACCTCGGGGACGCCGTGGTCCTCGAGGCCTCTGAGCGACGGGGCGATGTCGCGGAACAGCTCTTCTCGGAGGGGCTGCGCTTGGTGTCCATCGAGGCTGGGGCGTCGGACGACGAGTTGTCCGCACTCGCGGACCTGCTCCTCGCTCCTTGGGCGAGCCGCAACGACCAACTGAGCGACCTTGCAAGCGCCGCGTGGGCGGCTGACTTTGCACACATCTCGGTGGAGGTCGTGGAGTCCCTTGCCGACCGGGTGCCGGCTGAACTGGGCGAGAGTCCCATCGTGCGGCATTTGGCCGGGCTGGTGGCGGAGCTCAACGCCCAGGCAGCGGAGTCCGTGCAGACGAACATGACTCGGCTTCGCCAAGACGAACTGGCCGTGATGCTTGCGGTGCGTGATCATGTGCGATTCGACGAAGAGGGCAATGACAGCGGAGACATCAGATTCGCGGCCTCCGTCAGCCCGGCGCTGAAAGACGAGGTGCGGCTCTGCGTCGCGGATTGCGATGTGGCGAGAGCCGACGTGGCTGGCCTGCTCACCACGTGCCTCGCGTCGGTGCAGGACGCCGAGCGGGCCTCCATGATCGGGTCGGCGCTCTATGCCTACGTGGTAAACGCGGTGTTGGCAGAGGGCGAGAGCAGCCCGCTGATTCAGCGCACGGCGGAGCTGCTCGATCCGGACCTCACCCCCCACATGGCGTTCCGCGAGCAGGTGCGAGCCGCAGCGACTTCTCTCGCACAAGAGCCCACCCGCGGGCGGTTGTCGCGACTGTTCCACCAAGTCGACCCCACGATCGGGCGGGGGCTGGCCTTCAGTCTCTTCCAGTTGCTCCCCGGAGAGGACGAAGCGGTGGCGATCGCGCCGGTACTCCCGCCGTGGGCGGTCGGCGTTCTCGCCGACACCGTGCTTCTCCGGGCGGCGCCCGAGCCGCGCGTCGCGATCGATGTGCCCCGGAGGTTCTTCAGGTCGCGCGGTCGCGGCTCGGTCCTCCTCGGCCTGGCGATGGCCGCCCGCCAGACCGACGCGCGCCTCCTCGATGCGGTGCTGGCCCACGCTCTCGACCCAGCGGACGAGGTGCGCGAAGCGGTGCTGGTCGCCCTGCGGCACCACGACACGCCTCAGATTCGGGAGGTCGTCCGGTCGGCGTGGAACGACGACGCCGAGACGGTGCGGCTCGAGGCGCTACGGTATTCGGTCGCTTACCGCGACGCCGAGGCGGTGCCGTGGATCAAGGACCGCTTGCACTCCCCTGCGCTGGCTCGTCTGAGTGCATTGGAGGTGCGCGCCCTGTGCGTAGCGTTCGGCCGCCTGCACGGCGCCAATGCCCAGCCGGTGCTCATGGCACTGGCCGAGGGCACTGGGGAGGCGCGTCACCCGGAGCTGCCCCGGCTGGCGCTGCACGGGCTCAAGGCGATCGGAACGCAGGCGGCGCGCGCAGCCTTGCTTCGCATTGGTGAAGCAACGCCAGCGTTGGACGATGAGGTGCAGATGCTTGCTCAGGCGATGGCGTGAGCAGCGAAGTATCGTTTGATGGTCGGATGTTGGCGCGCCACCTCGGCGCGCTCACCCGGTCGGTTCGGGTGCACGATGTGGGCAACCAGGCGGTAGGTCGGCTTGTCGCGTGGTCGGCGAGGGACATTGCCCGGCTGCACGCGCTGGGCGGCGATCCTCGAGTGGAGGTCGACCCCGTCGGTGTCTTGGTGGTGAACAACCAACCGCAGCGGCTCCGGCGCGAGGTGCGCAGCCAGCTCATCCCGTTCAGCGCGATCCTCCGCGGAGTCGGTGCCGGCGGCTTCCGGGTCACGCATCCGCCGGTCGCGGCGGATGTGCGTGGGTTGATGCAGACCTTGGTCTCCGTACCCCGCGGCAGCCGGAGGGAGGCCACCCAGGCAGCCCTCGGCGAGGCCGGCGTGACATGCTTCGAGCTGATTCCTCCTCGCGTGCTGACCTCGGCCGTCAGTGGCGGAGCTGGCGCTGCCGTCCGGGTGGCGGCCACGGAGACGCTCCAAGCCTACATTCGAGCGCTGCTGGCGGTCGAGCAGGCCCGTGTGGATGGCACGCTCCTGCGGGTTCCACCCGCGCTGTTCCGCGCCAGCCAGGGCCTCGCCGACCTCGCCGATTCCGACCGCCGCATGCACCTTGCGCTGACCTCTCTCAAGGAGGAGGTGGACTACGAAACGCGCCATCCGGTGCACAGCATGATTTTCGCGATGGCGCTGGGAGTGCGTGTGGGCCTGCCTCGGCCGCTGCTCGTCGAACTGGGCATCGCCGCGCTCTGCTGTGCGGCCCTTCCCGAGGAGGCGGATGCTGACACGATCATCGAGGCCACACTCGCGATGCTGCACAGCGGCCGACTGTCGCTGTCCCGTGCGCGACGGATGTTGGCCACCTTCGAGTTCCGGGCCGGAGTGGAGCGCACGGGCCCACCCCACGTTGTGCTGGAATCGCCCCCCCACCTGTTCGGGCGCATCTGCGCGATCGCTACGACCTTCGACCGACTGACCACCGCCCGTGCCGAACACTCCGGACTGCTTGCGGACGAAGCGCTGGCGACGATGGCCGAAGAGACGCGTGTCCCGTTCGACGCGGAGCTGCTGCAGCTCTTCGCCGGGGTCATCGGCCGGTATCCCCTCGGCTCAGCCGTGATGTTGGACACCGGCGAGGTCGGCGTGGTTGTGCATTCCTCGAGCGACCCGGCGATGGCGGGGAAACCTCTTGTCCGCCTCGTGCGCGATGAGCACGGCGTGCTGGTTGCGCATGGGGCCCTGATAGACCTTGCGGACCCCGCCAACAGCCGAACGATCTTGAAAGCCGTCGAGATGGCTTCGTTGGGTATCGACCCCCGGCGGTCCCTCTTCGGATGAGTTCCGCCGTCGTGTTAGCTCTTGCCCGTGAGCCTCGCCTTGGCGCCGGAGCCCGTTGCGACCGACCTCTCCGCCGCGGCCGCGCGGTTGGAGGCTGCGCTCGCCGCCATGGGGTCGGTGCTGGTCACGCTTTCGGGGGGTGTGGACTCATCGGTCGTGGCGTCGTTTGCGGCGAGGGTGCTCGGCGAACGAGCGGCGGCTTTCACCGCCACGAGTGCGTCGCTTACGGCCGAGGAACAGGAGGGCGCTCGGGCCATCGCTGCCGCAATTGGCGTTCGCCACTTCGTCGAGGCGTCCCACGAGATTGAGCGCCCCGGGTACCAGGCCAATGCCGGCGACCGGTGCCTCCATTGCAAGCGGGAGCTCTACCTGCTGGCGGAGCAGGTGGCCGCGCGAGAGGGCTTTGCCTGGGTTGCCGACGGAACGGTGCTCGATGATCTCACGGAACATCGCCCCGGCCTTGCTGCCGCGGCGGAACGGCGCGTTCGCCACCCGCTGGTCGAGGCGGGGATCAACAAGCAGACGGTGCGAGCGTTGGCGCGGTCCGAGGGGCTGCCCGTTTGGGACAAGCCCGCCATGCCCTGCCTCGGGAGTCGGGTGGCCGTTGGCACTCGCGTAACGTTGGCGCGCCTCCGTCGCGTGGGGGAGCTGGAAGCGTTTCTACGTGGCGTGGGGCTGTCTGGTTTCCGCGTGCGGGTGCATGAAGTGGAGGGAACGGACTGGGCCCGGATCGAGCTTCCTGTGGAGCAGCTGTCCCAGCTTGTCGCCGCCGACGTTCGCGGCAGTGTCGTGGAGCGGGCGGTGTCACTCGGGTTCTCGCGCGTGACTGTCGACCTCGCGGGCTATCGGCGGGGAAGCGTGTCGACCGTGCCCGCCTCGTGAGCGTGGAAGGGCAGGGCGAAGGCCCCGCGGCGGCCCTCGACCGGGCGGTGGCTTCCGCCTCCCCACGTCTTCGTGTTCTTGGCGAACTCACACTCCTTTGGCTCTTGACGCTCGGTGCCATTCGGCTGGTGGTGGCGCTCCAGCCTGCCATCCCCGCCGTTGGTTTTTCGGGGTTGACGCTGCGGGATGCCGTGCTCGCCCTCGTCCCGTTCCTGTTCATCTACACCCCGGTGTGGCTCTGCGAGTTCCGGCGGAGGGACAGCGCTGCGTATGGGTTGTACATCCCGGCTTTCTCCGATGTGTCGGCGTGGGGGGCTGCAGCTCGGCACGCCGGGTGGTTGGCGTTGTTGATCCTGGTGCCGTGGCTCGTGGGCTACCACCTCTACCAGAACGGTGTTCTCGCATTCGTGGAGGCCGCCGGTCCGATTCGTTCGGCGGCAGACTTCACCCGCTCGGTGGAGCGTTTGTGGTCCGGCGAACTCGACCTGTTCGCCACTCGTTCGGCGTGGAGCGTGTTCACGGAAACGCGCTTTCCGGCGTTTCGATGGCCAGCGGACGCCGCGCTACTGGTGCCGTACCACGTGTTCTTTGTGGCGATTCCGGAGGAGTTTTTCTACCGCGGCTACTTTCAGGCGCGCCTGAATGAGGTGTTCCCTACCCGATGGAAGGTGTTCGGCACCTGGGTGGGACCGGGACTGTTGGTGGCTGCAGTTTTCTTCGCGTTCGGCCACTCCTTGGTCACCCTCCGGTGGTGGCACTTCGCTACCTTCTTCCCGGGCTTGCTGTTCGGATGGTTGCGGGAGAGGACGGGGTCTACGCTACCGGGCGCGCTCTTTCACGCATGGTGCAACGTCTGTGTGAGCTTGCTCGACGCATCGTACGGCGTGCGCTGAGCCGAAGGGCGACGTCAGCGCCCGAGCATCTGGAGCCCGCGAATGAGCGCTTCCACGTCGGTAGTTCGGTGCGACGGCTCGAGGTCGCGCAGCTCCTCGAGGAGGCGCAGGGCGGAGCGGTGCTTTTGGGTGGCGGTGTAGAGGCCGGCAAGCTCGAAGAGCGCTTCCGGGTAGGCGGGATCCGTGTCGGCGGCCGCATTGGTGGCCTCCCGCATCACGTCGAGCGCCGTGGCGACGTCCGCTCGCACACGATGAGCCTGCGCCTCCACGACCCGGGCGGCGAGGCTGTCGATGTTGCGCACCAAAGCCAATGCTGCGTCGGCCTGCCCCACGGCAACCAGCGCCCGCGCTTGGTGGAGTGAGTCGCCGCCCGCCCCGGCCTCCTGGAGTTCGTCGGGCTCGATCTCCGCGAACGTGCCCTCATCGGGTGCCTCGAACAGCCGCGCGGGGGCTGTGTCACGAGCGCGGGCCGCCGTGCGCAACGCCGCGATCTTGCCGAGGACGGCTTCGTTGAGCGGGTCGTCGGAGAGGGCTGCGCGCCACGCCAGCAGCGCACCCGTCTGGTCGCCCCCCGCCGAGAGGCGATCCCCGCGTTCTTCGAGTGTTTCCCCCACCTTGGCCGTTTGGGCGCTCGGCGGCGCGGTGAGCGGGTCATCGATCACTTCGGCGTCACTCGGGGCCTCCCCCTTGAGCAGCGCCATACGGTCGAGCACCACCTCGCGCTCCGCGCCGGCCCGCGGCAACACCTGCTCCATCCACGGGAGAGCATCGGCCACGCGCTTGGCGGCGACCAGCACCTCGGCCATCGCGGCCTGAAGCGGTAGGGGGTCACTGGCGCCGCTCATCGCCTCTCGCAATTCGTTTTCCGCGCGGTCGGTGAGCCCGAATCGGATGAAGGTCTCCGCGCGTACGACCAAGCGAAGCGTGGCCTCGTCGGTGGCTTCGAAGGACTTGAGGTGGGTGAGCTTGCGCTCGAGGCGCCCCAAGCGGTCCTCGGCAACGGCCAATCGGGCTGCGACGTCTGCATCGCCGGGTGAGAGTGCGGCCGCTCTGCGAAGTGCGGCGGCCTCGCCGGCGTAGTCGGTGCGCTCGGACGACACCTTCGCGAGCTCACCGAGAATCTTGAACGCCCGCTCAGGCTGGCCGACGCCCTCGAAGGCCTGCGCAAGCAGATCGAGGGTTCGCGGCTCACGGGGAGCGGACATGAACACGCTCTGGAGGGCCTGAAGCGCCCGTTTGTGCTCCCCCTGCTGTACCCGGGACGCGGCGGCGTCGAGGAGTAGCCCGACGTCTTCCGGCGCCGACTTCAGCGCGGCCTCCGCGATGCGACCCACCTCGTCGGTGCGACCCCGACGGCGGAACTCCTCGATCACTTCGCGGTAGTTGGCGGTGGCGCCGACGGCGTCCCCACCGGCCTCGTGCAACTCCGCCACGCGCAGGCGGAGAGTGAGGTCAGTGGGGGCGGTTGCGGCCAGCCGCCTTGCCGCGTTGGCTGCCAACAACGGCTTGCCGAGGCCCACCCAGCTCCGCAGCGCCGCATCGAAGGACGCCTTCGCATCCTGAAGGTAGGAGCCTGCAAGATAGCAGTCGCCCAGTTCGAGCTGCAGTTGGGGGTCATCGGGCCGGATCGAGACGAGCTGCTTGAGGACCGACACCGCTGCGCGGTGGCTACCCTCCTTCAGCAGGCTGTCGGCGACGTCGCGTAGGTGTCGCTCGGCATCATGTGCCTTGCCTTGCTTGAGGTAGATCTCGCCCACCTTCTGTCGAATACGCCGGTCCTTGGGGTCGAGCCGCAGAATGGAAAGGTACACCCGCAGCACGCCTTCCACGTTGCCGCGGTTGAGCTGCTGCAGTGCTTCCTCCTCAAGACGCTGACGTTCGTTGCTCACTGTTCGACCTCGGGTTCAAACCTGCCGGATGGCATCGTATCGCACCGGGTCAGCTGGGGCGGCTCTTGAGCCAATCGTCGATGTATCGGGTGTGAAAAGCGACGTTGGCGAAAACGGGGTCGGCGAGGAGCAGCTTCTGCAAAGGAATTGACGTGCGGATGCCCTCCACCACTACCTCGTCGAGGGCCGCGAGGAGCTTTCGGATGGCGGACTCGCGGTCGGGCGCGTAGGCGATGATCTTGGCGGTAAGCGAGTCGTAGTAGGGCTGAACCATCGCGCCCTCATGCACCGCGCTGTCCACACGAATGCCAGGGCCGCCGGGTGCGTGGTAGCCGGTGATCCGCCCCGGCGAGGGCGTGAACTTCCAAGGGTCCTCTGCGTTTACTCGCACTTCAATGGCATGCCCGCGCACCCGCACTTCACTCTGCGCGAAGGGCATCGGCTCGCCGGCGGCGAGCCGAATCTGGAGCTGGACGAGGTCGATGCCCGTTACCATCTCGGTGACGGGGTGCTCCACTTGGATTCGCGGATTCACCTCTAGGAAGTAGAACTCTTCGCCTTCCACCAAGAACTCACACGTTCCGACGGTGACGTAGCCCGTCGAGGCCACCAATTTGGCAGCGGCTTGGCGCAAACGGTCGGCCAGCCCTGGCGGGAGGTTGGGCGCTGGGGCCTCCTCGATGATCTTCTGATGGCGGCGCTGCATCGAGCAGTCCCGCTCGCCGATGTGTACCGCAGCCCCGAAACGGTCGCCCGCGAACTGCACCTCCACGTGCCGGGGTGTGCGTAGATACCGCTCCAGGAAACAAGCGCCAGAGCCGAAGGCGGCGAGCGCCTCCGCGGAGGTGATCGCGAAGACGTTCCGCAACGTCTCTTCATCTTCCACCACCCGCATGCCCTTGCCGCCGCCGCCCGCTGCGGCCTTCAACATCAGCGGGTACCCGATGAGCCGGGCGACCTCCACACACTCGTCAAGGGAGTCGACCGCGCCGTGGCTACCCGGCAAGAGCGGGAGCCCGGCCGCACGGGCCGCAGCCTTGGCCGACAGCTTGTCGCCAAACTGGCGGAGGTGCTCGGGGGATGGGCCGATGAACGTCATGCCGTGCGCGTTCACGGCCTCCGCAAAGGTGGCGTTCTCGGCGAGAAAACCGTATCCTGGGTGGATCGCGTCGGCGCGGGTGATGTCGGCAGCGGAGATCACTGCTGGGGCGTTGAGGTAGCTGGCACGCGCCTGTGCCGGGCCGATGCATACGCTCTCGTCGGCGAAACGAACGTGGAGCGCGTGCCGGTCGGCCTCGGAGTACACCGCGACCGTGCGAATGCCCATTTCCCGGCAGGCCCGGATGGTTCGCATGGCGATTTCGCCGCGGTTGGCGATGAGGATCTTCCGGAACACCGACTACCCGGGCCGCACGCGGAACAGTTCGTGTCCGAACTGCACGGGCTGTGCGTTCTCGACAAGAATTTCGGTGACCGTGCCGTCGATGTCGGCTTCGATCTGGTTCATCAGCTTCATCGCTTCGATGATGCAGACGACCTGGCCCTTCCTCACGCGGTCGCCCACGTTGACGTAGGCCGCCGCGTCGGGCCCCGACGATCGGTAGAAGGTGCCCACCAGAGAGGCCTTGATGGACTTGTGATCGGACGGGGGAGGCGCTGCCACCGGGGAGGCCGCCGCGGTCGAAGGCGCCGCCGCGACGGCGGGTGCCGGAGCAGCAGGCGCGGCGACGTAGGTTCCCGAGCCCACGAACTTGACGGTCAGCTCGACGCCATCACGCTGGTAGCTGAATTTCTCCACGCCCTGGGCCTTCATCATGCGCACCAATCGGGCCACTTCCTTGTTGTCCATCGTCGCTCCCGGGCCGCGCAGGCTAACCGACAAGGCCGCGCAGGCCCAACTCATAGCCGCGCGGGCCAAACCCGAAGACGACACCGGCCGCCACGTCGGACAACAACGAACGGTGGCGGAACGACTCGCGCGCGTGGGTGTTGCTTACATGCACCTCGACGAAGGGCAATCCGACGGCAAGCAGCGCGTCGCGCAGCGCGACGCTGGTGTGCGTGAGTCCGCCTGCGTTGATGAGGATGGCGTCGTACCTTCCGATGGCTGACTGGATCAGGTCTACCAGCACGCCCTCGTGGTTGCTCTGCCGACTGTCGCAAGTGGCCCCGAGCTCTTCCGCCAGGCGCGCCAAGCGTCCGTCGACCTCCGCAAGCGTGGCCGTCCCATAGGTGGCTGGCTCCCTCGTGCCGAGGAGGTTGAGGTTGGGGCCGTGGAGGACAAGAACGCGCATCAGGGGCTCCAGAAAACGCGACTCCACGCGGCCAGAGCGGTGTCGCCCGGCGGGGGGGAGTCATGAGCGTGGTCGTCGAGCAGGGCCAGCACCACCTCGCCCTCGCCGGGAAGGCGGTGACGAAAGCCGTGCGGAGCGGGGAGGTCGGAGCCTCCGTCGCCCAGACCATCGAG
This sequence comes from Deltaproteobacteria bacterium, assembly GCA_947484175.1. Taxonomy (GTDB): domain Bacteria; phylum Myxococcota_A; class UBA796; order UBA796; family SXON01; genus SXON01. The sequence goes on from CANKOI010000015.1 coordinate 40,828, forward strand.
CCCTCGGGAGAGCTCGATCAATCGGCCGCGAGTGCGACGGTCGCGCGGGTTCGCTTGGTAGATGCGCTGCCACGCGCGGGTGGCGCGCGGGTAGTCGCCGAAGCTAGCGAGCCGGTCGGCCCAGCGCGGGGTGTCGAAGGGGTCGTCGCCCGTGCCGTGCAGGCGCTTCTGCTCGGGACTCGCTCGGACCAGCAAGGACTGCACCACCGGATCCTGTCCGGCGTTCATCTTCAGCCGGTCGAGGAGCGCGCGCGCCTCCCGCAGGCGCCCGTCTTCGACGAGTAGACCCGCCAGCATCGCGCCCGCGGCGACGTTCTCGGGGTCGGCGCTGGCGACCTCCTCCAGGATCGCGAGCGCGAGTGCGCGTGCACCGGCTTCGAGGTGGATCCGTGCGAGCACGACTCGGGCCGTGGGCAGGTCGGGGTGGTGGCGAAGCCCGGCACGCAGCACGGTCAACGCCTGCGCCCGCTCCCCTTGTTTTCGAAGCGCTTCCGCCAGCCGAACGAAAGCCAGCGAACGGGGGTCCTCCCGGACACGCCGCCGAAGGTCTGCGATCTCCGGCGTCAAACCGGCCTACTTTTCCCCGAGCGCCACGGTGGAGACGATCATGGAGGTGTAATCGCTGGGGATGCTCATCGACACCCCGAAATCCGTGTCGGCGCCCGGCGTGCTGTCCACGAAGAGGTAGAATTCCACCACGCCCTGGTTGTTGGTGGTGCCGCGCAAGTAGTTGGGCCGGAACCCGGCGTTGCCCTCGTCGTCTTCTTCGGCCGCGGTGTACTCCGCCGACAACTCGTAATAATCGTTGTCGGGATCGTTCAAGAGCGCGTCGCAGAGGTCGCGGTACTCCTCATCTCCTTCGCCCGCCTCGCAGTCTTCGCGGAAATCATCGACCGACTTCACCGCGCGCTCGGGCAGGATGTAGGTTCCACCCCAGCCGCTGCTGATGTCGACGACGACGTTTTCAAGCGGAAGGTCGCGCCCGAAACGATCCTCGTTGATGACCGTTACCTGGTCGAAGAAGACGAGCCCAAACCCATCCTCCGCCGTGATCCCGCCGGTGGACGTGAGGGTGATGGAGGTGACTGGCGTAGACAGCGTGGCCGTATACGGCGGATCGTAGGGTCCGGATGAGCAAGCGACGAGGCCGAACAACAGAACCATGCCATCTCCGAGTCGCATCAGTGTACCACAACGGCCATGTCGAGCGAAATTTCCACGCTCACCACGTCGTGCCCCGAGGAGATGAAGACGGGAACCTTGGCGCCTGAGTCGGGCGCCACATCCACGAAAACATCGAAGCGGAAGGTACCCTCTTGGTCGGTGATGCCCTCCAGCCAGTTGCAACCGTGGCCGGACGATTCTCCACAGCTCCCTACGGCGACCAGCTGATCGCTGCGGGCATCGAGAAGGCGGGGCTCTCCTCGCGCGGCGCGCGGGAGGATCAATGCGCCGTCCCACCCACTCAGCACGGATACGTGCACGCCGTCGAGCCAGACCCCTTCGGCGCTGAGCACCCGGGCCTCCATTGGGAAGAGGCCGCCGATGTCGTCGGACTCGGCGTAGGCCTCGTCCCAAGGCGCGGAGACGTCGTCGGGCGCGATCACCGTGGCGCCGGGGCCGGCCTCGGGGGCGGAGCACGCCGCAACTACCAGCAGGATCATCCCTGCTCCCGCGCGCAGGCACAGAGGGCGGCGAGCTCAACGTCGGCAACGGGCTCAAGGTGGACGGAGCCGGGCGAGAGCGGAATCACGAGCCGGACCATACCACGCTCGCGCTTCTTGTCGAACGCCATCGCGCGGGTGAGGGCGTCGTCGGAGAGGTCGTCCGGCAGGCGGGTGGGCAGGCCGAGCGCCCGAGCGAGGTGGGCCACGCGCGCGGCGAACCCCTCGGTTGCGCCACGCCGCTCCGCCAATCGGCAGACGGCCACGACGCCGAGCGCCACGGCATCGCCATGAGTCCACGCGCCGTAGCCGGCCGCCCTCTCGATGGCGTGACCGAGGGTGTGCCCGAGGTTCAGGGTGGCTCGCACTCCGAGTTCCCAAGGGTCCCGCTCTACGATCGCCGCCTTGAACCGCACCGACGCCGCCACGGCCCGCGCCAGCGCGTTCGCATCGGCGGCAACCAAGAAGGGCGCGGCGCGCTCAAGCTCCACGAGGGCCTCCTCGGAGTCGAGAATCGAGTGTTTCAGGATCTCGCCGAGCCCGCACCGCACCTCTCGCGCCGGGAGGGTCGCCAGCGTGTGCATCGCCGCCCACACGAGGCGGGGCTGGTGAAACGCGCCCACGAGGTTCTTGCCTTCGTCTACGTTCACGCCGGTCTTGCCGCCGACCGAGGAGTCGACCATGGATAGGAGGGAGGTCGGCACCTGAATGAGCGGTAGGCCGCGCAGCGTGGCCGCCGCGGCGAAACCGGCCGTGTCTCCGACAACACCGCCGCCAAAGGCCAGCACCGCGGTCTGCCGATCGGGCCGGGCGGCGAGAATCCCTGCGACGGCCGTTCTCCAGGTGTCAAGCGTCTTGAAGGCCTCGCCATCCGGAAGCACCACCCAAGCGCCCACGAGCTCCGTAAGTTCGGCCGCGAGGGCGTCGCCGTGAAGGGACTGGACGGTCGTGTTGGTCACCACGACGACCCGCTGGATGCGAAGGTCTCGAAGGGCGGCTGCAAGCCCCACGAACGAGGGGGCGATCACCACATCGTACCCGAGCGTCAGGCGAAGGGTGTTGATCAGCATCGCGCCAAGACTTGTTCGCCCACAGCGGCGGCGTCAAGCCCGTCCACCCACACCGGTGCCCCGTAGCCGAGCCACACCGGCATCCGCGTGTCGAGTAGTGTGCGCCACTGCGCGGCGAGCGGGCGGTTGGCGGGCTGTTTCATCCGTTCCTGCAGCGTCTCGGGCATCGCCAGGAGCACAACTACGCGCCAGCCCCTCAGCATCTCTCGATTTACCTCGCTTTCCAGCGTTCCGCCGCCTAACGCCAGCACGCCATCGCCTGCGGCAGCATGTCGCAGGGTCTCCCGCTCCAGCGCCCGGAAGTGCGCCTCGCCTCCCGCTTTCCACAGCGCGGGAATGTCTCCGACGGCGCAGTCCAAGTCTACGAAGGACGCGCCCAAACGCTCTGCGAGCACCCGGCCCACGGTGGTCTTCCCCACGCCCATCGGGCCTGCGAGGGCCAGTCTCAATCGTCGGCGACGATTCGCGGAGTGATGAAGACGAGCATCTCGTTCTGGCGGTGGGCCGTGGATGAATTCTTGAAGAGATAGCCAAGCAGCGGGATGGATCCGAGGCCCGGCACCCGCTCCTGGCTCCACGATTCTTCGGTCGCGTACACGCCGCCGAGAACGGCGGTGTCGCCGTCTAGCACCAACACCTTCGTTTCGAGCTCCTTCTTCGCAATTGCGGGTCGGCCCTGTACGGTTTGGCTGAAGTCGGGGCGGTTGTTCTTGATCTTGACGTCCATCGCCACGTGCCCGTCGGTGGTGATGTGCGGGGTGATCACGAACTGGAGTACGGCGTCGACGAACTGCACGGTGGTGCCCTGCGCGCTGACACTCTCGTAGGGGATCGAGGCTCCCTGCGTGACGGTGGCCGACTCGTTGTCCATCACGCTCACCCGCGGGCTGGAAACGAGCCGCCCCCAACCCTCGGTCTCAAGCGCAGAAAGTCGCGCGTCAAGGTCGATGAGGCCGGGAATGCTGCCGAGCGAAAAGGCGATCGCTCCGGAGCTGCCGGAGGAGCCGAGGTCGACCAGGAGGCTGTCCGTGTCGGGAGAATAGAACTGGCTGGCGCCTGCCTGCGAGAGCCCACCCGAAACACCGATCGAGTTCGGAAAGAAGGCCCCGGTCTGGTAGCCGGTGGCTCCGGAGGCGTCTACGGAGCTGCCCCACTGGATGCCCAGCGAGTTTACCTTGGAGGAGGTGGCCTCCACGAAACGCGCCTCGATGGAGACCGCACGATTCTGTTGGTCGACACGCTTCAAGAGCTCACGCATCATGGCGATGGTGGCGCGTACGTCTTTGATGATGAGCTGATTTGAACGCGAGTCGGCCTGAATGGAGCCACGCTCGCTGAGGAGCGGCTCAAGCTGCGCCGCCACCTCTGTCACCGAGCCGTAGTCTAACGGAGCGATGTAGATCTCCAGCGGCTCGAGGAGCTTGGTGGCCTTGTCCTTTTCCACGGCGGCCTGTTGCTCGGACTTGATGGTCTCAATGTGGGCGACTCGGATGATGTTGCCAAACCGCTGCGCCGCGAGGCCCTTGGCCTGCAGCACGGCGGCAAGCGCCTGATCCCACGGCACGTCCTTCAGGCGAACCGTTACGGTGCCCTGAACTTCGTCGCTGGCCACGATGTTGAGGTCGGCCGTGTCGGCGATGAACCGGAAGACGGCATGGATGTCGGCGCCCTGCAAATCGATGGACATCCGGCGGCCGCGATAGCGGGCGCTGCTGGCCCCGGGGGCATCCTCCGCGAAGGAGAGCGCGTTCGGGTCGTCGCTGCCACTGCCGGAGCCCAAGGTGGTCTGCGGATCTTCGGTGAAGCCCTTGCTGCCGATGATGATTTCTTTCCCGCTGGCATTGGAGAGCCCGCGCCCCTCGTTCGAGTCCGGGTCGGAAGGCGCGGCCTGAGCAGAATGTTGTGCGCGCTCCGCCCGCGCCTGCGTCATGCTGGCGGGGTTGGTGATCTCGACAGTAAAGAGCTGACCCTCACGCTTGAGCTGGTACTGGACCGGCTCTCGGAGGGCGATCTCCACGCGGGTTCCGGCACGGGTGGGGCGTGCCTTCACGCTCTCGACCGGACTGAAGAACCGACTGCTATCGATCTCCCGTGCCAACGAGCTGGGCATAGCGGCGCCTGGAAGGTCGACCACGATGAGGCGGTCGGAGGGCTGCGAAACGGCCGGTTCCACCGAGTTCAGTCCCAGCACCACCCGGCTCAGCGACTCATCAAAGGCGAAGTCGAGCGTGGTGAGCGAAGGACCTTCCGGAGTGGCGGCGGGACCGGAGAGTCGGCCGCCGGCCAACGCGTCGGCGAGGGGGTCGGCGGCGGCTCCGGGTGACAGCGAAACGACGAGACTTGCGCCTTCTTGGCGAAGCTCATGGGTGAACGGCCCGCTGAGGTACAGGGTGAGGCGCACCACCTCCGTTCCGTCATTGAAGCTCGAAAGCTCCCCGCGACTCACAAGTCCTCCGGTACCGACGGTCGCTCCCTCGGCCACGGCGCTCGCCGGGAAGTCGATTACGAGCCGGTCAGGGTTCGAAGCCTTGAACGCGCTGTACGCCGGGTTTTCTCCCGTCAGCGGAATACTCACCTCGGTACGTTCGGCGCTGCCCGTTACCGAGGCAGCTCCCACGGTCGTGGGCGCGCCGGCCAGCGCCGGACTGGAGGCGAGCGCTAGGCAGCAGATCGCGCCCAAGAGCAGGGGAGAACGCATCACCACTCCATTCTGAATTTTCATTGCTTCTTCGCCGTCCCGCCGAACTGAATGCTCACAGGATTTACGACCAGTTCCCCATCGAGCATGCGGTACTCCTCCGTGACGACTACGCCGTCTTCCGAGATAGCGGTCACCTTACCCCAGTTTCGTCCTACATAGGTGCCATGGCGCACCACGTGGCCGGTGCCTTCGGGGTCGACGAGGAGCGCGCGCGGCGCGTCGACGTTCCAGATAATGCCGGTCACGAGGAATCGATCGGTGTCCCAGCGCTGCAGCGGCGGCGCGTCGGGATTGTCCTCGGGTCGCGTGCTGCGGGCGAGGAAGCTGGTGAAAGGGTCCCGCTTGCCGGCAGGATTGTAGAACCAAGCGTCGGCTTCGGGTTCGGCCGCGGCGCGCGGCACCGGCGCACTCAGCTTGGGGGGGCCGCCGATTTTCGGGGCCTCGAGCGGCTCGCCGCAGGCCACGAGCGCAAAGACCAGAATCGTGCACCTGTGAGTCACTCCTCACCCCCCTTCTTCTTCTTCTTGGGGTCCGCGCTGTTCTTCTTGATCTCTTCGTCGGTAAGGAAGCGGTAGGTCACCACTTTGCCCTCCACCGTCAACGTGGTTTCGGCACCCGTTTCGACAGGTGAGGTCATCGCGACGTCGGCGACCGACACGATGCGGCTCATCTTCCCGACCCGATCGAAGAAGATGGCGATCTCGTGGAAGCTGCCGGCCATGATGATTTGGACGGGCACATCGGCGTAGTACTCGCGTGCGGCCTCGGCCAGCGGCTGGAACTTCCGTACTTCCAGCCCCGACTTGCGTGCCAATGCGTCGATCTCACTCAGGAGCCCAGGAATCTCACGGTCATCGGGGAGCTCCTTGAGGGCCTGTTTGAGGTCGGCCTCGAGCTGTTCAAGTTCGGACTCAAAAAGGCTCCGATTCTCCGCTCGGGTCTTCACCTCATCCCGTTGGGTAGTCAGCCTGCCGCGCTTTGAAGTGGCGCTGCTGATGTCCTCCATCGCGGGCCCGAGGAACGTGAAGAACAGCGCCATCAGCAACAAGAGGTAGCCGAGGCTGTAGACCACCAGTCGCTGGGAGCGGGGGAGGCGCGCGAGCCGGTCCATCAGTTGACTCATGGCGTGGCTCCGGCGGCAGGCGCCTCACTGACTGCAGCGGCCGGGGGGGGGGCTCCTGCGGGGGCGCTGGTCGCCGTGCCGGCAGCCGGGGGGGCGCCCTCGGGAGTTGCCGGTGCGGGTGCCGCGGGCGCAGTCCCGGCCGGTGTGGCGGCGGCAGGCTTTTCGCCGGGGGGCGCGCTTTTGGTGGCGCTGGGATCCACGCGCTTCGCCGTCAGCGAGAACGCCTTCAGCATGACAGGTGTGGAGGACGACTTGGCCTCGTACGATTCGATGTTTTCCAGGTAAACCATCTGGAAGTAGTCGCTCGCTTCGAGCGCGCGCAGGAACTGGCTGATGATCTCGTTGCTCACCGCAAGCCCGGTGATCACCATTGAATCGCTCTGTTCGGTGATTTCGGTGAGTTGCAGCTTCTCCGGAGCGGCGAGCGCGAGTTCGTCCAGCATGTGCGCCGGACCGCTGCGGCGGCTCCGCAACTGCGCGATGACCGAGAGCTTTCGCTGCAGGTCGGCCTTCTTCGCCTCAAGAACCTCCACCCGCTTCACATCTTCCGCGAGCCGAGCAATCTCGGCCTCCAGCCTTTGGTTCTCGCTGTCTACCGCGGAGAGCCGGATCTGGAGCCCACCCCAGATGAACAGGCAGCCACCAAGCACGATCAGCGCCAAGAGGCTGGCAAGCACGGTCTCGCGTCGGAGGGCCTCGGCCTTCCGGGTTTGGCGAACTGGAAGTAGGTTGACGCGAATCACTTGTCGTCACCGCGGCGAAGGCCCAGGCCCACGGCAATGGCCGCCTGCCCCGCCGTATCCTGAAGAAAGCGAGGATTGAATGTTCGTTCATCCACGATGATGCGCCGGAAGGGATCGACAAGCGTTACCGGTGCGCCGGTGGCGCGCTCGATGGCCGCTGCGAGACCGGGCGTTGGGGCGGCGCCGCCGGAGAGGTACACGCCATTCAACACCGACCCGCCTGAGGTGGACAGGAAGAAGTCGAGTGAGCGGTGAATCTCCGTCGCGATGTTTTCGGAAACCGTGCTCAGGACCCTCTCCACCTCTTCGGGCACCACGGCTGCCCGGTCGTTGTTGGCGCCCCCTACCTTGAGCGCCTCTGCTTCTTCGAAGCTTACGTTGAGCGAGCGTTGAATCTCCTCAGTGTAAAACCGCCCGCCCATGCCCACGTCGCGGGTGAAGGCGCTGGTTCCGCCGCGAAGCACGTTCACGTTCACCGTGGAGGCGCCCACGTTCACCAGCGCCACAGGCTCGGGGCCCACGTCGTAGTTCTGGGTGAACATGTTCTCCAGCGCGAAGGCGGCCACATCGATCACGGCCGGCCGTAGGCCCGCCTGAATGAGCAGCGCGCTGTACTCATTGATCAGGTCCTTGCGCGCGGCGACGAGCAGCACATCCATCTGCCCGGCATCGTCGGGCCGATCGCTGAGGATGTGGAAGTCGATGTTCACTTCGTTCACGTCGAAGGGAATGTACTGCTCCGCCTCCCAGGTGATCGACTCCTCCAGCTCGTCGCGCTTCATGTGAGGAAGCGAAATCCGTTTGATAATCACCGAATTCCCGGACACGGCCACGCAGGCCTCTCGGGTCTTGACCTTGTGCCGAGCCAGCAAATTCCGCAATTCGTCGACGACCGCGCCGGTGTTCATGAAGTGGCCATCAACCACCGCTTCGGGCGGCAACGCGGCCGTTCCAAAGTGCTTTAGCCGATATTTCCCAGACTTATCGGTTTCAAGCTCCAACATTTTTATGTGGCTTGAGCCGATGTCGAGCGCTACAGCACTTCGGGGGCGAGCGAGCAGAGCCAAGTCGATTCCTGCGAGGCGTCCGTGTTCTATCAGAATGGCGCACCGATGGTCAACGTTGGGAGGCGGTGGGGTAAGAGGAGGCGATGCGGCGGTTCGGCCCGGAGATGCAGTTGGTGGCTTCGGGCGTGGCCGTTGGGGCCGGTGCCTCGCTCCTCCTGATGGAGGTGCAACGGGTCTGGGCGGACGCTCCGTTGCCAACGATTATCGCGGCGGCAGCGGCATTAGCAGGGTTTTCGACGGGGGGAGCGCTCAGCCGGTTGGGGCCTTCTTTGGGGGTGGTTGCCGCGACGTTGGCCCTCGTCGTCGTCGGGCAACTTCTGGCTCCGGGGCGGGCACTCGAACACTGGGTTGTTGCGCTCCCCCTGGTGGTTGGGCTTGGGGCGGGCGCTACATTAAGGCCGTTTAGAGTTGTATTCTTTCGCGCGCCACTCCTGCATTCAGGGGTGGCGTTTCTCACGGGTGTAGTCGTGGGGCAGTTCCCCCCCGTGGCCGGCGGCGTCTTTGCGGTTGTTGGCGCCGGCGTTGCGCTCGCTGTGGAGCCCGGCGTTAGGGATCTGGCCGCGCGCCGGCCGATCGTTGCGTGGGGACCTCTGGTGGCCCTCGCCGCGTGGTGGGCTTTCGCGCTTGCCGCTCTCCTGATCCTGCGTGCCGCGCACGAGCCCGCGCCCCTCTACTTTCTCCGGTTGGCCGCCGCGGTCGCCTTCGGGCTGCTGGTGCGGCTGCCTCGGCTTGCGACAGCCGCGCTCGCGGTTCTGGCTCTCGTTCAGGGCGTTGCATCGCTCTCCGGAGGCCTCGCTGGTGGTCCGGGGGCGTCGGTCTGGGTGCTGGGGTTCGCGGGTGGGAACTTGCTCAAGACGTTCGCACGTGGCGAGACGAGGCTGCTCGTGCCGCTCTTCGCGAGCCTCGCGGCCTTGCCGCTCGTCCGTGAACTTCCGCGTGACTGGCAGGCGCGGGGCGCCTCAGCAATGGCTGGCGGGAGCGGAGCGATGGCTGGCCGCTTGGCGGAGTTGCGGTCGGGGGCCGCGGCGCACACGTCATGGTCGTGGGTGGGGGCCTCGCAGTGGTGGGTCGAGGGGCGCATTCGGCTAGTGGAGATCGACGGGTCGGCGGCGGGCATTTCGGGCCGCACATCGGCCTCGGAGCGGCTCGCGGGTACGCTCGCCGGGTGTTCGGCGCGGTCCCGAGGGCGGGTTCGCCTGGTAGGCGATGACTTCGGCAACGCCGCCACCGTGCTGCGGGGCTTCGGCTTCGCCGGTGTCGACGTGGCCGCGCCGGACCGCCCCTTGGCCCGCGCGGTGGCCGACGCGGACGACGTGGCCCGCCGCACTTGGCTGGCGGCCGACATCCGACTGTTGCGGCTTCCTTCGGCCGCGCTCTTGGCCGCGTCGGGCCGTGCCAGCGCCGTGGTGGAGCTCGTGCGCGTGGGGTGGCGCGACGGGCGCACGGCTTGGCCCGACGCCCGCCGCCTAGCGCGGACGGCCGGGCGGGTGGATGACGGGGGCGCGCACGTGCTGCTGCTTCCGGGGCTTGGTGTGGAAGTGTCGGCGCTTCGTTCAGCGCTCTCGGCCTTTGCAGGTCTGTGGCCGGTGGTGGCCGTGTACGCTCCTCCGGAGGGGGCGGAGTCGCTCGTCGTCGTGGGTACAGAGCGGCCCGTGGCCTGGGACGACCTTTCGCTTTGTGTCCGTTCAGCCCCCTGGTTGCGAGACTACACGCTGGCCACGGCACTCGAGTTGGGAAGTCTCGTCATCGCCGACCACCACGCAGTCGCCGACCTCCCGGTCGGGGAGGCCCCCGGAGCGGGAATGCCGTCGGAGGTGGAGTTGTTGCCGATCACGGCACTCTTCACGCCTGAGGCCGAGGGTGGTCATGTCTTCGCGGGGGCGCTCCCGGAGGGTCTCGCCGCCCGGCAGGCTACGCGCCGCGCCTCGCTGCAGGTGCTGCGGGCGAGCGCTGCAGGCGACATCCGGGTGGCGCTTGAGCGGGCGCAAAGCTTGGCGGACGACCCGGGCGGCGGCGTAGCGATCGACCCCATGGTGGAGCCACTGCTGGAGCGGGCCCGCGGTCTCGCCGCACGCGCTGCCGCGGAGGGGGAAGGCTCGGCGGCTTGGGTAGAGGCCGACTCGGTCGTCGAGGCGGCGCTGCTGATGAACCCCGGGTCGGCCGCGGCTCGTTGCCTCCGCGGCGATCTTGCCTTCGCCCGGCGGCGGGCCGACGAGGCTTTGCGCTGGTACACCCAGTGTGCCGAGAGGAGTCCCACCGACTGGAGGGCTTTCCAAGGCATCGGCGCAACGCAGCGTACGCTGGGGCGCATGATGGAGGCGGAGGCAGCGCTGCGCGAGTCGGCTCGGCTCGCCCCAGATGCGTGGGCCGTGCAGCTCAACCTCGGTGCTTTCCTGCGCCAGATTGAACGCTTGGAGGAGGCCGAGCGGGTGCTGCGCCGGGCCGTGTACCTCGCCAGTTCTGCCTCCGACGTCGGTCGGAGCCGCGCCCACCTCGCGCTGGCGCGCCTGTACCTGCAAACCTCGCGTGCGGAGCTCGCCCTCGCCGAGAGTCGCCGGGCGGAGATCGAGGAGCCAACGGCAGATTCGGCATTCTGGATCGGTGCCGCCCAGTACGAACTGCAGGCGTGGGCCGACGCGGAGGCGTCGGTTCGCCTCGCGTTGACGCGCAACCCGCGGCTGCTCGACGCGCGCGAGGCGCTCGGCCTCGGCCTCGCGCGCCGCGGCGACTACCGCGCAGCGGCGGAAGCGTTTCGCGAGGTGCTCAGTGTCGATCCGCGCCGCGCGGTGTCGCGTGAGAAGCTGGAGCTGCTCAAGCCGCTCCTGGGTGCGGAGGCCGCTGAGGTGCGGGCTGCGGTTCCGCCCTCGCCCTAAAACATCTCGGCATCGGGCGATCCGGGCGCTCCACGGACCGCCGCGTGCTTAGCATGCTCGGGGCTGGCGCTTTTGCTGCGCCCAACCCGTCGGGGCGTTAACCGCCGCCCCTTCCGTTTCTGGGGTCTCATGCTCAACGACCTGATTCGCCGCGTCATCGGCTCGCCCGCCTCCCGCCTCATCAAGAAGATGCAGCCGGCCGTGGTGCGGATCAACGAACTGGAGCCGAAGTATCGCGCGCTTTCCGACGAAGAGTTGCGCAACTGTACCGCCGAGTTTCGCTCGCAGCTCGCGAATGGGAAGACGGTCGACGAACTCCTGGTGGACGCGTTCGCCGTGGTCCGGGAAGCCGGGCGCCGCACGGTCGATATGCGGCACTTCGACGTGCAGCTCATCGGCGGGCAGGTGCTCCACCGCGGCATGGTGGCGGAGATGCGCACGGGCGAGGGCAAAACCCTTGTGGCCACACTTCCCGTGTACCTCAACGCGCTCTCTGGCAAGGGTGTGCACGTCGTTACGGTGAACGACTACCTCGCCAATCGCGACGCGGAGTGGATGGGGCGGCTCTACCGCTCGCTCGGCATGTCGGTGGGTACGGTGCTGTCCGCGGTTCGGGACGAAGAGTCCAAACGGGCCGGGTACGGCTGTGACATCACTTACGGGACGAACAACGAGTTCGGCTTCGACTACCTGCGCGACAACATGAAGTTCTCGCTGGAGGCCTACGTGCAGCGTGGGCACCACTTCGGCATCGTCGACGAGGTGGACAGCATCCTCATCGACGAGGCCCGCACCCCGCTCATCATCTCCGGGCCGACCGAAGACACGGTCGACAAGTACGAGCTTGTGGACGCCGTCATCAGCGTGCTCCAGAAGGAAGTTGACTTCACGGTCGACGAAAAGCAGCGGCAGGTGGCCCTCACGGATGAGGGTGTGGACAAGCTCGAGGCGCGGTTGCACATCGACAATCTGTACGAGCCCCACAACATGGAGGTGCTCCACCACGTCAGTCAGGCGCTGAAGGCTCACTACCTCTTCAAGCGCGACAAGGACTACGTCGTGCAGCCCGACCCCCGCTCGCAAGGCAAGCTCAAAGTCATCATCGTTGACGAGCACACCGGGCGACTGATGTACGGTCGCCGGTGGTCGGATGGGCTCCATCAGGCCGTCGAGGCGAAAGAGCGTGTGGAAGTGGAGGCCGAAAGCCAGACGTACGCCACGATCACCTTCCAGAACTACTTCCGCATGTACACCAAGCTGGGCGGGATGACGGGAACGGCGGAGACCGAGGCGGAGGAGTTCGCGAAGATCTACAACCTCGAAGTGGTGCCGATCCCGACCAATCGGCCCATCGCTCGGAACGACCAGCACGACATCGTCTACAAGTCGCAATCCGAGAAGTTCAAGAAGGTGATGGCGGAGCTCCGGGATTGCCACACGCGCGGGCAGCCCGTGCTGGTCGGCACCACCAGCGTGGAGAAGTCCGAGCTCGTGCATCGCCTCCTCGAGAAGGATGGCATCCCGCATGAGGTGCTCAACGCCAAGCAACACGACCGCGAGGCGCTCATTATCGCGCAAGCGGGCCGCCGCGGCGCGGTCACCATCTCTACGAACATGGCCGGCCGTGGGACCGACATCAAGCTGGGTGGCGACGCAGAGGGCTTGGCGCGCATCGAACTGGTGAACCGCCGCGCTGGTGGCGAGGAGGTTGAGGGCCTGTGGCCCCGCGCCGAAGAAGAGGCCGCGCGGCTCAAGGGCGCTCCGCCGCCGGGGCCCGATGCGACCCACCCGCTGTATGTAGAAGTGCTCGCGCGCCATCGCGCGGAGTGTGATGCGGAGCGGGAGGCGGTGTTGGCCGTGGGCGGGCTCCACATCCTCGGCACCGAGCGGCACGAGTCGCGGCGCATCGACAACCAGCTCCGCGGGCGCGCGGGCCGCCAGGGCGACCCGGGCTCGTCGCGCTTCTACCTTTCACTCGAAGACGATTTGCTCCGTCTTTTCGGCTCCGACCGCACCGCCGTGTGGATGGAGCGGATGGGAATGAAGGAAGACGAGGCCATCGAGCACCGCTGGGTCACCGCGTCGATCGAGAACGCGCAGAAGAAAGTTGAAGGAAACAACTTCAACATGCGCAAGAACCTGCTCGAGTACGACGATGTGATGAACCTGCAGCGGAAGGCCGTGTACGAGTTGCGTCGCCGCGCCCTCTCGGGGGACAACATCCGGGGGATGTTGCTCGACAGCATCCGCGAGCTCGCCCGCGACCTGATGGGGGAGCTGGTGCCGGCGGGAACGAAGTCGGAAGACTGGAACACGGCCAAGCTGAGCGCTCGCGTGAACGAGATCTTTGGTGTCCAGTGGGCAGACACCCCCGAGGCCCTGAGGGAGGAAGCGCGGCTCGCGCTCTACGATCGCATGGTGGCCGACGCCACCGCGGCGTTCGAGGTCCGCGAAGCCGCAGCGGGGGCCGAGAACCTCGCTCTGGCGGCCAGGCAGGTGTTGCTCCAGTTCGCCGACCAGTTCTGGAAGGATCATCTCCTCGCCATGGATCGGTTGCGCGACGGGGTGTCGCTGCGCGGCTACGGCCAGAAGAACCCTCTTTTGGAGTACAAGAAAGAGGGCTTCCATCTGTTCCAGCTCATGCAGTCCCTGCGCGACGAGGCGGTGATCAACCGCGTGATGCACATGGAACCGGAGATGGTGGAGCGCTTCGCGAACAACGTGAGGCCTCGCCGCGTCACGCCTGCCGACCTAGAGATGCAGATCGCTGCGCAGCGTGCTCGGCAGTTCACCGAAGAGGCGGCGCCGGTCGCGCCCGTATTCAGCCCGATTCTGCCGCCCCAGCGGGCAGCGCCGCGGCTCCCGGAGAGCGGCTCGGAGACGCGACTCTTCGCCTTCCAAAACGACGTGCGGCGCAACGACCCGTGCCCCTGCGGCAGCGGCGTCAAGTACAAGAAGTGCTGCTACGACGAGGCCGAGGATCGCGGGCGGGCCGAAGCCGCGGCTGCCGCCGCCGCGCTGGCTGCTGCCGCGGCGCCGGTCGCACCCGCAGCGGAGCTATCGGCGCACCCCGCTGACGATTCTGCACCCGAGCCAACCACCGACGGCGACGTCACTGCGGCGGGCTGGATGCCGCAGGACGTTGACGCGCTCGACGAGCGGCCGGCGGGCGAGGTTTTGGGGGTCGACGGCGATGGCCCGCCGAGAGGGTCGGGCGACACCTGAGCCTGCCGACCTGCTCAGTCGGCCATCAGTTGGCGCACGGATAGAATATGCGTTCAGGTACGCATGCCGCCCGGTTGCCTCGTTCACCTTCGCCTCGCTGTGCGTGATCTGGATCGCGCGGCTCGCTTTTACGAACGCTGTTTCGGGTGGCAGTTCACCGCGGGCCAGCCCGGCGGGCTGGACTTTCTCTTGCCCGGCGGGTTGAGGGGCAGCTTCTGGTTGGGGGGAGAACCCTCAAGCGCCGGAGCCGAGCTGTACGTCGAGGTCGTTGCGATCGAGGGGGTGGTGCGTCGTGCGCTGGAGCTGGGGGGGAGCCGCATCGCCCGCGTGGGCCCGGGGCCAGGTGGGGTTCGGGTGGCGCAGTTGCTCGATCCCGAGGGCAACCGCATCTGTGTGTGGGAGCAGGGGGGCGGGGGGCTCCCTTAGGGAATTTGCCGGCGCCTGCAGCCCCAGTCCGATAGCCTCGGCCCTCCTCCCGGGACGCGTATGGATCAGCCCACGGTTTCTGTCGGTACGATGTTCGACCTGTTCTCGAAGGACGAGCGGTGGGCGCGCAAGGTGGTCATCGTCGGCGCCTGCATCCTGATCCCCTTCGTCGGCCCGTTCCAGCTGATCGGCTACGGAAAGCGTTGCTACCAGCATCTTCAGGAGGGCAATGCCGACCTCCCTACTCCCTCCCTCGGCGAGGACATCGGAGGCGGCTTCAAGGTGTGGCTGCTCCGTGCGCTAAACGTGTTTCCGGCGGTGTTGCTCCTCGTTGGCTGCGCTGCGGGGTGCGCCTTTGGAGGGGCTGCCGCCGGCACGGCGGTCGCGGCCGCCGGGAGCGGCAGCGAGGGCGGGGAAGCAGCGGGGGGAATCGGCGCGCTCCTGATGATGGTGAGCATGGTGGGTGGCTACGGGATGTTCCTGCTGGGGGTGCTTGTCCTCGGAGTGCTCTCGGTCGACCTTACGCGGCGCCTCTACAACGGCGAGAGCTTCCCTCTGTTCGCCCCCGGCGCGAGCCTCGGTGCGATCCGGCGCAGCCCTGGGGCGTTTGTGATGACCTGGCTCGGGCTGATGCTCGCGGGCGTGATCAGCTCCCTCGGAGTGATCCTCTGCTACGTCGGCCTGCTGTTCACGGCGCCGCTCGGTGTGGCGCTCAGCGCCCGCGTTCTCGCGCAGTGGGACGCCGTCGTGAAAGCGAACCTCCCGGCCGAAGAGTCGTACTGAGGCTCACAGCTCCAGCACCCACTCCCCAGCGCGGGCTCCCGTTCCCGCATCGGCCTCGGTGGTGAGGCGGAGCACCCCTCGGGGGCACACATGTGCGCACATGCCGCAGCCTACGCAGCTCGCCCTGCGCACGTCGAGGTTCGCTTGGGCGTACGCACGCACATCGATGCCCATCTCGCAGTAGGCGGAGCAGTTGCCGCAGCTGATGCACATGTCGGGTTTCACCGCGATGCGGAAGCGGCCAACCTTCTGGATCAGGCCGAGGAGCGCCGCCATGGGGCAGCCGAAGCGGCACCATACGCGGGTGCCCATGAGCGGGTAGAGTCCCACGCCGGCCACCCCGGAGAAGAGCGCGCCGATGAAGAAGGCGTACAGGCCCTTGAGCGTGCTGCTTGCCACCTCCAACGGTCCCCACGGGATCACGCTCTCCGCCAGTACGAGGCCCGTGAGGAGCACCACCAACGCGAGCACGGAATGGATGCTCCAGCGCTCCACGCGCCAGGCCTTCGTGCTGCGGTCGGAGAGGTGGCGCCAGGGCTCGCCGAAGGTCTCCGCGAGCCCGCCGCAGCCGCAAATCCACGAGCAGTAGAAGCGTTTTCCGTACCGCCACGCGAGCGCGGGGAACAGGACGAGCGAGGCGAACACGAACCAGATGGCCGCGGCGAGGGGAAGCCCAGCGAGGGTGCCCGGGAAGAGTTTGTCGTAGCTGAGCGGCCACACGTAGGTGAGGTAGAGCTCCGGTTGGCCCGCGAGGTTCAGGGCCAAGGGAAGGCTGAACGCGAGGACGATCTGCACGCCCACCACCGTGATCGTGCGGATGCGGTGGTACCGGCTGTTTCCGTGCTTCTTCAACATGAACCAGCC